>NZ_JBAWTG010000001.1:0-339972 GCF_037106235.1 Methylobacterium nigriterrae | reverse complement strand
GCGGCTGGTCGGCCAACGAAGAGTTCAGGGCATCCATGCCGCGCTCCTGCACGAGATCGGATCACCCCTCATACACCCCATTCTTGTGACACAGTAGTACTAGAGCGGGATCGAAGAACATGGCCTCAGCGGATACGGGCTCGGTACGGACGGGCTCACCTGCCCCCTTTACGGCCGCTCATGCGCGGCCGTCCACCGTGAGATCCCCGCGCGAGACGGCGCTTGAAATGCCGGCGGCCCCGCGATACACCCCGCCGCAGTGCCGCCGTAGCTCAGTTGGTTAGAGCACCAGATTGTGGATCTGGGGGTCCCCCGTTCGAGCCGGGGCGGTGGTACCATCGATTTTCCCGAGCGGGACCTGAGGGGTTGGCGGATCGCCGGCCCCTTTTTCGTGGCTCGGCCGGATCGGCCGCAGCGGCCCGCTCGCCGGGCTCGGAACCGTGGCCGATCTGCAACGCTCGCGCAGTCCTGCGCGGTGCCGCGATTTCGCCCACACCTGTCACGCCCCGGCCACAACCTCGGCCGTGTTTGCGCCACATCTGTCCCGATACAACGGGGCTCGGCGGCGTCGTTAACGGCGCGTGAAGGAGCTGGGTCTCAGAGATGCAGGGTCGCATGGCCGGGTCGTTTCGGACTGGAACCGCCAGGGGGCGCTTCGGCGCCGGGCCCGTCGCTGCCAACGATGTCCTGGCGGTCACGGCGCAGGTCGGGCGCCAGCACGGCAGCCGGCCCGCGCTGACCCGTTCGCTCCTGTCGATGTCGCTGCTCGCCGGGGGCTTGAGCGCCGTGCTGATCGGCTCCGGCGTCGAGCTGGGCAAGATCGGCCTGGAGCAGGCGGTGCCCTCCGCGCAGGCCGCGACCGAGCTCGTGATGCCCCGGCCCCGTGTGCAGACCAGCGCCCTGCCGGTCCTCGACCCGCCGCCCGCCGTGCTCACCGCCTCGGCGGCCTTCGCCCCGGTCCACGACCTCGACACGGAGCTCGGCTCCGACGCCGTCGACCGGGTCTCCTACGATTACCTCCTCTCCGAGAGCGCGGTCGGCGACCCGAACGACATCCTCGAATTCGGCCCGATGCGGATCCGGCGCCACCTCGTCCAGACCATCGTGCGCGCGGCCCAGACCGTGCAGACCGACCCGGTCCTGCTGATGGCCGTGGCCGACAAGGAATCGAGCTTCATCACGGCCGTGCAGGCCAAGACCTCCTCGGCCACCGGCCTCTACCAGTTCATCGAGCGGACCTGGCTCGGCGTCTTGCGCGATTTCGGCTCGAAATACGGGCTTGCCCAGGAAGCGGGCCTCGTCGTTAACGACGCGAACGACAAGCCGAGCGTGGCCGACCCGGCCGAGCGCGCCCGCATCCTGGAGATGCGCCGCGACCCCTATCTCTCGGCGCTGATGGCGGGCGAGATGCTGAAGCGGGATGCCGCCCGCATCGCCCTGCGGATCGGGCGCGAGCTCTCGCTGGGCGAGGTCTATCTCGCCCACTTCCTCGGCCCGGACGACGCCGAGGCATTCCTCGCCAAGGTGGTCGACAAGCCGAAGGCCGCCGCCGCCCAGCTCCTGCCCGGCCCCGCCCGTGCCAACCGCTCCATCTTCTTCGCGGCCGGCCGCGGTCGCCGCAAGGCCGCGAGCCTCTCGGTCGCGCAGGTGCACGAGAAGTTCGAGGCGATGATGAGCGCCCGCGGGCAGCGCTACCGGGACGTGCGCGCGGTCTCCGGCGTGATGGCCTACGCCGACGCCGATTGAGCGCGCCAGGGTGCCGTTTCGCGCGCTTCGCGCAACTCACGACGGATTCCCGACTTTCTTCCACGGGTGATCGCGCAACGCGCGTCTTGCGGTGAACAGTCCGGGGGCAGCTCTTGATGATCTCGAAGCATGACGGGACCGCTATTGGCAGCCGCGGCACGCGGCCGGCCGAGACGCTGACGCCCGGCATTCCCCTCGATCAGATCGGCCAGACCCTCGCCTCGTTCTACGACGCCCTGGTGGCGGAAGGGATTCCCGAGCACCTCGCCGCCCTCGTGCGCCAGGTGCGGCAGGCCGACGGTGCGGATGCCGACGGCGCCGCGGCCGGCCCGCACGCCTCCTGCGCCCGGGAGCCGCGCCTCGCCCTCGTCGTCGAGGACGACCCCCAGGTGCGGGCGCTCGCCGAGGCGCTGCTGGAGGAGACCGAGCTCGGCGTCGTCGGCTGCGACAGCGCCGAGGCCGCGCTCGACGTGTTGCAGGCCCGCGGCGGCGAGGTCGCCCTGGTGTTTGCCGACGTGCGCCTCGCCGGCGAGATGGATGGGCTGCAGCTCGCCCGTGCGGTCGCGACCCTGTGGCCGCGGGCGCGCCTCGTCATCACGTCGGGCCGCTCGGTGTCGCGGCCGGAGGTTCCGGACCAGGCCGTCTTCATCCCGAAACCCTGGCGCGCCCTCGACGTCCTCGTCGAGGCCGAGCGGGCGGCGAGCGACCCGCACCCGCCCCTGCCCTGAGCCCGACCGTCGCGGCCCGCGCCGGCCGGGCGCTCGGGGCCTGGCTCTTGCATCAGGCCCCCCTGTCGCGGGCCCCCTGCATCGGGATTCAGCAACGGTGCTGCGCCCGCGCGCGGCGGAGTCTTGCCCCTTGCCGATCCTGTCCGTCAATCACGTCACGACCTACCGCTACCGCCAGCCCGTCGCCTTCGGCGAGCATCGCATCATGTTCCGGCCGCGCGACAGCTACGATCAGCGCCTGATCGAGGCCACCCTCGACATCGAGCCGCCGCCGCAATCCCTGCGCTGGCTCTTCGACGTGTTCGGCAATTGCGTCGCGGTCGCGACCTTCGAGGGCCGCAGCACCACGCTGCGCTTCACCTGCGGCATCACGCTGGAGCACACGCCCGAGCACGCCCCGGTCTTCCCACTGGCGCCGCACGCGACCCATTATCCCTTCGGCTACGGTGCCGAGGACATGCCGGACCTGATCCGCTCGATCGAGCGCCAGTATCCCGATCCGCGCCACGAGGTCGATCATTGGGCCCGGAGCTTCGTTCCGGCCGAGGGGCGAATCCCGACCCAGGACCTGCTCGCCGCCATGACCCGGAGCGTGCGCCGGAACTTCACCTACCTCGCGCGCAGCGAGAAGGGCGTGCAGGACCCCGTTGCGACGCTCCGGCTCAAGCGCGGCAGCTGCCGCGACTTCGCGGTGCTGATGATGGAGGGCGTGCGGGCGCTCGGCATGGCCGCCCGCTTCGTCTCCGGCTACCTCTACAATCCCCGCGGGGACCGCGAGCGCCATGTCGGCGGCGGCTCGACCCATGCTTGGCTGCAGGTCTACCTGCCGGGCGCCGGCTGGGTCGAGTTCGACCCCACCAACGGCATCGTGGGCAACCGCGACCTCATCCGGGTGGCCGTGGCGCGCGATCCCCGCCAGGCGGTGCCCCTGCACGGCTCCTTCTTCGGCTTCCCCGCCGACGATCTCGGCATGAGCGTCGAGGTCGACGTGGTGGAGCTCGACGTGGTGAAGGCCAACGTGGCGGAAGCCGGCGTGGTCGAGGCGCGGTGCCCCGAAACCCTGCCCGTGCGTTGACGGCTCGGCCGTTCAGATCTTCGATCCCCGGCGCGATCCTCGCGACGCGTCCGTCCCAGAATCCGAGAGAGGCAGCGAGCGCGATGAAGATCAGGACCGGTTTCGACATCGCGTTCAACGCACCGCAGGCGACGCCGATGATCCTGGCGCTGAGCGTGCATCCGTCCCGGATGCACGACGTGCTGACCCCCCACACGATCCGCTTCGACCCGCCGATCCCGAGCCGGGACTTCCGCGATTCCTTCGACAACGTCTGCACCCGGATCGTGACGCCGCCGGGGCTCCTCACCATCTCGGCCGATTTCGTGATCGAGGATTCCGGTAAGCCCGACGCCGTCGCGCCGGAGGCGCGGCAGATCGCGGTGCAGGATCTGCCGGACGCGGTCCTCGTCTTCCTGCTCGGCAGCCGCTACTGCGACACCGACAAGCTGTCGGAGACGGCCTGGTCGCTGTTCGGCAACACGCCCGAGGGCTGGGCCAGGGTCCAGGCTATCGTCGACTACGTGCACGAGCGCATCCGCTTCGACTACCAGCTGGCGGATGCCACCCGCACCGCCTGGGACGGATTCATGCAGCGCCACGGTGTGTGCCGGGATTTCGCGCACCTCGCGGTGGCGCTGTGCCGGTGCATGAACATCCCGGCCCGCTACTGCACGGGCTATCTCGGCGACATCGGCGTCCCGCCGGTGCCCGACCCGATGGATTTCTCGGCCTGGTTCGAGGTCTTCCTGGCGGGACCCGAGGGGCCGCGCTGGTACACGTTCGACGCCCGCCACAACACGCCCCGCATCGGCCGCATCCTGATGGCGCGCGGGCGGGACGCGACCGACGTCGCTATCACGACGAATTTCGGCCTCACGCAGCTCACGCGCTTCGACGTGCACACGGACGAGGTGGCGTGAGCGGCGGCTCGTCTCGGTGCGCTCGCGCACCGGTCAAGCTGATCCGTCAGGTCCGGGCCAAAATCTTCCCAAGGCCGTGGAACCGCCAGCCTACGCCTACGCTTGTATAGCAAAGGTTACTGCACAGGTAGGCTCCACCATGAAGACCCTTGCTAGCGCTTTCGCGGGCATCCTCGGTGTCTGTGTTCTTGCGGCGGCCCCCGCCTCGGCGGCCTCGTCCTATGATCCCTTCGGCGCGGGCAGCGCCGACGACTATTACGCCGGCCAGGACCAGGCCTATGGATACCAGCGCGCGCCCTCGCAGGGCTATTACGGCCAGGGTTACGGCCAGGGTTACGGCTATGGCCAGGGCGCGCAGGCCGCGCCGCAGGCGCAGGTGCAGCCGATCCCGCGCGAGCTTGTGCGGATCAACGCCAACTACAAGCCCGGGACGATCGTGGTGTCGACCTCCGAGCGGCGCCTCTACTACGTGCTGCCGAACGGCGAGGCGATCCGCTACGGCGTCGGCGTTGGCCGGCCCGGCTTCACCTGGTCGGGCGTCAAGACGGTGACGGCCAAGCGCGAGTGGCCGTCCTGGACGCCGCCCGCGGCCATGCTCGCCCGCCGCCCCGACCTGCCGCGCTACATGGCCGGCGGAATCGAGAACCCGCTCGGCGCGCGCGCCATGTATATCGGCGGCACCGAGTACCGCATCCACGGCTCGAACGAGCCGGACACGATCGGCCAGGCCGTCTCCTCGGGCTGCATCCGCATGACGAACGACGACGTGACCGACCTCTACGAGCGCGTGAAGGTCGGCGCGAAAGTGGTTGTCCTGAACTGAGTTCCGGACTTCGGCGAGGCCGATCGGCCTCGCTCGCTCGATCCGTGAGGACGCCGCGCCATCTCTCTGATGGCGCGGCGCTTCTCATGGATGCTAGGGCGAAACGCGGCCGACGGCCGTCTGGGGCGTGCTGAAGGACGCGATCGGCATGTCGCAGAAGCAGCGGGCGCCGAGCGGGCGCGGCCCCGGCAACGGGCAGGAGAAGGGCTGCGGACCGCTCAGGCCCTGCTGGACGGCGTCGCAATTGTACCCGACGGCGCGTCGCGGGCCTGGGCGCACGGCGCGCTCCTCGTAGTCGCCGCGGCGCGGCGGCGGGCGGCCGTAGCCCTCCTCATAATATTGCGCGCTCGCGCTGTGCGATCCGAGCGCGCCGGCGATGATCGCGGCGGCGAGCCCGATGCGGGTGGCGGGTCGCATGGCTTTTCGTCCTCTCCGGGTGTCCTCGCGCTCCGCGCGGGGCGCGGGCGAGCGCCTGCCATTTCCGGCAATGCGGGCGAAAACGAGACGGCCCGCCCTGCCGGGATGGCGGGACGGGCCGACGCAGACTTCTGGCCCGGCCGCGGGGCCGGGCCTGCGCGCTACGAGGTTGCCTTGCGGGTCGCGTTCTCGGCGTCCTGGGCGGTCTGGCGGGTGGCGTCGGCGCCCTGCTCCATCGCCTTGCGGGCTTGGTCGGCGCTCTCCTGCATCACGCTCTTGGCGCGCTCGGCGCCCTGCTGCATCGCGCTCTGGGCAATGCCGCCGAACTCCTTGGCCTGGGCCTGGATCGCCGCGAACTGCGTGCGCACGAACTCGGCCTGGTGCTGCATGGCCTCCTGAACGTCCTTCGAGCGCACCAGCTTCTGGGCGAGGTCGAAGGCGGCGTTCACGTTCTGCTCGGCGAATTCGAAGCCGCGGGAGGACAGGTCCTGCGCATTCGTGCGGGCGGCCTCGGCCGAGCCCTGAACGGTGTCGGCCGTGCGGCGGGCGGCGCCGATGAAGCTGTCGAACGCCTTGCGGGCCTGGTCGACGCTCTTCTCGGCGAAGTCGCGCATCTCGCCGGGAACCTCGTAATTCGGGGTGTTCGCCATGTCCGTCTCCTCTCGTTCTCGCTGTTGACGCAGCGTTGTGCGCTGCACAATAACACGTCCGCAACCCTATGCCACCCAGGCCGGCGGCATTAAGGTTGATATGACGTAAACGTGTGACGCCCCCGCGAAGTGTCCAGCGCCGCGACGCTTCCGGCGCTACAATAAGGCCGTGGTAACGAAGTTTTTTCAACCGGACAGGTCCGGATGACCGACGACGGGGCTGGGGCGACGACCTTGCGCGACGACAGGACGATCGATACCGCGCTGCGGTCGTGGGCGCGCGAGCCTCGCCTCGCGGCCCTCCTGTCCTCGCCCGCCGGAGCCTACCTGATCCTGGACGGCGACGGGACCCGCCTCGTCCACGCCTCGGAGGCCGCGCGGGGGGTCGCGCGCGCGCTCGCTCCCGCGGAGGGCGGCGCCCTGCCCGCTGGGCTGAGCGAGGAGATCGGCCGCGTCGGCGTGCCGGCGGACGCGCCGCGGCTCGCGCGCCTGTCGTTCGACCCGCGCCGGATCGCGCCCCCGAGCCTGTGCTGGCTCGCGCGCGGCAGCCTCGCCGACGGACGCCCCGCGCTCCTCGTCGCCCTCACGCAGGCGCCCCCGCGCCTGCGCGCCATGCCCGGCCGCCAAGCCGCCGCGCCGGCCCTCCCCGCCGCGCCGGCCGTCGCGAGCGCGGATCCGGCCCGGTCCGTGGAGGCCGCGGATCCCGAGCCGGTCGCGGTCGGCGAGCGGTTCGTCTGGCGCAGCGACGCCGCCGACGTGATCACCGAGGTCGGCGGCCGCCCGGCCGCCCTGCTGGCCCCGCGCCTGGCGGGGCGGCGCTTCGCCGATCTCGACGCCGCCGGCGCGCTCGCCGAGGCCGGGCCGCTCCTCGCGGCCCTGGCCGCGCGGGGCACGTTCCGGGCGATTCCCGTCGTCGTCGGTCCGGACGACCCGGCCGGCGCCCTCGGGATCGAGCTGTCGGGTGCCCCCCTCGGCCGGGCCGGGCAGCCGTTCCTGGGCTATGGCGGATTCGGCCTCGTCCGATCGGTGACCGTACCGAGCGCGACGGCCGCATTGCCCGAAGCGGCTGCGCCCCTCACTTCCTCGGGCATGGCAACGCTTGACCCGCCGCCCGCCGACGACAGCGACCCGTCCGAACCCGAGGGCGAGGACGGGCCCGTCCGGATCGCGACCCTGGCACCCGCCGCCCTCACCCTGGCCGCCCTCTCCCTCGCCGCCCTCGTCCCGGCCGCCCGTTTCGGCCGGATCTGGACCGCGGGCGGGCGTTCCGGGCCGGCGGCCGGCCGGCCCTGGAGCACGGCGGCGGAGCCGCCCGGCCCCCCGGACGAGAGCGCCGCGCCGGCGGCCGAGATCGAGAATGGGCGGCCTGCTCCGGATCCCGCCCTGACGGTCACCGAGCACGCGGCCTTCCGGGAGATCGCCCGCGCCCTCGGCGCGCGCTTCGCGGGCGACGAGCGCCCGGAGAACCCCCCGGACGGGGAGGCCGGCGGGCGCCAGTCCGGCGGTTCCGTGACGCCCTTTCCGGCCGCCCGCCCGGCCGAGCCGCGGCCGGCGGGACCGGACGAGGCCGAGGCGCTCGCGATTCTCGACGCTCTGCCGGCCGGCCTCCTGCTCACCCGCGACGACGCGGTCCTGTACGCCAACCGGCACCTTCTCGATCTCGCGGGCTTTCCCGATCTCGCGGCGCTGGCGGCCGCCGGCGTCGCCGGCCTGTTCAAGGGCCTGCCGCCGCAGGGCCGCGAGGCGCCCGAGGCCGCGACCGGCCGCCTGCCCGATCCCGTCGCGCTCGCGACCCGCGAGGGCGGCAGCCGGCAGGTCGAGCTCGAGCGCCTCAGCCTGCGCTGGGCGGGCTCGCCCGCCGACGGGCTGCTCGTCCGGGCGACGCGGCCGGACGATCCGGCCGGGCAGCTCGCCGCCGAGCGGGTGGCCCGATCGTTTCGCGAGGCGCACGCGGCCGAGGCGCGTTCGGCGCTCGACGCCCTCGACGACGGCATCGTCACCCTGGATGCGGCCGGGCGCGTGGTCGCGCTGAACCGGGCCGCCGCCGCGATCTTCGACTGCACGGCGCGCGAGGTGGTGGGCGTCAGCTTCGTCGCCCTGTTCGAGCCCGAGAGCGCGCTGGGGGTTCGGGCGAGCCTGCAGGCGACCGGGATCCCCGCGGCCCGCGAGGTGGCCGTGCGCGGGCGCGGCGGCACGCTGCCCCTCGAGCTCAAGCTCGCCCACCCCGACGCCGAGGGCAGGCGCGTCGCGATCCTGCGCGATCTCGGGCCGATGAAGCGGCTCGCGGCCGAGGTCGAGCGTGCCCGCGCGGCCGCCGATGCGGCCGGGGCCTGGAAATCGGACTTCCTCGCCAAGGTCAGCCACGAGATCCGAACCCCGATGAACGGCATCCTGGGCTTCGCCGACGTGATGCTGAAGGAGCAGTTCGGCCCGGTCGGGAACGACCGCTACCGCGACTACCTGCGCGACATCCACGAATCCGGGGAGCATGTCCTCGGCCTCGTCAGCGATCTCGTCGATCTTGCCCGCATCGAGGCGGGCCGGCTCGATCTCGCCTTCGGGCCGGTGCCGCTGAACGACCTCGTGTCGGGTTGCGTGGCGCTCCTGCAGCCGCAGGCGGCCCGCGACCGGATCGTGGTGCGCACGAGCTTCGCGGCCGATCTCACCACGCTCGTCGCCGACGAGCGCTCGATGCGCCAGGCCGCCCTCAACGTCATCGCCAACGCCATCAAGTTCACCGAGCCGGGCGGCCAGGTGATCGTCTCGACCACCGTGGCGGAGCGCGGCGAGATCACGCTGCGGGTGCGCGACACCGGCATCGGCATGACGGCCGACGAGATCGAGGCGGCCCTCGAGCCGTTCCGCCAGGTCGCGCTGGCCGCGCCCCGCAAGGGCGGCGGGAGCGGGCTCGGCCTGCCGCTCACGAAGGCCCTCGTCGAGGCCAATCAGGGCCGCTTCCGCATCACCAGCCGCAAGGACGAGGGAACGCTCGTCGAGATGCTGTTCCCGGCCCGCCTGGCCAAGAGCGCCTGATCAGCCAAGAGCGCCTGATCAGGCAAGAGCGCCTGATCAGGCAAGAGCACCTGATCAGGCAAGAGCGCCTGATCGGGCGCCTGAGGCGGGCGCGGCGCACCCGCCGCTGTCGCTGACAAGCTGGCCGGAGGATCCGGGTTGGTCCTTTGGGTTGCTTGACACCGGGCCGGCGTGACGCGAAGCAGAATTTGTATTGCGCTCAACCTATGTTCGCACCGAACCGGTGCTTGCGGTCGATCTGCGCCTGCGATTAAGAAAAGTCTCGGAAGTCTCGGCTGCGCGGTCACTCGCGATACGATCGGGCACCACTCAGGGAAGAAACACGATGGACGAGAAGGTAGTCGAGGTCCGTGATGCGTGGCGTCAGGGCGCACATGTCGACAATGCCCGTTATCTCGAAATGTACGAGGCGTCGGTTTCGGACCCGGCCTCGTTCTGGGGCGAGCACGGCAAGCGCATCGACTGGATGACGCCCTTCACGAAGGTGAAGAATACGAGCTTCGCGCCCGGCAACATCTCCATCAAGTGGTTCGAGGACGGCAAGACCAACGTCGCCTACAACTGCATCGATCGCCATCTCGAGACCCGTGGCGACCAGACCGCCATCATCTGGGAAGGCGACGATCCGGGCGAGTCCAAGCACATCACCTACCGGGAGTTGCATGCCCAGGTCTGCCGGATGGCGAACGTCCTGCGCAACCGGGGCGTCTCGAAGGGCGACCGCGTCACCATCTACCTGCCGATGATCCCGGAGGCGGCCTACGCGATGCTCGCCTGCGCCCGCCTCGGCGCGATCCACTCGATCGTCTTCGGCGGGTTCTCGCCGGACTCGCTCGCCGGCCGCATCGAGGGCTGCGACTCGAAGGTCGTGATCACGGCCGACGAGGGCCTGCGCGGCGGCCGCAAGGTGCCGCTCAAGGCGAATGTCGATGCCGCGATCCAGCGGCTCGGGAAGGACATCGTCGACCACGTCATCGTGGTGCGCCGCACCGGGTCCGAGGTCGCGATGGAGCCCGGCCGCGACGTCTACTACCACGAGGCCGCCGAGCAGGTGACCGACGAGTGCCCGGCCGAGGCCGTCGAGGCCGAGCACCCGCTCTTCATCCTCTACACCTCGGGCTCGACCGGCCAGCCGAAGGGCGTCGTCCACACCACCGGAGGCTACCTCGTCTTCGCCTCGATGACGCACGAGTACATCTTCGATTACCGCGAGGGCGAGGTCTACTGGTGCACCGCCGACGTCGGCTGGGTCACGGGCCACAGCTACATCGTGTACGGGCCGCTCGCCAACGGCGCCACCACGCTGATGTTCGAGGGCATCCCGACCTACCCGTCGAACGCGCGGTTCTGGGAGGTCGTCGACAAGCACAAGGTCAACATCTTCTACACCGCGCCGACGGCGATCCGCTCGCTCATGGGCGGCGGCGAGGGCCCGGTGAAGAAGACCTCGCGGGCCTCGCTGCGGGTGCTCGGCTCGGTCGGCGAGCCGATCAACCCGGAAGCCTGGGACTGGTATTACCGGGTCGTCGGCGACGGCCGCTGCCCCATCGTGGACACGTGGTGGCAGACCGAGACCGGCGGCATCCTGATCACGCCGCTGCCCGGCGCGACCGCTCTGAAGCCCGGCTCGGCCACCCGCCCCTTCTTCGGCGTGCAGCCCATCGTGGTCGATGCCGAGGGCAAGGTCCTCGACGGAGCCTGCGAGGGCAACCTTTGCATCCGGGATTCCTGGCCGGGGCAGATGCGCACGGTCTACGGCGACCATGAGCGCTTCGAGCAGACCTACTTCTCGACCTATCCGGGCAACTACTTCACGGGCGACGGCTGCCGCCGTGACGGGGACGGGTATTACTGGATCACCGGCCGCGTCGACGACGTCATCAACGTCTCGGGCCACCGGATGGGCACGGCCGAGGTGGAATCCTCCCTGGTGGCGCACCCGAAGGTCGCCGAGGCCGCGGTGGTCGGCTATCCCCACGATCTGAAGGGCCAGGGCATCTACGCCTACGTCACCCTCAACGAGGGCGAGGAGGGCTCGGACGCGCTGCGCAAGGAACTGGTCGCCTGGGTCCGCAAGGATATCGGCCCGATCGCCTCGCCCGACCTGATCCAGTTCGCCCCCGGCCTGCCCAAGACCCGCTCGGGCAAGATCATGCGCCGGATCCTGCGCAAGATCGCCGAGGACGAGTTCTCCTCGCTCGGCGATACCTCGACGCTCGCCGAGCCCGCGGTCGTCGACGACCTGATCGAGAACCGCCAGAACCGCCGCTGATCGCGGCGCGACCGCCCGGCCGGGCGCTGCGGAGCCCGGCCGGACATTTTGACAATCCCATCAGCATGTTCGGAAACCGGACTCGGCCAGCGAGGTCCGGATCCTCAGGAAGGCTGCGCCATGAGCGGATCACAAGACACCAGGCCGGGGGCAGGCCCCGCACGCGGCGCGCCCGCCTACGAGGCGATCGCCCAGAACCCGACCTTCCGGACACTCGTCCACGAGCGGACCCGCTTCGGCTGGATCCTCACCGCCGCGATGCTCGTCGTCTATTTCGGCTTCATCGGGCTCATCGCGTTCGACAAGTCGCTCCTGGCGACGAAGGTCGGCGGCACGGCCTCGCTCGGCCTCTTCCTCGGCGTCGGCGTCATCGTCTTCGCCTTCATCCTGACCGGCATCTACGTGGCGCGCGCCAACACCCGCTTCGACGCGCTGACGGCCGACCTCAACCGGAGCCTCGGCCGATGAGCCGCCCCTCCCGCCTGACGCTCCGCGCGGCCTCGCTGCTCGCCGGCCTCGCCGCCGGCCCGGCTCTCGCCGCCGGCCCCGACCTCGGCGCCGTGCAGCAATCCTCGACGAACTGGCCGGCGATCGGCATGTTCTTCTTCTTCGTGCTGCTGACGCTCGGGATCACCGTCCGCGCCGCGCGCTCGTCGAAATCCGCGGCCGACTTCTACGCGGCCGGCGGCGGCATCTCGGCCGGCACGAACTCACTCGCCATCGCGGGCGACTACATGTCGGCCGCCTCGTTCCTGGGCATCTCGGGCCTCGTCTACACCTCGGGCTTCGACGGGCTGATCTACTCGACGGGCTTCCTGGTCGGCTGGCCGATCGTGCTGTTCCTGATCGCCGAGCGCCTGCGCAACCTCGGCAAGTTCACCTTCGCGGACGTGGCCTCGTTCCGCCTCGACCAGACCGCGATCCGCATCATCTCGGCGACCGGCACCCTCGTGGTGGTGGCCTTCTACCTGATCGCCCAGATGGTCGGCGCCGGCAAGCTGATCCAGCTCCTGTTCGGCCTGCCCTACCTCTACGCCGTCATCATCGTGGGCGTCCTGATGATCGTCTACGTGGCCTTCGGCGGCATGAAGGCAACGACCTGGGTGCAGGTGATCAAGGCCTGCCTGCTCCTCGGCGGGGCGAGCTTCATGGCCGCGGCCGTGCTCTACAAGTACGGCTTCAGCCCCGAGAGGCTGTTCGCCTCGGCCGTGCAGGTGCACCCGAAGGGCGACGCCATCATGGCGCCCGGCGGCCTCGTCTCGAACCCGGTCGAGGCGATCTCGCTCGGCGTCGGCCTGATGTTCGGCACCGCCGGGCTGCCCCACATCCTGATGCGCTTCTTCACGGTCTCGGACGCCCAGGCCGCCCGCAAGTCGGTGTTCTACGCAACGGGCTTGATCGGTTACTTCTACATCCTGACCTTCATCATCGGCTTCGGCGGCATCGCCCTGCTGATGTCGGACCCCTCCTACTTCAAGCTCGGCCCGGCGGGCGCCTTCGACAAGCTGAAGGACATGATCGGGGGCACCAACATGGTGGCGGTGAACCTCGCCAACGCCGTCGGCGGCCCCTACTTCCTCGGCTTCATCTCGGCGGTGGCCTTCGCGACGATCCTCGCCGTGGTGGCCGGCCTGACGCTCGCGGGCGCCTCGGCGGTCAGCCACGACCTCTACGCCCAGGTGATCGCCCGCGGGCGCACCACGGAGGCGCGCGAGGTCAACCTCTCGAAGATCTCGGCCGTCGTGATCGGCATCGTCGCCATCGTGCTCGGCTACATCTTCGAGAACCAGAACGTCGCCTTCATGGTCGGGCTCGCCTTCTCGGTGGCGGCGAGCTGCAACTTCCCCGTGCTCGCCATGTCCATCCTGTGGCGCGGCACCACGACCTGGGGCGCGCTCGTCGGCGGCCTCGTCGGCCTCGTGGCGGCGGTGACCATGGTGATCCTGTCGAAGGCGGTCTGGGTGACGACGTTCGGCCACCCGGCCGCTCTGTTCCCCTACGACAATCCGGCGCTGTTCTCGATGCCGCTGGCCTTCCTGACGATCTACGTGGTGTCGAAGCTCGACCATTCCGCCCGCGCCCGCCGCGAGCGGGCCGCCTTCGACGCGCAGTACGTGCGCTCCGAGACCGGCATCGGCGCCGCCGGCGCCCACGCGCACTGACCCGCGGCGCGCAACGGCGGCGCTGCGGACCTGGCGTTGCGGACTTGGCTTTCCGGCCAATTCCGCCCGGTTCCGGCAGCGCCGCCGGTGATTGGACAAATCTGCCTAAGACGTGGGATGGCGCTCTGCTGCAGAAGCGTGCTCTCGGCAGTCCTCCGCGAGTACAAACCCTGTTGTTAAACGGTTCAGCCGCGCTTTTCGAGCTTTGCGCCGCTTGGGCGGTGCGACGATTTGCGTTAGCGTCGCCCGTCCCTCCGAGCATGGCGGCGCCGTGGTTGGTCTGTCCAGTTCGGCCGAAGGATTGAACAAGAACAGGGCGGGTGACGTCCAGACGTCATCCGGAGGCGGGCCGGCAAAGCCCGGCCGCCGGCCACGGACGTGTTTGGAGGAAGCATTATGGCAGTGGGAACCGCGGTGCCGCGGTCGGATGAGGCGGCAAGACCCATGACATCCGGCGAGAAGAAGGTCATTCTCGCCTCGTCACTCGGCACGGTCTTCGAGTGGTACGATTTCTACTTGTATGGATCTCTCGCTGCCATCATCGGCGCGCAGTTCTTCTCTGCCTACCCGGAGGCCACGCGCAACATCTTCGCGCTCCTCGCCTTCGCGGCGGGCTTCCTCGTGCGGCCCTTCGGCGCGCTGGTCTTCGGCCGGCTCGGCGACATGGTCGGGCGCAAGTATACCTTCCTCGTCACCATCCTGATCATGGGCCTGTCGACCTTCTGCGTCGGCCTGCTGCCCTCCTACACGACGCTCAACGCCTACGGGATCGGCTGGGTCGCGCCGGTGACGCTCCTCGCGCTTCGCATGCTCCAGGGCCTCGCGCTCGGCGGCGAGTACGGCGGCGCGGCGGTCTACGTGGCCGAGCACGCCCCGCGCGGGCGCCGCGGCTTCTACACCGCCTTCATCCAGACGACCGCGACGCTCGGCCTCCTGCTCTCGCTGATCATCATCCTGTCGACGCAGGGCTACGTGAACAACGCCTTCGCGCCGACGACCGTCACGAACGCGGACGGCACCACGACCACGCTGACGGCCTTCCAGGTCTGGGGCTGGCGCATCCCGTTCCTCGTCTCGGTGGCGCTGCTGGCCATCTCGGTCTGGATCCGGCTTCAGATGAACGAGAGCCCGGCCTTCCAGAAGATGAAGGCGGAGGGCACCCACTCGAAGGCGCCGCTCTCGGAGGCGTTCGGCCAGTGGCGCAACGCCAAGTGGGCGCTCCTCGCCCTGCTCGGCCTCACCGCCGGCCAGGCCGTGGTCTGGTACACGGGCCAGTTCTACGCCCTGTTCTTCCTGCAGAGCATCCTGAAGGTCGACCAGTTCACCGCCAACGTGCTCATCGCGTGGTCGCTGATCCTGGGCACCGGTGGGTTCCTGTTCTTCGGCGGCCTCTCGGACAGGATCGGCCGCAAGCCGATCATCCTGGGCGGCTGCCTGATCGCGGCGCTCACCTACTTCCCGCTGTTCCACCAGCTCACCGCCAACGCCAACCCGGCGCTGCACGCGGCGCAGCAGAACGTGCCGGTGGTAGTGAGGACGAACCCGGCCGAGTGCTCGTTCCAGTTCAACCCGGTCGGGACGGCCAAGTTCACCAAGGAGTGCGACGTCGCCAAGGCGCTGCTCGCCCGCGGCGCCGTCGCCTACCGGACGGAAGCGGTCGCGGCGGGCACGCCCACCGTCGTCAGCATCAACGGCCGGGACTTCCCCGTCGCCGACCCGAACTTCGCCAAGGCGGTGCCCGCCGCCCTGACGGAGGCCGGCTACCCGCCGGCCGCCAACCCGACCACCGTCAAGGCGTCGAACCCGCTCGACGTGTTCACGGGCCAGAAGCTCATGGTGATCGGCATCCTGACGATCCTCGTCATCTACGTGACGATGGTCTACGGCCCGATCGCGGCGGCGCTCGTCGAGCTCTTCCCGACGCGCATCCGCTACACCTCGATGTCGCTGCCCTACCATATCGGCAACGGCTGGTTCGGCGGCCTGCTGCCGGCCACCGCCTTCGCGATGGTGGCCCAGACGGGCGACATCTATTACGGCCTCTGGTACCCGATCGTGATCGCGCTCTTCACCTTCGTCGTCGGGCTGATCTTCATCCCCGAGACCAAGGACCGCGACATCTTCACCTGGGACGACCGCCCGACGCGCTGAGCGCTCGCGCGAGCCCCGGCAGCCACGAAGGCCCCGCCGTCAGGCGGGGCCTTTTCCGTTCTGCGGGCCACCCCTTCCGTGCGGGTCGGCACAATATTGCCTCGTGGGCAGCGACCCTCCCGCAAGCGCGACGCGCCCCCACACCCCGCGCGGGAGAGGGCCGGGGTGAGGGGGGCGACCTCTCCGGAAACGGCAAACCCCTCACCCGGTCGGCTTTCGCCGACTCGACCTCTCCCGCACGGGAGAGGTGGGGCGGCGCGCTGTCTCCGCCGGCAATCACGAGGACGTCGGTGCGGGGCTCGATGTTTCGCAAGGCCGGGCGCGGGTCCCCTCTCCCGTGCGGGAGAGGGCCGGGGTGAGGGGTGCGACCGCTCCGGATACGGCGAACCCCTCACCCGGTCCGCGTGAGGCGGACTCGACCTCTCCCGAACGGGAGAGGTGACCGGAGCCCCCTCGCCTCATACGATTTCCGGCCGATCCCCTCGGGATGCGGAAATCGGTTTCGCTCAGGCGCCGCGCGGGCTTGCCGATACGGCCTCCGCTCCGATCAGGCGCAGACCGTGTCAGTGGCGGAAGTGGCGGTGGCCGGTGAAGACCATGGCGAGACCGGCCTCGTCGGCCGCCCGGATCACCGCGTCGTCGCGCATCGAGCCGCCCGGCTGGATCACCGCGGTGGCGCCGGCCTCCGCCGCGGCCAGGAGCCCGTCCGCGAAGGGGAAGAAGGCGTCGGACGCCACCACCGCACCCTTCGCGAGGCTCTCGGCGAGGCCGAGGCGCCCGGCGCCCTCCCCGGCCTTCCAGGCGGCGATGCGCGAGGAATCGACCCGCGACATCTGGCCGGCCCCGATCCCCACCGTGGCGCCGTCCTTGGCGTAGACGATCGCGTTCGACTTCACGTGCTTGGCGACCCGGTAGGCGAAGCGCAGGTCGGCGTATTCCCGCTCGCTCGGCGCGCGCCGCGTCACGACGGTGAGCGGCATGTCGTCGACGACGGCGTTGTCGCGCCCCTGCACGAGCAGACCTCCCGAGAGGCTGCGCACGGTCTCGCCGGGCGCGCGCGGGTCCGGCAGGCCGCCGGCGAGCAGCAGGCGGAGGTTCTTCTTGGCGGCGACGATCGCCACCGCCTCCTCGGAGGCGTCGGGAGCGATGATCACCTCGGTGAAGATCTCGACGATCTTGGCGGCGGCCTCCGCGTCGAGGGGGCGGTTGAGCGCCACGATGCCGCCGAAGGCCGAGACGGGATCGCAGGCGAGCGCCCGCTCGTAGGCCTCGACCAGGCTCGCTCCTTCGGCGACGCCGCACGGGTTGGCGTGCTTGATGATCGCGACCGCCGCCGTGCGGCTCGCGTCGAACTCGGCCACGCACTCGTAGGCCGCGTCCGTGTCGTTGAAGTTGTTGTAGGAGAGCTCCTTGCCCTGCAGCTGGCGCGCGCTCGCCACGCCCGCCCGCACGATTCCGGGGGCGCGGTAGAAGGCCGCCGCCTGGTGCGGGTTCTCGCCGTAGCGCAGGCCCTGCGCGAGGCTGCCGCCGAAGGCCCGGAAGGGCGGCGCGCCGGTCTCGCCGAGCTCGCCCGAGAGCCAGTTCGCGATGGCCGCGTCGTAGGCGGCGGTGCGCGCGAAGGCCTTCTGGGCGAGGCGCCGCCGTGTCTCGCCGCAGAGCAGCCCGTCCTGCGCCTCGATCTCGGCGAGCAGGCCCGCGTAATCGGAGACGTCCGTCACCACGGCGACGTCCGCATGGTTCTTGGCGGCCGCGCGGATCATGGCCGGTCCGCCGACGTCGATGTTCTCGACGCAGTCGCGGTAGGGCCTGCCCGCCGCGATCGTCGCCTCGAACGGGTAGAGGTTCACGACCAGGAGGTCGATGGCGCCGATGCCGTGGGCGGCGAGCGCCGCCTGATGCTCCGGATTGTCCCGGATGGCGAGCAATCCGCCATGCACCGCCGGGTGCAGCGTCTTCACGCGGCCGTCCATCATCTCGGGGAAGCCCGTCAGGTCGGCGACCTCGGTCACAGGAAGGCCGGCCTCGCTGAGCGTCCGGTGGGTGCCGCCGGTCGAGACGAGGTCGACGCCGCGCGCGCTCAGCGCGCGGGCGAAGTCGACGAGGCCCGTCTTGTCCGAGACGGAGAGAAGGGCGCGGCTCACCCGCACTTGGTCGTGGGACATCGGGAACTCGTACAGGCGGTCTCGAGGGTGTCGCGGGCGGTAACACGAATCCGGGCGGAGCGGCCAGGGCGAAAGCCCGGGGGGCGAGCGCGCGATCCGACGCTCCGCGAGCACCGCCGGTCGATGCGCCTTCGAGCACGGCCTCATCGGGAAAACGTGCTACGTTCGGCCGATGCGCGCCGCGACCGTCACGATCCAGCGCCTGCAGGCTTGCGACATCCCGCGCCTTCGCGCGCTGAACGCGTTGTTCGGCGAGGCGTTCGACGACCGGGATACGTACGCGGCCGAGCCGCCGGATGACGCCTATCTCGCGGCCCTGCTCGCCAAGGAGCACGTCATCGTTCTCGCGGCTCTGGCCGACGACGCGCTCCTGGGCGGCCTCGTCGCCTACGAACTCGACAAGTTCGAGCGGAGGCGACGGGAAATCTACATCTACGATCTGGCCGTCCGGTCGCAGGACCGGAGGCGCGGCGTTGCGACCGCCCTCGTCGAGGGCGTGCGCAGGATCGGCGCGCAGCGCGAGGCCTCAGTGGTCTACGTTCAGGCCGACCCTGGCGACGATCCGGCCGTCTCGCTCTACGGCAAGCTCGGAGCCCGCGAGGACGTGATGCACTTCGACATCGCCGTCGATCGGTAGCCTGAGGCGGCGCAGGGCAGCCGCGGGAGGCGATCTCCGCGAGCGGACCGCGCCGTGCGACCGGGGGAAAACGTCGGTCCGTCTCACCGGGTGCCGGCGTCCCGTCGCGTTGCGTCGCGCCGGACCGGCAACCGTTTCGCGGACGCATCCCAAGCGTTTCGGGGACAAATCCCAAGCGTTTCGGGGACAAATCCCAAGCGTTTCGGGGACAAATCCCAAGCGTTTCGGGGACAAATCCCAAGCGTTTCGCGAGCGCATCCCGAGTTGCGGAAGGGACGGCGCTCGGCCAGCGTGCCCTCCCGTCCCGATGCGATGCGTCGTGGATCGTGCGTCGTCGCAGCAGCCGATCCGGATCGAACCTCGACGCCGCGCCGACCTTCATCGGCGAATGACTGATAACGCACGCACGAGACCTGCGCCGCGCTCCGGGACTGCTTGATAAGTCCCTATCTGCTAGGGCGGTGTACCGCTCAGCGCTGATTCTGAGCGAGGCGCGGCCGCAGGCTTCGACGACTCGCGGTCCGTGTTCTTGCTCGTCCTGCACGACGTCGGCCCGCATGCATCCCGCTCACGGTCCTGTTCTCAAACGCCCTTCGAGAGTTTCGAGACGGATTGTCGAGAGGTCCCGTCGATCTCGTCCGTGAACGGGATTCGACGTCTCAAGGAGCTGTCTGCCATGGTGCGGGCCATCCTCTCCGTCCGGTTCCTGCTCCTGCTCGCCGCCGTGGGCGCCATCCTGGGCGGGGCCATGATGTTCTGGTTGGCTTTCGTGAAGCTCGCGCACAGCGCTGCCGTCCTGTGGACGAGCGGAGCCGACGCGGCGGGCGACGTCACGGCCGCGGTGATGCGGGCCACCGATGCCTTCCTGTTCGGCGTCGTGCTCGTGATCTTCGCCTACGCGATCGCGTTCGGCTTCGCGATCCAGTTGCCTCGGCATGTGCGCGAGCGGCTGCCGACCTGGATGCAGGTCACCGGGGTGGATGTGCTGGAACAGACCCTGGTCGACGTCATCCTGGGATACCTCGTCGTCGACTTCGCGACCGACATCGAGAACCCCGAGACGCCGACCGACTGGACAACCCTGGTCAAGCCGGTCTCCATCCTGGTGATCGCGGCCGCGCGATACCTCATGGGCAAATCCCACCGATCCCCGCCAGCCGAGATGCGGTCAGGCTCCGCTTGAACCCCTCGCGGATGCCTGCCGGTCGCCGCTTCGGCGGACCTGCGCTCGGGTCTGCACCCGCGCGGGTCTGAACCGAGGGAAGGCGTTGTCGGGGCTGCGCTTTCGTGGTCCGTTGCCGACAGCCGGGGGCGGCGATGGCCGAGGTGTTCCGGCTCCGCGGCGTCGGAATCCGCAACCGAGCTCACGCGACGCAGATGCCGGAAACCTCGATCTTGCGGAAGAGGTGCGGGCTCACCGTCGCGCTCTCCGGGTAGTCGGCAAGCCGTGCCCGGAACTCGGGATCGGCGAAGGCGGCCCTGAAGTGCGCGACCGACTGCCAGACGGCGTAGTTCAGGAACACCCCGCTCCCCGCGATGCCGCGGTGGAGTTGGGTGGAGATGAACCCCGGTTGCGCCTTCATGATCGCGGCGTCGGCCGCCCAGGTGGCGAGCAATCGGTCGGCATCCTCGGGCGCGACGACGAACGTGTTGATCAGGACCACCGGGCCCTCTTCGCTCTTGAGCTGATCGCTGAGCGTGACGGCGCGGTCCATCTCGACGATGTTCGGCATCTCAAACCTCCTCGATCTTGGCGTCGGCCGCGGTGGGGGTGACGGGACCGGGACCCGCGAGGCGGCGCTGCATCTCGCGCAGCAGGTCCGCGGCGGCCTCGATCTTCTCCGGCGACAGGCCGGCCGCGAGCGCTTCGGCCCATCGTCCCTGGCGCTCGCTCGCCGCGCGGTAGGCCCCTTCGCCCCGTTCGGTCATGGTGACGAGCATGGCGCGTCGGTGGTGCGGGTTCGGGTCGAGGCGGACGAGGCCGTCCGCCCGCATCTCGCCCACCGAGCGCTGCACGGCCTGCCGGGTCAGGCCCATGTTGCGGGCAAGGTGCGCCACCGGCAGGGGCACGGGCGAGAGGGCAACGGCGCCGAGCACCTGCCAGCGGGCGCTTGTCAGGCCGAGGTCACCGACGAGGGCGTCGCCGGCGGCGAGCAGGTCGCCGTTGAGGCGAAACACCTCGATCACGAGGCCCGTCAGCGCCCTCCGCAGGCAGGCTTTCCGGTCGTCCTCGGTGGAGTGGAGGCGCGTCATCCGCCCTCATTACGCCCACGAGCATCTAATTGTCAACATGACAAGATGTTGTCAAAAGAGACGGCGTGAAAGATCATGTCCAACCCGCTCAGGTCTGACGTGAACGCTCCCCTCGGGCTCGTCCGGTCCGGATCCCGGGGCCCTGCACCTAGGCGGCGGGCACGGCGCGGCGCGTGAACGACCAGCGCAGGCGGGTCGTCTCGCCGACGCGCAGGTGCAGCACAATCTGGTCGGTGCGCCGCGCGCCCGTCAGCCCGGCGAAGTAGACGCTCTCCTCGATCGCGAGGGCGGCCCCGTCCGCGCGAAAGTCCCAGACCTCGCCGAGCGGCAGGGTGAGGACGACGCCGTCCGCGGCCTCGCCCCGCACAGCGACGGTCGGATGCAGGTGGAAGCGGACCGCGACGTCCTGCGGCCTGTGCCGGCCCTTGCCCACGCGCACGAAGGCGTCCTCGCCGTCGAGCCGGCCCTCGGCGCCCGACAGCCGCCAGCGCCGCTCGTGGACGAGGCCGCAATCCTCCGCGTAGCCGTCGTGGCGGGCGGCCAGAACGACGGCGTCCTCCTGATGCGGGCGCTCGGACTTCACGTCGGCCGGCCCGCGCAGGATGACGGGGCCGAGGCGGCGGCAGAGCCAGTCCGCGGCGATCCGCTCGCCCCACCAGCCGTCCGCGGCGAGGAAGCGGCACGAGGAGGTATCGGCGACCGTTGCGGTGGAATGCGCGGCCGTGCTGCGGGCGAGCCGCCGCAATTCGGCGCCGCTCGCGGGGACGCCGCAATTGACGACGATCCGCTGCGGCCCGCTCGACATCTCGAAGGACAGGCAGCCGGCACCGGCATTCCGCGAGAAAGGCAGCGGCGGCGGCGCCCCGACATCGGCCACCACGACGATGCGGCCGCCCTCGAGCCGCTCGTAGCCGGAATTCGGCGCGTGCATCAGCGGCTGCGCCAGGGTGCCGTCGTAGACGAGGAGCGTCGCGAGGTGGTCGGCCGCGGTCGCGCCCATGCCGTTGAAGTGGCTGAGCGAGGCGTCCGCGTGACGCAGGAGCCGCAGCAGCGGCAGCATCCGGTCGATGGCGCGCAGCAGCGCTTCCGGCGGATCGATGCTGCGGCTGAGGTAGCTCTGCCGCAGCGGCAGCAGGTCGAGCAGCAGCTCCATGGCGAAGCGCGGGTCGCGCGAGCGATGGCCGCCATCGGCCATGACCTGCCGGTCGAGCTCGCGCGACAGGATGCGAGTGGCGCGGCGCAGGATCGGCTCGATGCCCTCGCAGCACAGGCCCGCGTAGCAGAGGGCCACGGCCGCGCTGAGGCGCCAGGCCGGCGGCAGGCCGCGGCGCAGGTCCCGCTCGAGCTCGCCGGCCGACCTGGCCAGCGTCTTGAGGAAGGCGAGATAGAAGGTCCGGTCGGCGCCCTCCAGCACCAGCGGCGACTGGCTGAGGAAGGAGATCAGCCGCCGCGCCGCGACGGGGGTCGGCCGGGCGAGCGCTGGATCGCCGCGGCCGGCCATGAAATCCGCCACGAAGGCCCGGGCGTTGGCGCGGGCGAGCGCCGTGTCGGCGGCGCGCAGGTGGCGCAGCCAGCCGAAGCCGTAGAGCACCTCGGCCCATTCCGGCGAGGGCGGGGTGTAGTCGAAGGGCGAGCGCCCGCTGACGGCGAGCGAGCGCCCCGCGAACACGAACAGGCCCGCGTAGATGTCGTCCGCGAAGGTGGCGTCGCTGGTGCGCAGGTCCTGCGGGGCGATGACGAGACCCGTCACCCGCACGCGGGCCAGGATGTCGCGCGGGGCCGTCAGCCGCGCCGACGCGGCGCGCCCCGCGCGCGCGACCTCGCGCCCGATGAGACGATAGAAGCGCCAGCGATCAGGCCCCCAACGCACGCGATCTCCTCGCCGGGCCGCGAGACGCGCATGCGCCGGCCCGCCTCCTTGCCGGACGAAGCTAGAAGGGGCCTCTTAACCAGCGGTTAAGCATAAGCCCAGGCTCTTTCTCCGGCCTGATCCCGCCGCAGATCGAGTCGCCGGCGGCGGAGGGCGCATGATTCGCCGTCAAGCGGCGGGCTCCGCGCTGCAATGCAGCATGTGGACAGCGGTGATTTCGGGGACAAGGACTCCGAATCGCCTGTTGGTAGCCGGCAATGCCTTGATCCGGCTAAGACATTTACCCGCCGAGGCTTTTTCTGCGGTATCGTGCCGTCGTCCGCCACCTGGACAGTGTCGCCGATGCGTTTCGACATCTCCGAAGACCCGACCGGCCTGTGGTTCTGGACGCTGTTGGACGAGCGCTCCGGAGCCGTGGTCTGCTCGCCCTCCCGCTTTCGGACGCAGGTCCAGGCCTATGCCGACATCGCGGCCTTCAAGGCCTCGGTCTCGGTGGCGGGCGTGCTCGTCGGCGACCGCCCGAAGCGGCGCTCGCAGAGCGGCGGCGGCGGGCAGCTCGGCCTCCTCTAGGCGCCCCCGGCATCGAACGGGAACGCCGCCTCGACGACGTAGGGCCCGCCCCCGGTCGAGTCGCGTGCCGAGAACAGGGCCACCCGGGTCGCCGCGAACCGGAGGGGCTCGACGATGCCGGTCTGCGACAGGTACATGGCCACGCCCTCCGGCGTCGCCTCCCGGCGCAGGCGCGCCAGCGTCACGTGCGGCGTGAACTTGCGCCGCTCGGGCTCGGCGCCGATTCGCCGCGCGATGCGTTCGTGCTCGGCCTGCAGTTCGGCCAGCGCGGCCGTCGGGGTCGCGCGGGCGAGCACGGCCCGCGGCTTGTCGCCGCCGAAACTCGCGAGGCTGTCGAGCGTGACCCCGATCGGTTCGCGCGGCCGCGCCTCGGCGAGTTCGGCGCACCAGTCGTTCATGACTTGTTCCGATACGTCGCCGAGAAACCGCAGGGTGATGTGGTAGTCGTCGGGCTCGATCCAGCGCGCCCCCGGGATGCCGCCACGCAAGCCGGCGAGCGCTGCCGCGATCTCGGGCGGGATCTCCAATCCGGTGAACAGGCGCGGCATGGATCGGGCTCCGGGGGACGCAAACCTCTAACGCGGCGTGCCCTGGATCCGGTTCAGGAACGTCTCGACGGAGGGTAGGATGCCGGCGACGATCGCCTCGACGCCCTTCGCGTTGGGGTGGATCCCGTCGTCGAGGCTGAAGGCCCGGTCACCGGCTATCCCGTTGAGGAAAAACGGATACAGCACGAGTCCGTAATGCTCGGACAGTCCCGGATAGATCGCGTCGAAGCGCGCCGAATAGTCCGGCCCCAGGTTGGAGGAGGCCCTCATGCCGGCGAGCATCACCGGGATGCCGCGCGCCTTGAGGCGGCTGACGATCGAGTCCAGCGCCCGCCTCGTCACCGCGGGGTCGGTGCCCCGGAGCATGTCGTTGGCCCCGAGCTCGACGATCACCCCGTCCGTCCCGTCCGGCACGGACCATTCGAGGCGGTCGAGGCCCCCCGTCGCCGTGTCGCCCGAGACGCCGGCATTGGCCACCGTGACGGCATGCCCCCGCTCCTTCAGCGCCCGCTCCAGCACGGCCGGGAAGGCGGCGTCCGCCGGGAGCCGATAGCCGGCCGTGAGGCTGTCCCCGAGGGCCACCAGGTTGAGGGACCGTTCGGCAGGTGCCGTGCGGGCCGGGGAGCCGACGAGACTCAATGCGGCAAAGAGAACCATCAGCGCCGCCCCGTGCCTGCCATCATGGCGTCGCAGCGTGCCGAGCGCCATATCGATCCGCGACGCGAGACGTGCCAAAGCGCACCGAACCATCCGCAGCCAACCCCGACCCTCAGCGTACATGCCTCTACGAACCCACAGATCGGTTTCCGCCTGATGTCCGGCAAGGCCATTGCCCTCTCGGAGGTCGATCTCAGCCTCGGCCGGGGCGCTGCCCGCGTGCACGTCCTGCGGGGCATCTCGCTCGAGGTGGCGGGCGGGGAGGCGGTCGGCCTCGTCGGCCCGTCCGGCTCGGGCAAGTCCACCCTTCTGATGGTCATGGCCGGCCTGGAGCGTCCGGATGCGGGCTCGGTGACGATCGAGGGGACGGATCTCGGCCGCCTCGACGAGGACGGGCTCGCCCGATTCCGGGGCCGGCGCATCGGCATCGTGTTCCAGGCATTCCACCTCGTCCCGACCATGACGGCGCTGGAGAACGTGGCGCTGCCCCTCGAACTCGCCGACAAGCCGGGGGCCCATGCCCGCGCCGAGGCCGAGTTACGGTCGGTCGGCCTGGGCCACCGGCTCCATCACTACCCGGCTCAGCTCTCCGGCGGCGAGCAGCAGCGCGTCGCCATCGCCCGTGCGGTGGCGCCGGACCCCGCGATCCTCGTCGCGGACGAGCCGACCGGCAATCTCGACGAGGCAACGGGAGCCCAGATCATCGATTTGCTGTTCGCGCTCAAGCGAGACCGCGGCGTCACGCTCGTGCTGGTCACCCACGATCCCGGGCTCGCGAGGCTGTGCGACCGCACCGTGCGCCTGCGGTCCGGGCGCATCGAGACCCCGGTTTCCGCGTGATGCGAGGCGCCTGAATGCACGGCACCCTCCCCCGCGCCGAACCCGAGCGACGCGCACCGGCATCCTTCTCCGGGCTGCCTCTGACCCTTCGTCTGGCCCTGCGCGAACTGCGCAGCGGCCTGTCGGGCTTCGCGGTATTCCTCGCCTGCATCGCACTTGGCGTCGCGGCGATCGCGGGCGTCGCCTCGGTCTCGCGCTCCCTCTCGGACGGCCTCGGGCGCGAGGGCCGGCGCATCCTCGGGGGCGACCTCAGCTACAATCTCATCAACCGCGAGGCGACGGATGCCGAGCGCGCGGTGCTCGCTGCTCAGGGCCGGGTCAGCGTCGTTGCGACGCTGCGCGCCATGGCGGTCGCGGGGGACAAGGGTGCCGCCCTCGTCGAGCTGAAGGCCGTCGACGACGCCTACCCGGCCGCAGGCGAGCTCGTCACGGCCCCGCAGAAACCGCTGGCGGAACTCCTCGACGCGCGTGACGGCGCGGATGGCGCCGTGGCGGATCCGGCCCTGCTGACGCGGCTCGACATCAGGCTCGGTGATACGATCACGCTGGGCGGCAAGCCTTTCGCGATCCGCGGGACCCTGGTCAGCGAGCCCGACAAGATCGCCAACGGGATCGGCTTCGGGCCGCGCCTGATCGTATCGCAGGCCGCGCTGCGGGCGACCGGCCTCGTACAGCCCGGAAGCCTCAATCGCTGGAGCTATCGCCTGCAGCTGCCCGGCGCCGGCGATGCGGAACTTGCGCATATCGGCGAGCGGATCGCGAAGGCTGCGCCCGATGCCGGCTGGGAGACGCGGTCACGCGTCAACGCCGATCCGCGATTCGCCAAGAGCGTCGAACGGTTCACCCAGTTCCTAACCCTGGTGGGGCTCACCGCCCTCATCGTTGGCGGCGTCGGCGTCGCAAACGCCGTGCACGCCTTCGTCGAGCGCAAGCGCGCCTCGATCGCGACCCTGAAGAGCATCGGTGCGCCGGGCTCGCAGGTGGTGGCGCTTTATCTCGCCCAGGTGATGATGATCGCGGGCCTCGGCACGGCTTTCGGCCTCACGATCGGGGCGGGTCTACCGTTCCTCCTCGAAGGCTTGTTCCGGGACGATCTGCCGCTGCCGCTGAACCCGACGCTGGCTCCGACCGAGTTGCTGCTTGCAGCGGCCTATGGCCTGCTCACGGCGCTGGCCTTCGCGATCACGCCGCTTGGGCGCGCGCACGACATCCCCGTCTCGGGACTCTTTCGCGACGCCGTCGATCCGGCGGGCCGCGGCGCCCGAGCGCGCTACCGCCTAATCCTCGCGGTTGCGTTGGCGGCACTCATCGCCTTGAGTCTTACCACGGCTTTCGACCGGCGGGTCGCGCTCATCTTCATCGCGGCGGCTGGCATGGCCTTCGGTCTGCTGCGCCTCGTCGGCTTCGGATTGATGGCGCTCGCCCGCCGTCTCCCGAGGCCGCGGCGGGCCGTGCCCCGTATGGCCCTCGCGAACCTGCATCGGCCGGGAGCGCTGACGCCCGCCATCGTGCTGTCGCTCGGCCTCAGCGTGACGCTCCTCGTTACACTGAGCGTGATCGATGCCAACGTGCGGCGCGCGCTCACGAGCACGCTGCCGGCACACGCTCCGAACCTGTTCTTCCTCGACGTCCCGGCCGCGGAAGCCGAGTCCTTCCACGCCTTTCTCGGAAAGGCGGCCCCCGTCGGCAAGATCGAGCGGGTTCCGATGATGCGCGGGCGGATCATCGCGCTCGACGGCGTGCCCGCCGGGATGATCAGGCCGCCCGAGGACGCGGCCTGGGTTCTCGATGGGGATCGCGGCATCACCTACTCGGAAGACCTGCCGGAGGGCTCGACCCTCGTCGCGGGCCGATGGTGGGATGCCGCGGAGGGGCGCACGCCGCTTGTCTCGTTCGACTTCGAGCTCGGCCGCAGCCTCGGGCTCTCCATCGGCAGCAGCGTCACCGTCAACGTGCTCGGGCGCAATCTGACGGCGAAGGTCGCAAACCTGCGCAAGGTCGAGTGGCGCTCGCTCGGCATCAACTTCGTGATGGTCTTCTCCCCCGGCACCTTCCGAGGCGCACCACATTCCGATCTCGCGACCCTGACGCTCCCGGGCGGCACGGATGCGGCGGTCGAGAATGCGATCCTGCGCGACGTTGCCCGCGCCTATCCCTCGGTGACGAGCGTCCGGGTGAAGGACGCGCTGGAGGCCGTGAACGATCTCGTCGGCCGGCTCGTCCTGGCGATCCGGGGAGCGAGCGGCATCGCGGTCGCGGCAAGCCTCCTCGTTCTGGCCGGTGCCATCGCGGCCGGGCACAGGGCACGCCTCTACGATGCCGTGGTGCTGAAGGTCCTGGGGGCTGGCCGGGCGCGGCTGCTCACGGCCTACGCGCTCGAATACGGATCACTTGGCCTCGCCAGCGCGCTGTTCGGCCTGCTCGCTGGCACGCTCGCGGGCTGGATCATCGTGACGAAGGTCATGCGCCTCGATTTCGGCCTTGATCTGTCCGGCGCGCTCGTCGCGGCGGGCCTCGCGGTGGTGTTCTCGGTGCTGCTGGGGCTTGCCGGCACCTGGCGCATCCTCGGCCAGAAGCCCGCCCCCTACCTCCGGCAATTCTAGCCCTCCGTCCCGCCGTTCCGTTCCGCACCAAGGAGAAGCGCCGCACGCAATGATCCAATCGAGCCCTGGCGCGGCGAAGGGTTACATCGATTTAATCCCTGATTTAACAAACAAAAATACAGCTGTCCCGCACCCAAAAACCGCACCCTGAAGCTCGGCTGGCCTCTTGTGCCTACGGGCGCAACGCAACATATTTAGTGGCGAGGCGCCCGAGGCGGCGCCAGAGGTCCCGCGTGAGCCTCGTTCTCAACACCACGCTGAGAGAGCTTCCAAAGGAAACTCCCATGGCATTCGACAACTCTCCCTTCCGGTACGGCGCGCAAGCCCCCGGGTACGCCGGCACCCAGGTCGAGGTCGACCAGGGACTGCGCAGCTTCATGCTCGGCGTCTACAACAACATGGTCGTGGGGCTCGGCATCTCGGGCCTCGTGGCACTAGGCCTCAACATGGCCGCGACCGCTCAGACCGAGACGGGTCGGCTCGCGCTGACCCCTTTCGGCCAGATGCTCTACACGAGCCCCCTAAAGTGGGTGCTGATGCTGGCGCCGCTCGCCTTCATCTTCATCTTCTCGATGCGGATGGACCGGATGTCCGCCTCCTCGGCGCGCACCATGTTCTTCGCCTTCGCGGCGGTGATGGGTGCCTCGATGTCCACCCTGCTTCTCGTCTTTACGGGCGCGAGCGTGGTGCGCGTGTTCTTCATCACGGCGGCGACGTTCGGTGGTCTGAGCCTCTACGGCTACACCACCAAGCGCAGCCTGTCCGGCATGGGCTCGTTCCTGATCATGGGCCTGATCGGACTGATCATCGCCTCCCTGGTGAATATCTTCCTGGCTTCGAGCGCGCTGCAGTTCGCGATCTCGGTGCTCGGCGTGCTGATCTTCGCGGGCCTGACCGCCTATGACACCCAGAAGCTCAAGGAGATGTATCTCTACAGCGGCTTCGATGGTGAGGGTGCGGCCAAGCTTTCGGTGAACGGCGCTCTGACGCTCTATCTCGACTTCATCAACATGTTCCAGTTCCTGCTCTCGCTGATGGGCGACCGCCGCTAAGCGCGAGGCCAAACCGGAACAAGAGAGGCCCCGGCGCCCAGCGCCGGGGCCTTTTCTGTAGGCCGATGACCGAGGTGAACGGACGGGACCGGCACCCCGTCTCGCTCGGGGGCCGCATCGCCGCGCCATCAGACCACGCGAAACGGCTTCTCCAGTACGGACAGGACACGGCCGAGATCGGTGCCGCGCTTCATCACGAGCCCGCTCGCTGCGACGACCGCGTAGGCGCCCTGGCGCCGGGCGAGCTTCGGATCCTTCTCGACCCGGTAGAGCGGCATCTCCGAGGTGCGGCGATAGATCGAGAACACTGCCTTGTCGCGCCGGAAGTCGAGGGCGTAATCGCGCCACTCGCCGTCGGCGACCATGCGTCCATACAGGTTGAAGATCGCGCGGAGTTCGTCGCGGTTGAAGGAGACCTGAGGAGCGGGCGGTGAGGCGGGAAACGGGACCACGCGCGAGGCGGGATCATTGGGGGATGGCTCGGCGCTCGTCCTCTCGCTCATCATCGCTCCATCGTTTCACAGCTTCGGTTAGCCGGATGATGGGCTCCGCTGGCTCTGCCCGCAAGGGTTCGGAATGTTGCGCCACAGCCACGTTGGCGAAACAAACCACCACGGTTCTGCCGCGTTCGCGCCTTTTCCGGGCCTTGTTGCAGCGACACAACGTCGGCCGAACCTCGTCGGTCCGTGCCCGGCCCAGCGCCCGAATCCCGAGCTCCCCAGCCCTCGGACGCTGCACCGGATCCCACGGTCGACACTCCAGAGGTTTCGAGACCCAAGGACTTCAGGCCGTCTCCTCCGGAGCGGCCTTTTTTCTGCGCGCGGCCGCGCCGTTCGAGCTAAGAGACACGCCTTCGCAATCGGGATTCCAGGCGTGCCCTCCTTCGATGATCGCTTTCGCGAGATGCTCGGCGAGCTTTTCGCTTGGCGGCGCGACGTGCGCCGCTTTCGCAGCGATCCGGTCGCCGAGGAACTCTTGCGTGCCTGCCTGTCGCTCGCTCATCGCAGTCCGTCGGTCGGGAACAGCCAGCCCTGGCGCTTCGTGCGCGTCTCCGACAGGGAGCGCCGTGCGGCCGTGATCGCGAACTTCGAGCGCTGCAACGCGATCGCCGCCGCCGGCTACGCGGATGCCAAGCGAGATCGTTATCGGCGTCTGAAGCTCGAAGGGCTGCGAGAGGCGCCGATTCATCTCGCCGTGTTCTGCGACGATGCCACCGGTGCCGGTCATGGGCTCGGCCGCGGCACGATGCCGGAGATGTTGCACTATTCGGTGGTCGGCGCCGTGCAGAGCTTCTGGCTCGGGGCGCGGGCGCATGGACTCGGCGTCGGCTGGGTCTCCATCGTGGAGCGAGATAAGGTCCGCCGGATCCTCGCCGTCCCCGAGACGTGGCACCTGATCGCCTATCTCTGCGTCGGCTTTCCCGTCGAGGAGCATCTCGATCCGGAACTTGAGCGCAACGGCTGGCAAGGTCGATGCGAGGCCGCCACCCGGCTCCTCGAGCGCTGATGAGCGAGAAAGGTTAGGGCCGGGTTTTCGCATTTCGAGACCTTTGCGCGCGAAGGACTGCGCAGTTTTTACCCAAACCACCGAACACGGTGGGAAAGATCCACAAGAACATGTCCGCCTCGCGGAACGGCAATCTTGGCCGCGAATTATCGTCCTGCGTACGGTCACGCTTCCGAGGACGACTTCCGATGTTCGGGCAGAGAGAATGGGGTGCAGCCGCCGGCCTGGTGCTAGCGGGCCTGGGATCGTGGATGCCCGCTCAGGCACGCGAGATGGTTCCATTCCACGAATTTTCCGTTTCGCCCGGATCGGTGGTCATTCGTATCTCCGAGCGGCGCCTGTATCTCGTGAACGGGGATGGGACGGCGATCCGGTATCCCGTCGCGGTCGGCAAGCCGGGCAAGCAGTGGATCGGTGCCACGAAAATCGACGGCAAGTATGTGCAGCCGGCCTGGTCGCCGCCGAACGAAGTGAGGCGCGACAATCCGAGACTGCCGAACCTCATTCCGGGCGGCTCGCCGCGCAACCCGATGGGGGTCGCCGCGATGACGCTCGCTGGTGGCGAATACGCCATCCATGGCACCAACCGGCCGAGTTCCGTCGGCACCTACGCCTCTTATGGCTGCGTGCGCATGTACAACCAGGATATTGTCGATCTCTACGGCCGTGTCTCGGTCGGCACGCAGGTCTACATGGTGCGCTGACGAGGCGTTGTCCGTCTCAAGAAGCCGGAGGCGCCGTCGCCTCCACCGCTGTGAAGGTCTCGAGAATTCTGTAGGTGTGCTCGGTCCTTGCCGGCACGAGCCAGGAATCTCCGGGCTCGAGAGTGATCGTCTCGCCCTTGAGCTGCAGTTCGGCACGGCCTGAGATCACGTAGCCGACCGTCTCGTAAGGCCGGCTCGCGCTGGGCTTATGGTCCGTCGGCGGCTCGTCGCGCCACATCCGCAATGCGACGCGCTCGCCGGCCGCGAGGTTCACCTCGCCCTGCGCGCCCGCGGATGCCGTCCTGCTGGAAATCTTCGTTGCCATGGCCGCGTGACCCTCGTCTGTGTCCATGAGGGCAAACGGCAGCCTTCACTCGGTCGTTCCGGATGGCGCGGTTCCGGCCCGTGCCTAGAAGTCGACAGCAATCCCCTTCACTTCCCAGTCGTCGTAGCGGACCGGTTCCAATCCTCCGCGCCCGAACCGTTCGTCTTTCGCGGCGACCGCTGCCGCACGGGCGTCGATGGCGGCGCGGCGCTCGGCCGCCTCGGCGAGCGCCCGCTCGGCGGCCGGAGTCAGCGGGCGACCCGGCCCAGCCTCATCGACCTGCGCGATCTGGGCTTTCGTTGGGACTTGCATCGGACGCGCTCAGATGGAAGGGCAATGGACCGAGACGGGCGATGGCGCCCGCCCGGTCACGGGAAGTTAGGTTCGATGGCGACACGCCGCAATGCGGCCGGCTCGGACGCGGCGCTGGAGGCGAGTGTCGCGGGACTCGGCGCCCGGCGGGTGGCACAGAGCGCGGTCGCCGACCTGATCGGCAAGAACCGGGCCTTCGCGCTCGAGGATGCGCTCGCGCAGGCCGGTCGCGGCGCCTGCCTCGATCCGGCTGATGCGGCTCTCGCCCGCGCCATCGCGACGGTGACGTTCCGTCGCCTCGGCTTTCTCAAGCGGGCGCTGGCTGGGAGGATGAAGCAGGGTTTACCGGAAAATCAGCCGCGTCTTCTTGCCCTTCTCGCGACCGGGGCCGCGCAAATCCTCGACCTCAACGTTCCGGATCACGCGGCGGTCGATCTCTCGGTCCGCCTCGCCAAGGCGGATCCGCCGCTGCAGCATCTCGGCCCCCTCGTCAACGCGGTCCTGCGCCGGGTGATCCGTGAGCGGGATGCGATCTTGGCGGAGGCTATCGATCCGCTCGAGAACAACACACCGGCTTGGCTCGCCGCGCGTTGGCGCGCGGCCTACGGAGAAGAAACGGCGCGAGCGATCGCGCGGGCGCATCTACGCGGTGCGGCGGTCGACCTGACCGTTCGCGCGGAGCCCGATCTCTGGGCGGAGCGGCTCGACGCCATCCGCTTGCCGCTCGGCTCGCTGCGCCTGCGCGACGCCCGGGTCGGGATCTCGGACCTGCCGGGTTATGAGGATGGTGCCTGGTGGGTCCAGGATGCGGCGGCCGCGATCCCTGCCCGTCTGCTTGCCCCCGCCGCGGGCGCGCGCGTAGCCGATCTGTGCGCGGCACCTGGCGGCAAGACCGCACAACTCGCCGCCGTAGGTGCCGTCGTCACCGCGGTCGATCGATCGGCGACGCGGCTCGTGCGCCTGCGTCAGAACCTCGCCCGGCTCGGCCTCACCGCCGACATCGTGACCGGCGACGCCCTGGAAGTTCCAGAAGGCACTTTCGACGCGGTACTCCTCGATGCGCCATGCTCGGCGACGGGCACCATCCGGCGTCATCCGGACGTGGCCTGGACGAAGGCGGAGGCGGATATCGGCCGCCTCGCAGCGTTGCAAGCCCGCCTCCTCGACAGGGCCGCGACGCTCGTCAGACCCGGCGGGTGCCTCGTCTACTGCACCTGCTCCCTGGAGCCCGAGGAAGGCGAGCATCAGATCGCCGCGTTCCTGGGTCGCCATGACGCGTACGAGCGGGTTCCCGTGAGGCCTGCGGAGACCGGCGGATTGACCGAACTGATCGACCCGAACGGGGATCTCCGCACGCTGCCGGCGCATCTGGACGGCGCCGCGCACGAGGTCCGCGGCGGCCTCGATGGCTTCTTCGCAAGCCGGCTTCGACGGCGCTCATGAGCGGCGCAGCCGATCGATCGATGCGTCCGGTCGACTGGTGGAGCAGCCTCCCGTCTCAACGGGCAGGGCTGCCAGCATGGCAGGTTCGCCGCTAGAGCCGGCGCAACGCCACGCTCTCGATGCGGTGGCTCGCGCCCTTGGCGAGAATAAGGCTTGCCCGCTGGCGGGTCGGCAGGATGTTCTCGCGCAGATTCGGCAGGTTGATCGTCGTCCAGAGATGGTCGGCGATGCGCAGGGCCTCGGCCTCCGGCACCTCGGCATACTTGGCGAAGTACGAGCGCGGATCGCGGAAGGCCGTCTGGCGCAATTTCATGAAACGCGTGACGTACCAGCGATGCAGGTCGTCCTCATGCCCGTCGAGGTAGATGGAAAAGTCGAAGAAGTCCGACACGAAGGGGATCGCGGTTCCGTCGCGAGGAAGGCGCGCCGGCTGCAGAACGTTCAGACCTTCGACGATGAGGATGTCAGGAGATTCGACCACCCGCTCCTCGCCGACCACGCGATCGTAGACGAGGTGCGAGTAGAGCGGCGCGGTGACCTGCTTCTTGCCGGACTTGATGTCGTGCAGGAACTGCAGCAGGGCGGCCGTGTCGTAGCTCTCGGGAAAGCCCTTGCGCTCCATTGCGCCGTGGCGGGCAAGCTCGGCATTCGGCAGCAGGAATCCATCGGTGGTGACGAGGTCGACCTTCGGGGTGTTCGGCCAGCGGGCGAGAAGCGCCTTGAGGACGCGTGCCGTCGTCGACTTGCCGACCGCGACCGAGCCTGCGAGCCCGATGATGTAAGGTACCTTGGTCTCGCGCTCCGCGATGAGGAAGCGTTGCGTCGCCTTGAACAGCCCTTGGGTCGCCGCGACGTAGAGTGAGAGGAGACGCGACAGGGGCAAGTAGATCGCCACCACTTCCTCGACGGAGATTGGGTCGTTCAGCGACTGCAGCCGCTCGATATCCTCGATCGTGAGCGTCAGCGGCGTGTCGGCGCGCAGTTGCGCCCATTCCTCGCGGCGGAACAACCGGTAGGGCGAGAGGCGCTCCGGCCCCTCGCCGGTGACCGGATCCTGGCCGGGGCCGGGATCGGGCTCCGGCAGCGGGGTGGGCTTGGCCGTCTCGATGGTCACGTGTGCCGCCTCGCGGCCTTCTCAGCGAGGCCGCTCTGAGCCGTGCGCCGTGCCAGCTCGGCCATGACCTCGTCGAGCTCGACTCCGCCCGCCCGCAACAGCACCATCAGATGATAGAGCACGTCGGCCGCCTCGCTGACCAAGCCGGCGCGGTCGCCCTGGACAGCGGCGATGGCTGCCTCGACAGCCTCCTCGCCAAGCTTCTTGGCGGGCTTGGCCGGGCCGCCCGAGAGTAGCTTGGCCGTATAGGATTGGTCCGCCGGAGCCTCCGCGCGGACGGCGACCAATGTTGCGAGGTCGCTGAGCGTAAAATCGGTCATTCGATCCTAGGCGACGGAACGCCCACGTTGCTGGTTCTGGGGCCGCGAAGCGGTATTCCGGGATCGCGAAACTGCGTCAACGCCGGCTAACGGGCAAGTCGGGCTCCTGACAATAGCCCTTCCTTACACATCAAGGCGCATCGCCAGACCGGCCGCCGCCATATGCGCCTTGGCCTCCGCGACGCTCACCTCGCCAAAATGGAAGATCGAGGCAGCGAGCACGGCACTCGCGCCACCCTCGGCCACGCCTGCGACAAGGTCCTCGAGGCTGCCGACGCCACCCGAGGCGATCACGGGCACCCTTACCGCCTCCGTGATGGCGCGGGTCAGCGCGAGATCGTAGCCCGAGCGCGTGCCGTCTCGGTCCATCGAGGTGACGAGGAGTTCGCCCGCCCCTTTGGCCGCGACGGTACGGGCGAACGCGATCGCGTCGATTCCGGTCGGAACTCTCCCGCCATGCGTGAAGATCTGCCAGGCGGCTGGCTCACCAGGCGCGGACACCCGCTTGGCGTCGATCGCCACCACGATGCACTGGGCGCCGAACTTCTCCGCCGCACGCGCCACGAAGTCCGGCTCCTTCACGGCCGCCGTGTTGATCGAGACCTTGTCGGCCCCCGCGAGCAGCAGCGTGCGGATGTCCTCGACCGTGCGCACGCCGCCGCCCACGGTGAGCGGCATGAAGCAGGCTTCGGCCGTGCGGCTCACCACGTCGAGGAGGGTGCCGCGGGCCTCGTGGCTCGCCGTGATGTCGAGGAAGCAGAGTTCGTCGGCGCCGGCGGCATCGTAGGCCTTGGCCGATTCCACAGGGTCGCCCGCATCGCGCAGCTCGAGGAACTGCACGCCCTTGACGACGCGCCCGTCCTTGACGTCGAGGCAGGGAATGATGCGGGTCTTGAGCAAGGACTTGATGCCTCCGTGGTCAGGCTGATCCGGCCTTGGCCTGCCGTATCGCCGCCAGCGCCGCCCTGGGATCGATACGGCCGTCATAGAGGGCCCGCCCCGTGATGGCGCCGGCGAGCATCGCGCAATCGGGCTGAAGAAGCCGGTGCACGTCGTCGATCGAGGCGAGGCCGCCGGAGGCGATCACCGGGATGCTCACAGCCTCGGCAAGCGCCAGGGTCATCTCGATGTTGAGGCCCTTCAGAATGCCGTCGCGGGCGATGTCCGTGTAGATGATCGCCGACACGCCGGCATCCTCGAAGCGGCGCCCGAGTTCTTCCGCGGTCATGCTGGACGTCTGCGCCCATCCCTCCACGGCGACGCGCCCGTCCTTGGCGTCGATGCCGACCGCAATCTTGCCGGGATGACGTCGCGCGGCCTCCTGCACGAAGGCGGGATCGCGGACCGCGGCGGTGCCGATGATGACGCGGCTGACGCCCTTGGCGAGCCAAGCCTCCAGCGTCTTCATCTCCCGGATGCCGCCGCCGAGCTGCACCGGCAGCTTGATCCGGTCGAGGATCGCGTCGACGGCAGCCGCATTCATCGGCGCGCCCGCGAAGGCACCGTCGAGATCGACCACGTGCAGCCAGGAAAAGCCCTGCTCCTCGAATGTCGCGGCCTGCGCGGCGGGGTCGTCGCTGAACACGACCGCCTGCGCCATGTCTCCCTGCACAAGGCGCACGCAGCGCCCTTCCTTCAGATCGATGGCCGGGAACAGGATCACGCGCGAAACTCGCCTCGTAGGGGATGCAGACGGCGGAGGCTCAGGGCTTCCAGCGAAGGAAATTGGCGATCAGCGCCAAGCCGAGGCGCTGGCTCTTCTCGGGATGGAACTGCGTGCCCGCGATGTTGCCGCGCCCGACGATCGCCGTGACAGGCCCACCGTAGTCACTGTGGGCCACCACATCCGCGGTGTCGTCGGCGTTCAGCGCATAGCTGTGCACGAAGTAGGCGTGAAGGCCGCTTTCCCCGATCGGAATGCCGTCGAGAAGCGCGTGGGGTCGATCGGCCTGAAGGGTGTTCCACCCCATATGCGGGACCTTCAGCGCCGGGTCAGCCGGCTGGATCGGGCCGACATCGCCAGGGATCCAGTCGAGCCCACTGGTCACCTCGTATTCGAGGCCGCGGGTCGCCAGGAGCTGCATCCCAACGCAGATGCCGAGGAACGGCCGCCCTCTCCCCTTCGCCGCCTCGGCCATGGCCTGGACCATCCCTGGCACCGAATCGAGGCCGCGCCGGCAATCCGCGTAGGCGCCGACCCCGGGCAGCACCACGCGGTCGGCCGCGCGCACCGCCTCCGGCTCGTTCGTCACGACGATGCGCGTGCCATCGAGCCCGGCCTCCCGTGCCGCCCGCTCGAAGGCTTTGGCCGCCGAATGCAGGTTGCCGGATCCGTAATCGATGATCGCGACCGTTTCCTGGGTCAACGCCGTCCTGTCCTTCTCCTGCGCGGACCTTCGCCGACCGCGCATATGCGCCGGATCACCGCCGGCCCTCACTGAACGGGAACAGCCCGATAACCGGCTCGCCCGGGCGCGTCGAGGCACCGGCGAAGGCCACGGGAGCGCGCGGCGGCGGCGTCGGGCCGAGCCAGCGGGCCATGGCCTTGGCTTCGGCCTCGGCGGCGTCACGCGCCACCACGGCGTCGCGCACGGGGCGGCCGCCGCGGGCAAGCGTCCAGCGGCGCAGGCTCGACGCTTCGAGGCCGATCAGGACGGAGACAAGCAGCGTGACCAGGAAGCCCATGAAGGGTGACAAGCCGAGAAGGCGTCCGGCAACGGCGACGGCAATCAGGCCGACGAGCACGCCGAGAGTCGCCAACCAGAGCCGGTGATAGAGGAACCACAGCACCGTGAAGGCGAAGGCCGCCCAGGAGAAACCGTCCGGCACGAGCTGCGCCCGGTCGAGTTCGTAGGCCTCGCCCGGACGGGCGTCCCGCGGCAAGTGGAGCGTGTAGCTGCGCATCGTGGCCGTCCTTCGCGCTTCCGTTACAGGGAGCCCTTGGTCGAGGGCACGCGTCCGTCTTCCCGCGGGTCGATGCTCACGGCCCTGCGCAACGCGCGTGCCAGCCCCTTGAAGCAGCTCTCGGCGACATGGTGGGCGTTGTCGCCGTAGAGCGTCTCGACGTGAAGCGTGACGCCGGCATTCATCGTGAAGGCCTGGAACCACTCGCGCACGAGTTCCGTGTCGAACTGCCCGATCTTCTCGACCCGGAACTGCGTGCGGAAGACCAGAAACGGCCTGCCGGAGATGTCGACGGCAACGCGCGTCAGGGCCTCGTCCATGGGCAGGTGGAGGTCGGCGTAGCGCGCGATACCACGCTTGTCGCCGAGCGCTTTGGCGAAAGCTTGCCCAAGAGCGATGCCGGCATCCTCGGCGGTGTGGTGCTGATCCACATGCAGGTCGCCGTCAACCTTGACCTCGAAGTCGAAGAGGCCGTGCCGCGCGAACAACTCCAGCATGTGATCGAGAAAGCCAACGCCCGTGGCCACCGATGCCTTGCCGGTCCCATCGAGATCGATCGAGACGTTGACGTCGGTCTCCGCCGTCCGGCGGCTAATGCTCGCAGCGCGCATCGCTCTCGTCGCTTCGCTTGGCCGCCCGATCGGGCGGCGGACCTGCCTTCTATGCATCAATGCGCCACGTGTCACACGTTTCGCGGCGGAAAAGGACGTGAAATCAAGACCACGACGGCCAATCTTGGCACGGAGCCGAAACTCGTGCCGCCGGGCGCGGCTCAGCTGCGCAGCATGCGCCCGGCCACCGCGTCGAGCTTGGCGACGAGACCTGGGTCGCGATGCGCCGGCGCGGTCAGGATGGCGCCGTCGAGCGCCCGGTCCGAGCCGGCCGGGCAGGCCTCCCGTTCGCGCGGGAAGTCGCGGGCGAGGCGTGCCACCAGGCGCGCGGCCCGGTCGGCATTCGCGCGCGCGACGGCGATCACCGCAGCGACGTCGACGGCGTCGTGGCCCGGATGCCAGCAGTCGAAATCGGTAACCATGGCGATGGTCGCGTAGGTGATCTCGGCTTCGCGGGCGAGCTTGGCCTCCGGCATGTTTGTCATGCCGATCACGTCGAATCCCTGCGCCTTGTAGCTCTTCGACTCGGCGAGCGTCGAGAATTGCGGACCCTCCATGCAGACGTAGGTGCCGCCGCGATGGACCAGGATGTCCTCGGCCTCGGCCGCGGCCGCGATCCGCTTCTGCAGACCCGGCCCGACCGGATGGGCGAAGGCCACGTGGGCAACGCAGCCATTGCCGAAGAAGGAAGAGGCGCGGCCATGCGTCCGGTCGACGAACTGGTCGACGAGGACGAACAGTCCGGGATGCAATTCATTGCGGAAGGACCCGCACGCGGAGAGCGCCACGAGATCGGTGACGCCCGCGCGCTTCAGCACGTCGATGTTGGCGCGGTAGTTGATGCCCGAGGGCGAGAGCCGGTGGCCGCGGCCGTGGCGAGCGAGGAACACGACCTTCGTCTCGCCAATCCGACCGATGCGAAGCGTGTCCGACGGCTCGCCCCAGGGGGAGTCGATGCGTTCTTCCCGGATCTCTTCCAGCCCCGGCAGGTCGTAGACCCCCGACCCGCCGATCACGCCGAGCACCGCTGCCGTCATGCCGATATTCCTGTTCTCGATCGTGGCGAGGTCATCACCCGCTCATGCGAGGGGCGGACGAGGCGGCTCGAACGGGCCTCGTTCCGGTCCTGCCAACTTCGCCATGAGAGCGCGCATCATCTTGAATGACGAGAAAGGCCTAGCATGTTTTGTCCGGCCACCTGAAATGCAAAACGGGCCCCACCGGGACCCGTCCTTGCCGTTCGAGGCGACATGCTCAATGGGTCTTGTGCAGTTCGGGCTGCAACCCGTGAACCTCACCGCCGACATCCGCCCAGACGCGCTTCTTGACGTAGTACAGGAGGGCCGAGAGCAGAATCAGGAACAGAATCACCCGGAAGCCGAGGGCCTTGCGCGCCTCGAGATGCGGCTCGGCCGCCCAGGCCATGAAAGCCGCGACGTCCTTCGCGTACTGGTCGACCGTCTCGGGCACGACGGGCTCGCCCTGGTCGTTCTTGGCATAGGTCACCTGCCCGTCGCTGATCGGCTTCGGCATCGCGATCAGATGACCCGGATAATATTTGTTGTAGTAAGTTCCGGCCGGAACTTCCTTACCTTCTGGCGGATCTTCATAGCCGTTCAGCAATGCGTGGATGTAGTCGACGCCCTGCTCCGAATATCCCAAGAATGGCAGAGCATCGAAGACGAACCAGGGAAAGCCGCGCTCGAACGTACGAGCCTTGGCGAGCACCGAGAAGTCCGGAGGCGCCTTGCCGCCGTTGGCGGCCGCAGCCGCCTGATCGTTCGGGAAGGGGGGCGGGAAGGTATCGGCCGCGCGTGCCGGGCGATCGAACATCTCGCCTGCGTCGTTCGGACCGTCCTTCACCTGATAGGTGGCGGCGAGCGCCTTGACCTGGCCGGCCGAGTAATCGGGCCCACCGGGCTCGGCGAGGTTGCGGAAGGCCACAAGCTTCATGCTGTGGCAGCTCGAGCAGACTTCCTTGTAGACCTGAAAGCCGCGCTGGAGCTGGGCTTGGTCGAACTTGCCGAAGACTCCGGCAAAGCTCCACTTCTCCCGCGGCGGCTGCGGCGGGCCGTGCTCCTCCTGGGCGGAGGCCGCCGACGTGCCGAGAAGGGCCGCGATGAGGGACGCGGCGAGGACGCGTGTGACTGTCATGGCTCTCGAGACCCTTGTCCTCAACCCTTGGTCGTCGGCGACGCCGCGGCACCGGTGGGCATCCCCGACCCGCTCACCTGCTTACCCGGTCCCGTGACGCTCTCCAGGATCGAACCTGGCAGCGCCTTCGGTGTCTCGAATAGGCCGACGAGCGGCATGACGATGAGGAAGTGGGCAAAATAGTAGGCGGTGCAGATGCGGGCCGCGAGGACGTAGCCGCCCTCCGGGGGCTTGGCGCCGAGCCAGCCGAGCACCACGCAGACGATCAGAAAGATCCAGAAGAACTGGCGGTAGATCGGCCGGTAGTTGCAGGAGCGCACCCGTGAGGTGTCGAGCCAGGGCGCGAAGGCCAGGATCAGCACCGCGCCGAACATCAGGATGACGCCGCCGAGCTTGTCCGGCACAGCGCGCAGGATCGCGTAGAACGGCAGGAAGTACCATTCGGGCACGATATGCGCCGGGGTCACGGCGGGGTTGGCCGGGACGTAGTTGTCCGCGTGGCCGAGGTAGTTCGGCTGATAGAAGATGAACCACGCGAACAGGATCATGAACACCACGGTGGCGAACACGTCCTTGATGGTGGCGTAGGGCGTGAAGGGAACCGCGTCCTTGCCGGTCTTGATGGGGATCCCGGTCGGGTTGTTCTGACCCGTGACGTGCAGAGCCCAGACGTGCAGCACGACGACGCCCGCGATCATGAAGGGCAGGAGATAGTGAAGCGAGAAGAAGCGGTTGATGGTCGGGTTGCCGACCGAGTAGCCGCCCCAGAGCAGGCTCTGGATCGTGTCGCCGACCACTGGGATCGCCGCCAGGATGTTGGTGATGACGGTGGCGCCCCAGAAGCTCATCTGGCCCCACGGCAGCGTGTAGCCGAGGAAGGCGGTCGCCATCATCAGCAAGTAGATGACGACCCCGAGGATGTAGAGCACCTCTCGGGGTGCCTTGTACGACCCGTAATAGAGATTGCGGAAGATGTGGATGTAGACGGCCACGAAGAACATCGAGGCGCCATTCGCGTGAGCGTAGCGCAGCAGCCAGCCGTAATTGACGTCGCGCATGATGTGCTCGACGGAGTTGAAGGCGTTCCCCGCCGAGGGATCATAGTGCATGGCGAGCCAGACGCCGGTGACGATCTGGGCGCCAAGCATCGCAACCAGGATCGCGCCGAAGGTCCAGAAGTAGTTCAGGTTGCGCGGCACCGGGAAGGCCACGAATGAGGAATGAACGAGCCCGACGATCGGAAGGCGCGCTTCGAACCACTTCGCGAAGCGGCTCTTGGGCACATAGGTTGTGGCGTGTGCACTCATGAGGCTAACCCACTTCTCGCGTGATCAGGCCGCGGCCTTGCCGCCCTCTTCGCCGATGCGGATCTTCGTGTCCGACTGGAAGGCGTAAGGGGGCACGGGCAGGTTCGTCGGGGCGGGACCGCGGCGGACGCGGCCGGACGTGTCGTAGAGCGAGCCGTGGCAGGGGCAGGACCACCCCTCGTACTGGCCCTGGTGGCCGATCGGCACGCAGCCGAGGTGCGTGCAGTTACCGTAGACGACGAGCCATTTGGCGTGGCCTTCCTTGACGCGCGCGGAATCGGGCTGCGGGTCGATCAGCTCGGACATCTTGACGTCCTGGGCTTCCTTGATCTCCTTCTCAGACCGGTTGCGAACGAAGATCAGCTTGCCGCGCCAGAACACGTTGATGATCTGGCCTTCTTGAATCGGCGACAGATCGACCTCGATCGGGGCGCCGGCCGCGATCGTGGCGGCGTCCGGCGCCATCGAGGCGACGAACGGCCAAGCGACGGCGCCGACGCCGACTGCGAGACCCGCACCGGTGGCGAGAAAGAGAAAATCGCGGCGGGTGCCTTCAACCCCGTGCGGGGCGGCATCGCCGGTGGCCACGGTGTTCGCCAAGGCTCAAAACTCCAAGCATGCGGACATCGGATCCCGCACGCCGGTAGCCGCGTCGAGACCCCACAGGCAGTCGAAGGAATGCCAGCTCGCGGAGGAGCGAAGCATTATCGTTCTAAGGTGTGCAATGCGACCGCGCGTCGCCCGAAGTCAAGCTGAGGTATGCCACGGCCTTGCACAAAGGCGGTGATTGTCTCGCCCGCGCCACCGCCGCGCCGAGGGTCGCCAGCCGGCGCCATCAGGCCGCGACCATGGTGGCGACGACGAACAACTCCGCGCAGAATCCAGACCAAATCCCGCAGTCGAGCAGCCCTGGCCCCAGGCGAGCCCGGCGCCGACCGGGACGCCGATGGCCTGGAGCCCGCCGGAGCAATCAGCATCGGCAGCCGTGTGTCCTGCCGGCCTCGCAGCGTGCCGAGCGGCACGGATTGCACGCCTTCTGCGACCGGCGAAACAGGGCGGCAAGGCTCAGGATCCGATCGCGAAGGGTTGAGCCCGCGCGTTCTTCGGGTCAGCGAGATCGAGGAACAGCCCGAGCAGGGTTCTCGGCAGCGCCGGCCACGGCAACGAAGGCCTGCGTGTTGCCTATGGGGCGACCGTGTCCGAAATCCGGTCCGGTGCATCGTTCCGGACCTTGTCGCCGAGGAAGCCGCCCGATTGCCGCATCCAGAGGCGGGCATAGAGGCCGCCCGCGCGGACCAACTCGGCATGGCTGCCCTCCTCCACGATCCGGCCCTCGTCGATAACGATGAGACGATTGAGGGCCGCGATGGTGGAGAGGCGATGGGCGATGGCGAGCACGGTCTTGCCCACCATCAGTGTGTCGAGAGAATCCTGGATTGCCGCCTCCACCTCGCTGTCGAGCGCCGAGGTCGCCTCGTCGAGGATCAGGATCGGCGCGTCCTTCAGGATGACGCGGGCGATCGCGATGCGCTGCCGCTGGCCGCCGGAGAGTTTGACGCCTCGCTCGCCCACCTGCGCATCGTAGCCGCGCCGGCCCTTGTGGTCGACGAGATCGCCGATGAAGCCATCGGCGTGCGCGAGCCGGGCTGCCCGCTCGATCTCGGCTTCGCTCGCCTCGGGCCGACCATACGCGATGTTGTCGCGGATCGAGCGGTGCAGCAGCGAGGTGTCCTGCGTCACGACCGCGATCGAGCTGCGCAGGGAATCCTGCGTGACCCGCGCGATGTCCTGCCCATCGATCAGGATTCGGCCTCCCTCCAGGTCGTGGAGACGCAGGAGCAGGGCCGTGATCGTGGTCTTACCCGCGCCGCTGACGCCGACGAGACCGACCTTCTCGCCGGGCCGGATCGTCAGGTTGAACGCCTCGATCACGTTTGCGTCGCCGCGCCCATAATGGAAGCTCGCCTGCTCGAAAACGATTCCGCCGCCCGCGACCGCGAGCGTGGCGGCACCCGGCGCGTCCACGATCGCGTGCGGCCGCGAGATCGTCTGCATGCTCTCCTGGATCACACCGACGTTCTCGAATACGCCGCGCACGGTCTGCATGACCCAGCCGGACATCGCCATGAGCCGCAGCACCAGGGCGAGGCCGGCCGCCGCCTCGCCCGTCGTCATCGCGTTCCGCTGCCAGAGCAGGAAGCATGCGCCGCTGGTGGCGAGGATGAGGAGGCTGTTCAGAACCCCCAGCAGCGCCGTCGTGAAGGTCACGAGGCGGAACTGGTGCAGGTAGGCGCGGGTGTGAACGTCGACCGCCTCGCGCACGGCCGCGCGCTCCTCGCGGTCGCGGGCGAACAGTTTGACGGTGAGGATGTTGGTGTAGCTGTCGACGATCCGGCCGATCAGGGTCGAGCGGGTTTCGGCGGTGGCGTGCGAACGCGTGCGTGCGCGCGGCACGAACCAGCGCGTCAGGGCGGTGTAGGCGACAACCCATGCGACGACGGGCAGAGCCAGCCAGGGCGAGATCGAGCCGAACAAGGCGATCGCCGTCACCGCGTAGATCGCCACGTAGAGCAGCGTGTCGATGAAGACGACGGCAAGCTCGCGCACGGCCGGGCCGACCTGCACGACGCGATTGGCGAGCCGACCGGCAAAATCGGCCTGGAAGTAGGAGAGCGAGTGCCCGAGCGTGTAGAGGTGCGTGCGCCAGCGGATCTGGTTCGTCGATTGCGGCACGACGAGCTGATTGGAGAGCGCCTCGTGCAGCCAGATCGAGACCGGACGCACGACGAGCACGAGCAGGATCGCGAGGGCGATGGATGCGCCGTGCTCCTGCAGGACGCTTGCCCGGTCGGAGGTGTTCATCAGGTCGATGAACCAGCGCATCAGGAGGTAGAGGGAGGCCTCGATCGAGCCGGCCACGATCGAGATCACCAGGAGTACGAGCAATGCGGCGCGGATCGGGCGCAGGTAGAATCCGGCGAAGCCCAGAACGGACTTGGGCGGCATGCGTCCTTCGTCGAAGGGCGCGAACGGGTCGATACGGCGCTCGAGCCAGTCGAGGAACATGATGGATTCCGGGTGTTCGGCTTGAGACGAAGATGTAAGCGGCCTTGACCCGACGCCAACCCGGAGGCGATGCCGCAGGCCCGACGTCGACATGCGCGCCGATGCTCCGCCTCGCCCTCTACCAACCCGATATCCCGCAGAACACCGGCACGATGCTGCGGATGGCGGCCTGCCTCGGCATTGCGGTCGAGATCATAGAGCCGGCGGGTTTCGACGTCTCCGACCGGCACCTGCGCCGCTCGGGCCTCGACTATCTCGACCACGCAGCGATCGGCCGTCACCGCTCGTGGACGGCATTCGAGGCTTGGCGGCGCGAAACCGGCAGCCGGCTGGTGCTTGCGACGACCGCCGGCGCCCTTCCCTACACGGATTTCGCCTTCCGGCCCGGCGATTGCATCCTGATGGGGCGCGAATCGGCCGGCGTGCCGGAGAAGGTACACGGGGCGGCGGATGCCCGTGTCGTGGTGCCGATCCGGGCGGGCCTGCGCTCGCTCAATGTCGCGGTCGCGGCCGCCATGATCGTGGGCGAGGCTCTGCGGCAGACTGGCAGCCTGTCAGTCATCGCGGCCTCATGATGGCCGCTCTGAATTGACGTGTCCGCCGGCCGGTGGGAAAGCCTTCCGTATGGCGAACCCGCACCCCGCTCCCCTCCCCGCCGACGGCGACCTCGCGGCTCTCAAGAGCGAGGCCGCGGCCTGGTTCGCGACCCTGCGGGACCGGATCGTGGCGGCCTTCGAGGCCTTGGAGGACGAAGCCACCGGTCCGTTCCATCCGGATGCAGCGGCCGGGGCCGGCCGTTTCGTGAAGACGCCCTGGCAGCGCACCGACCATTCCGGTGCGCCTGGCGGCGGCGGCGTCATGGCGATGATCAAAGGCCGTGTCTTCGAGAAGGCCGGCGTCCACGTCTCCACGGTGCATGGCGAGTTCGCGCCGGAATTCCGTGCCCAGATGCCCGGCGCGGCCGAAGATCCGCGCTTCTTCGCCACCGGCGTCTCGCTGATCGCGCATCCGTGGAACCCGAACGTGCCGACCGTGCACATGAACACGCGTCTCGTCGTCACCACCAAGGCGTGGTTCGGCGGCGGCGCCGACCTGACGCCTGTGCTCGACCGGCGGCGGACGCAGGACGACCCGGATTCGCGGGCCTTCCACGCGGCCCTGCGCGGGGCCTGCGAGGCGCACGCGCCGGCGGCGGATTACGCGCGCTACAAGGCGTGGTGCGACGAGTATTTCCATCTGAGCCACCGCGACGAGCCCCGCGGCATCGGCGGCATCTTCTACGACTATCACTGGACCGGCGATCCGCAGGCAGACCTCGCATTCACGCGCGACGTCGGCGGAGCCCTGCTGGCCGCCTACCCGGACATCGTCAGAGCCAATGTCGGGACGCCCTGGACCGAGGCGGACCGGCTCGAGCAGCAGGTGCGCCGCGGGCGCTATGTCGAGTTCAACCTTCTCTACGACCGCGGCACCATCTTCGGCCTGAAGACCGGGGGCAACGTCGCGTCGATCCTGTCGTCCCTGCCGCCCACCGTCCGCTGGCCGTGACGGGGGCGCTGCCGGCCAAGTTCGCGCCCCAGCAGGACGCGGCGCTGAAGGCGATCAGCGCGTGGCGCAGAGGGGGCGGCGCCCAGGTCTTCCGCCTGTTCGGCTATGCCGGCACCGGCAAGACCACGCTCGCGCGGCGCATCGCGGACGATGTCGACGGCGCGGTCGTGTTCGGCGCCTTCACCGGCAAGGCGGCTTCCGTGATGCGCCAGAAGGGCTGCCACGACGCCGCGACGATTCACAGTCTGATCTACCGCACGAAGGAAACGGAGGAAGGCGGCCCCGCCTTCACGCTCAACCGCTCCGGGCCCGCCGCGAAGGCCGAGCTCATCATCATCGACGAGTGCTCGATGGTGGATTCGGACCTCGGCAATGACCTCTTGTCCTTCGACAAGCCGGTGCTGGTGCTCGGCGATCCGGCCCAGCTGCCGCCGGTGCGTGGCGGCGGCTTCTTCACCGAAGGCGAGCCCGACGTGATGTTGACCGAAGTGCATCGCCAGGCCGCCGACGACCCGATCGTCCGCATGGCGATGACGATCCGCGAGGGCGGGCGTCTCACCCTCGGCGAGCATGGCGAGAGCCGCGTCATCGCGCGTCGCGCCCTCGACCCCGCGATGGTGCTGGACTCGGATCAGGTCCTGGTCGGGATGAACCGGACACGCCGGCTCTACAACAACCGCATCCGGGAGCTTGCCGGCCGCACAGACCCCATGCCGTCGGTCGGCGAGAAGCTCGTCTGCCTGCGCAATGATCGGACCAAGGGCCTCCTCAACGGCTCGACCTGGACCGTGCACGCCCTGCGCGCCCCGCCTCGCCCCGACACGATCCGCCTCGACGTGGTGCCGGAGGACGATCCGGCGCTCCGTCGCCGGCCGACCGACATCAAGGTGCTGCGCGCCGTCTTGGAAGGATCCGAGGACGAGATTCCCGCCTTCCTGCGCCGCGAGACCGACGAGTTCACCTACGGCTACGCGCTGACGGTCCACAAGGCGCAGGGCTCGCAATGGGACCGTGTGGTGCTCTTCGATGAATCCTTCGCCTTCCGCGAGCACCGCGCCCGCTGGCTCTACACCGGCCTGACCCGGGCCGCTCAGGCGATCACGGTGGTGGTGTAGGCGCGCTCGGATCCCTACCTGAGGGCGTACGGGCTCTCAGGGACACGCCGGAGACATGTCTTGGCCAAGGACGAAGCGGGCGGGATGCCCTCGATGCACGCGACCACGATCCTCATGGTTCGGAAAGGCGGCCGCGTCGTCATCGGCGGCGACGGGCAGGTGAGCCTCGGGCAGACAATCGTGAAGGGCAATGCCCGCAAGGTGCGCCGCCTCGCCAAGGGCGCGGTGATCGGCGGCTTCGCGGGGGCGACCGCCGACGCCTTCACGCTGTTCGAGCGGCTCGAGGCGAAGCTCGAGCAGTATCCGGGGCAGCTGACGCGCGCCTGCGTGGAGCTGACGAAGGACTGGCGCACCGACCGGTATCTGCGGCGCCTCGAGGCCATGATGCTGGTGGCCGACAGGGACGTCAGCCTGCTCCTGTCGGGATCGGGCGACGTGCTGGAACCCGAGGGCGGCGTGATGGCCATCGGATCGGGCGGAAATTTCGCGCTGGCGGCCGCGCGAGCGCTGGAGGATGGGAGCCTCGATGCCGAGGCGATCGTCCGGAGGGCGATGGGGATCGCGGCGGAGATCTGCGTCTACACGAACGGGAATCTCGTGATCGAGGCGCTGGAGACGCAGGCGTGAACCTTTTTCGCTCACGTTAACCTCGTTTTGAGCATCATCTTGCAGGGTCGCGCCAGGCAGTTCGCGCTTGGGTTGCAAAGATGCAGATCAGAACGAAGATCCTCGGCTTCATCGGCGCGTGCAGCGCCGTCACGCTCCTCGTGGCCGGCATCAGCATCAGCACGCTGCACACCTTCAACGGCGCGATCACCGAGACGAAGCTCGCCTCGACGCGCGCGCTCAACGGCGCCAACCTGAACCGCCTCGTCACCGACGTCGTGGTGGAATCGCGGGGCATCTACGCCGCCGCCGACACCCAGGACGCCAAGAAGTACGCGGCCGGCCTGATCAAGGGCCTCGCGGCGATAGACGCCCTCCTCAAGGAGTGGGAGCCCCTCGTCGGCCCCGCCGAGCGGCCGCTCTTCGAGCAGGTCAAGAAGGACGCCGCCGCCTTCACGGCCCTGCGCACCGATCTCGCCCGCCGCGGCGTCGAGGTCTCGCCAAAGGCTGCCGCCGAGCTCGGCTTCAACGACGCGAACCGGGCGAACCGCAAGGCCTTCCAGGACAGCGTGGACGGCCTCGTGCAGCGCGGCCGCGACGAGGTCGAGGCCATCGACCGGGCGACCGATGTCCTCTACGCGGAGCGCCAGGCGCTCCTGCTGGCGCTCGCCCTCGGGGGTGCGCTCGCCTGCGTGCTGATCGGCGCCCTCGTCGGCCATCGCCAGATCGCCCGGCCGCTCGGCGCCGTCTCGGCCGCGATCCGGCGCCTCGCCGAGGGCCACCACGACCTTCCCGCCGTGACGCCGGGCCGCGACGAGATCGGGGCGATCTGGCAGAGCATGCAGGTCTTCGCCGCCTCGATGCGGGAGGCGGCCGAGCTGCGCCGCAGCCAGGAGCACGCCAGCGCCGAGGCCGGGACCCGCAAGCGGGCCGAGATGGGGGCGCTCGCCGACCGCTTCCAGGGCAGCGTCGGCACCCTCGTGCAGAACCTGTCGGGGGCGGCCTCCGAGATGGAGCAGACGGCCCGCACCATGGCGGCCAATGCCGAGCAGACGAACCGGCAGTCGAGCGCCGTGATGTCGGCCGCCAACGAGACCTCGATGAACGTCCAGGCGGTCGCGACCGCCACGGAGGAGCTCGCCGCGACCGCCAACGAGATCGGCGCCCAGGTCTCGCAGACCTCCCAGGCCGCCGCGGGCGCCGTCGAGAGCGCCCGCCGCACCAACGAGCGGGTGCAGTCGCTCGCCCGCAGCGCCTCCAGCATCGGCGAGGTCGTGGCCCTCATCTCGAACATCGCGGGCCAGACCAACCTGCTCGCGCTCAACGCGACCATCGAGGCGGCCCGCGCCGGCGAGGCGGGCCGCGGCTTCGCGGTCGTCGCCAGCGAGGTGAAGGAGCTCGCCAGCCAGACCGCCAAGGCGACCGACGAGATCACCCAGCAGATCGCCACGATCCAGGAGGCCACCCGCGAGACGGTGGGCGCCATCGAGGAGATCAGCGAGACGATCGGGACTGTGCACCAGATCGCGCTGGGCGTCGCCGCCGCGGTCGAGGAGCAGCAGGTCGCCACCCAGGAGATCGCCCGCAGCGTCAACGACGCCGCCCGCGGCACCCAGGCCGTGACCGAGACCATGGCGGAGGTGCAGCGCGCCGCCCTCCAGGCCGGCGCCGGCGCCTCGCAGGTCCTCTCGGCGGCGGGCGAGCTCGCCCGCCAATCGACGGAGCTCGGCCGCGAGGTCGGCGGCTTCGTCAGCGGTGTGCGGGCGGCCTGACACGGCCTCCGCCCGGTCGGAGCGGAGGCGCTCCCGGAGAGCCCGCGGCGCCTGAGCGAGGCCGAGACCCGCGTCGCGGAGCGACCGCCCGGACCTCGTACGGGGTCGTTTGACACCTTTCTGATCACAACCTGAGATGGAGAGCCCCGGCGCGCCCCGCGCCGGGGCTCTCGTTTCGGAACAAACCATGACATTCCGGTCGACTTGGCGGCCATCGGCCGTTTCGGGATTGTTCCGATCGCGCCCAGGCCGTCGGGCCCGCCGGGCCGCCTCCGTCCGCGCGGCGGAACGCGTCGCGCCTCCTACCGTGCGTCTCTTGCCGTGCGTCTCTTGCGTCGTGCCTCTTGCGTCGGGCACGCCGCGACACCATTCCGGGGCTGTCCGCAGGGCCAGAATCCAGCCGGGAGCACGATGACCACCTTTTCCCCCCGCGAGATCGTCTCCGAGCTCGACCGCTTCATCGTGGGCCAGCACGATGCCAAGCGCGCCGTCGCGATCGCGCTGCGCAACCGCTGGCGCCGCCAGCAGCTGCAGGGCCCCTTGCGCGAGGAGGTGGCGCCCAAGAACATCCTGATGATCGGCCCGACCGGCTGCGGCAAGACCGAGATCGCGCGGAGGCTCGCGCGGCTCGCCGGGGCGCCCTTCCTCAAGGTCGAGGCCACGAAATTCACCGAGGTCGGCTATGTCGGGCGCGACGTCGAGCAGATCGTGCGCGACCTCGTCGAGGTGGCGATCGGCCTGACCCGCGAGGAGAAGCGCCGGGCCGTCAAGGCGAAGGCCGAGGCGGCGGCCGAGAACCGCATCCTCGACGCGCTCGTCGGCCCGACCGCCGGCCAGGCGACGCGGGACAGCTTCCGGCGGAAGCTCCGCAACAGCGAGCTCGACGACAAGGAGGTCGAGATCGAGCTCTCGGGCGGTGCCCCCGCCGGCTTGCCGATGTTCGAGATCCCGGGCGTGCCCGGCGCCTCGATGGGCGCGATCAACCTCGGCGACATGCTGGGCAAGGCCTTCGGGGGCGGCAAGGGCAAGCCGCGCCGCATCACCGTGCGGGACGCCTACGCGCCGCTTCTCGCCGAGGAATCCGACAAGCTCGTCGACGGCGACGCCCTGATCCAGGAGGCGATCCGCGAGGTCGAGGACAACGGCATCGTCTTCCTCGACGAGATCGACAAGATCTGCGCCCGCGAGGGCCGCTCCTCGGCCGACGTCTCCCGCGAGGGCGTGCAGCGCGACCTGCTGCCGCTGATCGAGGGCACGACGGTCGCGACCAAGCACGGGCCGGTGAAGACCGACCACGTGCTGTTCATCGCCTCCGGCGCCTTCCACGTCTCGAAGCCCGCCGACCTCCTGCCCGAGCTGCAGGGCCGCCTGCCGATCCGGGTCGAGCTGAACCCGCTCACCGTCGAGGACTTCAAGCAGATCCTGACCTCGACCGAGGCGAGCCTCCTCAAGCAGACGGTCGCGCTGATGGAGACGGAGGGCGTCACCCTCGCCTTCTCGGACGACGCCGTGGACGCGCTCGCCCGCGTCGCCGTCGAGGTGAACGCCTCGGTCGAGAATATCGGCGCGCGCCGGCTGCAGACGGTGCTGGAGCGCGTCATCGACGAGATCTCCTTCACGGCGACCGACCGCTCGGGCGAGACCGTCTCGATCGACGCGGCCTATGTCCGGGACCGGGTCGAGAGCCTCGCGGCGAACGCGGATCTCAGCCGGTTCATCCTGTAGGGACCCGCGGCGCCCCGAGCGGGCTCATCCGTCCGCGCATCGTCCTCGGTGCGTCACGAAGGTCGGTTCCGGATCCGCCCCACCTCTCCCGTGCGGGAGAGGTCGAGTCCGCGGAACGCGGACCGGGTGAGGGGTTCGCCGTTTCCGGAAAGACCTGACCCCTCACCCTGTCCCTCTCCCGCACGGGAGAGGGGACCCGCGTCCGGGTGAGACGCTCCCCGAGCCCTGCACCGGCGGCCTCCGTGAACCGCCAAGCCCGAACCGGCGCCTTTGCGCGGCCCGGATGCCACGGCCGGCCTCCGACGAGGCCGGGCCCGGCCGAAAGGGGTTGTGTTCGGGCTCAGTACGCCTCGATACTCGGCCGCGCCCGAGGCTCGGCGCTCCGCGACCGGGCCCGCCTCGGACGCCCTCCCGGAGAGTGACCCGTGACCGCTTCGCCCCTCGCCGCGCCGCTTGCCCCGGAGGACGCGGCCCCGCGCGCGGTCGGGGTGATCCACGGCGGGCCGCAGGCGCTGCGCAAGGCCGTCGAGAACGCCGTGCTCGTCGCCGTGCCGACCCTCGGCACCGTGATCTGCCCGTTCTGGTTCCTGCACCACGCCCTGACCTGGATCGAGCTCACCGCCTTCCTGATCGGCTACGCGGTGATCGGCTTCGGCGTCAGCATCGGCCTTCACCGCACCTTCTCGCACCGGAGCCTCCGGCCGAAGCCGTGGCTCGCCTTCGCGCTCGGGGCGGCCGGGACGATGTCGATGCAGGGCTCGCTCCTGCGCTGGGTCGCGGACCACCGCCGCCACCACGCCGCGACCGACGATTGCGGCGACCTGCACAGCCCGCACGTCGATTCGCACTGCACGCGGATCGCGGGCTGGCGCGGCCTCTTCCACGCCCATATGGGCTGGCTCTGGGACGACGCGGTCTCGGACTACGCCGTCTACGGGCACGACCTGCTGCGCGACCCGCTGGTGATGTTCTTCCACCGCAGCCACTGGTTCTGGGTCGCCATGACGCTCGTGTTCCCGTGGCTCTACGGCTACGTCCTCGGCGGGGCGGACCGTGCCTGGGGCTGCCTGCTCTTCGCCGGCTGCTTCCGCACCTTCCTGTTCCACCACGCCACCTGGGCGGTGAACTCGATCGGCCACAGCCACGGCTACGAGAACTTCGCCCAGAGCAACAACAGCAAGAACAACCTCGCCCTGGCGCTGCTGACCTTCGGCGACGGCTGGCACAACAATCATCACCGCTTTCCCCGCTCGGCCTTCCACGGCCTGACGCGGCGCGAGATCGACGTCAGCGGCGGGCTCATCACCGGGCTCGAGCGGCTGGGGCTGGTCACGGACGTGATCCGCGTGCCACCGGCGCGGCTCGCCTTGCTGAGGGGATCGTGACGAGGGCGCGGGCCGGCCACCCCGTGCGGGCCTGTTCGTTCGCGAATCGTCCCGCCCGGCCCGACCGGCACGGGCCCTGATCCGCGACGCGCCCCCTCTCCCGTGCGGGAGAGGGTTGGGGTGAGGGGCAAGCCGTATCCGGATGCGTCGCGCCCCTCACCCGGTCCGCTGACGCGGACTCGACCTCTCCCGCACGGGAGAGGTGATGTGCGCCCGATCCTGCGCGGGCAGGCCCGCCGCGACTTCGCGCTCCCGGCCGTCCCGCCCTACAGTGCCTCGCCCCGCATCAGCCGCGGCCGGCTCCCGCGAAAACCCGCCGCCTCGCCGATGAAGAAGCGCTTGAGCCCGGGCATCCGGTCGACGAGGCCGAGGCCGAGGTCGCGGGCGAGGCGCACCGGCAGCACGTCGTTCGAGAACAGGCGGTTGAGGCCGTCGGTGGTCGCGGCCATCGCGAGCGTGTCGAAGCGGCGCGCCCGCTCGTAGCGCCGCAGCACGTCCTCGCCGCCCGGGTCCATGCCGAGGCGCAGGGCCTCGGTCACCGCCTCCGCCAGGACGGCCGCGCTGGTGAGGCCGAGGTTGAGGCCCTGGCCGGCGAGCGGGTGGATGACATGGGCGGCATCCCCGAGGAGCGCCAGGCGCTCGGCCCGGAAGGCGCGGGCCATGCCGAAGGCGAGCGGATGGGCGCTCGGGCCGGATTCGAGCGCGATCTCGCCGAGATCCGGCGAGAAGCGGCGCTCGATCTCGGCCAGCACCTCGTCGGGGCCGCCGCCGAGGAGCGTCGCCACGTCGGCGCTGCGCTCCGTCCAGACGATCGAGGAGCGGTGGCCGAGGCTCCCGCCGGGCCGGTCCCGCCGCGCGAGCGGCAGGATCGCGAAGGGGCCGCTCGGCAGGAAGTGCTCGTAGGCGCGGCCCCCATGGTCGCGCGCGTGCGCGATCGTCGCCACGATTCCCGATTGCGGGTAGGTCCAGCCGACCCAGCCGATCCGGGCCGCCTCGCGCAGGCGCGAATTCGCCCCGTCCGACGCGACGACGAGGGCGGCTGCGAGCCTGCGCCCGTCGGTGAGCCGCGCCCGGATCGTCCCCCGCTCCGGCACGGCGCGCGCCACGCCCGCCGCCTCGAGGGTGATGCCGGCCTCCCGGGCCGCCGCGATCAGCGCGTCGAGGAGGGGTTCGGCCTCGACCATGTGGGCGAAGGGACCATCCTCCGCCGCGCCCTGCCCCTTGCCCTGCCCGGCCTCCTCCTCCTCCTGCGCGAAGGTGAGGAAGACGGGGCGGATCGGGTCGGCGAGGCGGCTGTCGCTCACCACCATGTCGGTGATCGGCTGCACGGCGGAGGCGATGCGCGCCCAGATGCCGAGGCGCTCGAACAGGTGCCGCCCGCCCGCCGCCACGGCGTAGGCGCGGCCGCGCTGGCGGGCCCCGCCGAGCGGCAGGCCGGGATCGCAGACCGTGACGTCGAGCGCCGGCCCGTGCGCCTGCTTCAGCGCCAGCGCCAGCGCCAGGCCCGGGATCCCGGCGCCCGCCACCACGAGGCTGCGGCTCGGGCGCGAAGCGGGCCCGTTCGTTCGCGTCTCCATGCCGCCAGGATAGGACGCCGCCGCGCCCGAGGCCAGCGCGCGGCGACCCGTCAAGGGCTGCCGGTGGGCGTGGCGACCCGCGAAAGGCCTGCCGGGGCGCGTGGCAACGCGCGGGAAGCCTGCTATGGCAGCCGCAGCATCCGCGGGCCGGGCGGGGCGCGATGCGGGTGGCCCTTTCGGAGAAATCCTGAGCCCATGACCGGTATCGTCGCCGAACTTCTCGACATCCTCGACCTCGAGCGCCTCGAGGTCGACCTGTTCCGGGGCGTCAGCCCGCAGATGGGCTGGCCGCGCGTGTTCGGCGGGCAGGTGGTGGCGCAGGCGCTCGTCGCCGCGACCCGGACGGTGCCGAGCAGCCGCCCGCCGCACTCGCTGCACGCCTACTTCCTGCTCGGCGGCGACCCGAAGGTGCCGATCGTCTACGAGGTGGAGCGCATCCGCGACGGGCGCAGCTTCACCACCCGGCGCGTCAAGGCGATCCAGCACGGGCGGGCGATCTTCGCCACCTCGATCTCCTACCAGGATGCCGAGGAGGGCCACGCCCACCAGGCGCCGATGCCCGCCGCGCCCGATCCCGAGAGCCTGCCCGACACCCGCGCGCTGATCGCCGCGGGGGGCGCCGGCATCCCGCAGGCGGTCGCCGCCTACTTCGCCCGCGAGCGGCCGATCGAGCTCAGGCCCGCCTCGATCAAGCGCTACCTCACCCGCGAGCCGCGCGAGCCGCGCTGCCAGGTCTGGTTCCGAGCGGCCTCGCGGCTGCCGGACGACCCGGCGATCCACCAGGCGGTGCTCGCCTACGCCTCCGACATGACGCTGCTCGACGCGACCCTGATCGCGCACGGGCGCACCGTGTTCGACCCCGAGATCCAGTCGGCGAGCCTCGACCACGCCCTCTGGTTCCACCGCCCGTTCCGGGCCGACGACTGGCTGCTCTACGCCCAGGACAGCCCCAACGCCGCCGGCGCCCGCGGCTTCGCCCGCGGCCAGATCTTCAACCGTGCGGGCGACCTCGTCGCCTCGACCGCGCAGGAGGGGCTGATCCGGCCCCGCTCGGCCGAACGCTAGCCCGCGACGATCCGGCCCGAACCGCACGAAACCAGCCGGATTGACCGGATTTCGATGACGGATTGGGCGATTTGCCTATCATGCGATCAATCCGCGGCGGCTGCGAGCCTGCGGAAGCGTCAGACTGCGCGCATTTCGTGAGCAGATTCGCCTTTGTGCCGAAGGTTCCGTATCGGCCCCGCCCTGGCATAGTCCTTGAATGAAGGGCGGCGAACGCGGGGTCATCCCGACCCCCGCGTGCATCCCGGGCCGAGACGTCGCGATCAAGACGGCTCCGGCCGCCGGGTCCCAATTCGCAAGGGGGCGCCGCCCATGAAAATCGTGATGGCCATCATCAAGCCGTTCAAGCTGGAGGAGGTGCGCGACGCCTTGACCGGCATCGGCGTGCACGGCCTGACTGTGACCGAGGTGAAGGGCTACGGCCGCCAGAAGGGCCATACCGAGATCTACCGCGGCGCCGAGTACGCCGTGAGCTTCCTGCCGAAGCTCAAGATCGAGGTGGCGGTCGCGGCCGACCTCGCGAGCAGCGTGATCGACGCCATCGCGGGCGCCGCCCGGACCGGCCAGATCGGCGACGGCAAGATCTTCGTGATGCCGCTCGAGCGGGCCGTCCGCATCCGCACCGGCGAGACCGACGCCGACGCCCTCTGAGGCCGCCCGGAGCCCGGGCCGCGGGAGCCGCCCCGGCCCTGCCAGACCTTTCGCCGACCACGCAAATCGCATCGCGATCAGGAGCATCGTGTCCATGAAACTTCGCAACGTCCTCGCGCTCGGCCTGGGAGGGGCGGCGCTCGCCCTCCTCCTCGTCGAGCCGTCCCTGGCGCAGACTCCGACGCCGGAGGCGGCGACCGCTCCGACCGTCGCCACCGCCACCCCCCTGCCCAACAAGGGCGACACCGCCTGGATGCTCGTCGCGAGCGCCCTCGTGCTGCTGATGACGGTGCCGGGCCTCGCCCTGTTCTACGGCGGCCTGGTCCGCACCAAGAACATGCTCTCGGTGCTGACGCAGGTCTTCGCCATCGCCTGCATCGTGTGCCTGATCTGGGTGTTCTACGGCTACAGCCTCGCCTTCACCAACGGCGGCGGCCTCAACGACTTCGTCGGCGGCTTCTCGAAGGCCTTCCTGAAGGGGGTCGACCCGAACTCGACCGCCGCCACCTTCTCGAACGGCGTCGTGATCCCCGAATACGCCTACATCTGCTTCCAGATGACCTTCGCGATGATCACCCCGGCCCTCATCGTCGGCGCCTTCGCCGAGCGGATGAAGTTCTCGGCGCTCGTCGTGTTCATGATCCTCTGGGTCACGCTGATCTACTTCCCGATGGCCCACATGGTCTGGTACTGGGGCGGCCCGGACGCGGTCGGCAACGCCGCCAAGGCGCTCGCGGCGGCCACCGACGACGCCGCCAAGAAGGCGGCGCAGGACGCCCTCGACGCCGTGAACGCCGATGCCGGCATGATGTTCAAGTGGGGCGCGCTCGACTTCGCGGGCGGCACCGTCGTGCACATCAACGCGGGCATCGCGGGCTTCGTCGGCTGCCTGATGATGGGCAAGCGTATCGGCTACGGCCGCGACCTGCTCGCCCCCCACTCGCTGACCATGACCGCCATCGGCGCCTCGCTGCTCTGGGTCGGCTGGTTCGGCTTCAACGCCGGCTCGAACCTCGAGGCGAACGGCACGACGGCGCTTGCCATGATCAACACCTTCGTGGCCACCGCCGCGGCGGCCGTGTCCTGGCTGTTCGTCGAGTGGGCGCTCAAGGGCAAGCCGTCGCTGCTCGGCATGCTGTCGGGCGCGATCGCCGGCCTCGTCGCCGTCACCCCGGCCTCGGGCTTCGCCGGGCCGATGGGCTCGATCGTCCTCGGCCTGGTGGCCGGCGCGGTCTGCTTCGTGATGTGCTCGACCGTGAAGAACGCGATCGGGTACGACGACAGCCTCGACGTGTTCGGCGTGCACTGCATCGGCGGCATCCTGGGCGCGCTCGCCACCGGTATCCTGGTGAGCCCCGACCTCGGCGGCGTCGGCATTCCCGACTACACGACGAAGCCCGGCGAGCTCGTGGTCGGCGCCTACGACATGACGGCCCAGCTGATCACCCAGGCCAAGGCCGTCGGCGTCACCCTGCTCTTCTCAGGCGTCGGCTCGGCGATCCTCTACAAGCTCGTCGACCTGACGATCGGCCTGCGGGTGACGCAGGAGGAGGAGCGCGAGGGCCTCGACATCGCCGATCACGGCGAGCGCGCCTACAACTACTGATCCCCGTCACGCGGAGCGGCGCGGCCCATCCGGGCAGCGCCGGCGAGGGCCCCGGTTCGGATGAGCCGGGGCCCTTTTCGATTCGCGGCGCGGGACCGTCCGAGTCCCGCGCCGCCGACCGAACAGCAAGGCCACAATGTGGCGGCACTGCAACACGGCGGTGGCAACGTATCCGCGCATCCGGATTTGCCCAAAAACTGGGCAAATGCTCGAAACTTGGTTTTGCTCTGCACGGGTGATTTCGGCACCTTTTGCTCAATACAAAAAGGGGCTGATCTCCATGAATTCGAAGCTGTTCCTGCAGGGCGCCGCGGCGTCTCTCGCCACGTTCCTCTGTCTCGGACAGGTCGAGGCCGCCGACATGCCGCCGCCGAAGGTGCTGCCGCCGGAGGTGAAGGCGCCCGATCCGATGATCGGCTTCTCGTTCTACACGCAGTACGCCTCGGACTATAACTTCCGCGGCGTCTCGCAGTCGAACCGCCAGGGCAGCTACCAGACTTTCTTCGAGGCGCAGTTCTTCAACAACTTCGCGTATGCGGGCTTCTACACCTGGCAGACCCGCCTGCCGACCCGGCCCGACTTCGAGTTCGATCTCGTCGCCGGCATCCGGCCGACTTTCGACAAGCTGACCCTCGACCTCGGCGTGATCTACTACTTCTACCCGAACGAGCAGCGCCTGTTCGGCCCCGGCTTCACGCTGCTGACCACCGCCAACACCGACTTCATCGAGTATGCCGCCAAGGCGCTCTACCAGGCGACGCCCGAGCTCGCGATCGGCGCCAACGTGTTCTACGCGCCGAACTATCTCGGCCAGCACACGAACGGCACCTACACCTCGGGCACCCTCGCCTACACGCTGCCGGCGACCTGGTTCTCGTTCCTGCCGGAAGCCTATGCGGGCGGCTTCTCGATCTCCGGCGAGGGCGGCCACTACTTCCTGGGCGCGGCCAAGACCTCGGTCACGGGCTTCATCGGCGGACCCAACAACTTCGCGGCCTTCAACCTGCCGAGCTACAATTACGGCAATGTCGGCCTGTCCTACACCTACAAGAACCTGCTCCTCGATCTGCGCTTCCACGCCACGGACCTGAACCCGCGCCAGTGCTTCGCGCTGACGGGCGACTTCCGCGGCTACTTCGACGGCCGCTCCGGCTGGTGCGGCGACGCCATCATCGGCTCGATCCGCTGGCAGGCCTCGACCACCACCCCCGGCGTCTACGCCGAGCCCGGCGGCTTCCTGAACATCTTCAAGTAGGCCGCCGCAGGGCCTGGACCGACGCGGGAGCCCCGGAGCGATCCGGGGCTCCTTTCCTTTGCGGCGACGCTCGGGCTCTTGCGCGGGCTTCGGCCCCGCTCACCTCTCCCGCACGGGAGAGGTGGGGCGGCGCGCTGACTCTGCCGGCATCCACGAGGACGTCGGTGCGGGGCTCGATGGTTCGCAAGGCCGGGCGCGGGTCTCCTCTCCCGTCCGGGAGAGGGACAGGGTGAGGGGTGCGCCCTCCCCGGATGCGTCGCACCCCTCACCCGGTCGGCTTTCGCCGACTCGACCTCTCCCGCACGGGAGAGGTGAGAGGAGTCCGATGCCATGGCGTTGAGCCTTGCACTGGCACCGACGTGCGGACGCCCGAGCCCCGACCGGGGGCTGGCGCGCGTCAGAAGCTCACCGCGCGCACGCGCTTGACCTGCGGGATCGCCTCGATCTGGGCGAGCACCTCCGGCGAGACCGGGCCGTCGACGGCCACGAAGGCGATGGCGTTGCCGCCCTCATGCTCGCGGCCGAGGTTGAACGTCGCGATGTTGACGCCGGCCTCGCCGAGCAGGCTGCCGAAGCGGCCGATGAAGCCCGGCTTGTCGTGGTTGCGCACGTAGAGCATGTGCGGCGCGAAGGCCGCGTCGATGTCGATGCTGCGGATCTCGATGACGCGCGGCTTGCCGTCGTGGAAGACCGTGCCGGCGGCGTCGCGCGGCATGTCCTCGGCCTCGACGGTGATCCGCACGACCGATTCGAAGTCGCCCTCGCCCCCTTCGCGCTTGATCTCGTCGATGACGATGCCCCGCTCGCGGGCGATGGCCGGGGCCGAGACCATGTTGATCTCGGCGAGGAACGGGCGCAGCACGCCGGTGACCGCCGCCGAGGTCAGCGCGCGGGTGTTCATGCCCGCCACCTCGCCCTCGTAGGTGATGCGGATGCCCTTGATCGGCGCGTCGGTGAGCTGGCCGAGGAACGAGCCGAGCTTGTCGGCGAGCGACACGAAGGGCTTCAGGCGCGGCGCCTCCTCGGCGGATATCGACGGGAAGTTGATGGCGTTGGTGATGGCGCCGCTGAGGAGGTAGTCCGACATCTGCTCGGCCACCTGCAGCGCCACGTTCTCCTGCGCCTCGTTGGTCGAGGCGCCGAGATGGGGCGTGCAGATCACGTTCGGATGGCCGAAGAGCGGGTTCTCCGTCGCGGGCTCCTCCACGAACACGTCGAAGGCCGCGCCCGCGACGTGGCCGGTATCGAGGGCGGCGCGCAAGGCCGCCTCGTCCACCAGGCCGCCGCGGGCGCAGTTGACGATGCGCACGCCGCGCTTCGTCCGGGCGAGTGCCTCGGCCGACAGGATGTTGCGGGTCTTGTCCGTCATCGGCACGTGCAGCGTGATGATGTCGGCCCGCGCCAGCAGCCCGTCGAGCTCGACCTTCTCGACGCCGATCTCGCGGGCGCGCTCGGGCGACAGGAATGGATCGTAGGCCACGACCTTCAGCTTCAGGCCGATGGCCCGGTCGGCCACGATCGCCCCGATATTGCCGCAGCCGATGACGCCGAGCGTCTTGCCGGTCAGCTCGACGCCCATGAAGCGGTTCTTCTCCCACCGGCCGGCCTGCGTCGAGGCGTCGGCCTGCGGGATCTGGCGGGCCAGCGCGAACATCAGCGCGACGGCGTGCTCGGCGGTGGTGATGGAATTGCCGAAGGGCGTGTTCATCACGATCACGCCCCTGGCGGTCGCCGCGGCCACGTCGACGTTGTCGACGCCGATGCCGGCGCGCCCGACGACGCGCAGCCGGCTCGCCTCGGCCAGGACCTTCGGCGTCACCTTGGTGGCGGAGCGGATGGCGAGCCCGTCATACCGGCCGATGACGGCGGCGAGCGCTTCCTTGTCCTTGCCGAGTTCGGGACGGAAATCGACGTCGATGCCGCGATCGCGGAAGATCTGGATCGCGGCCTCCGACAGCGCGTCGGAGATGAGCACCTTGGGAGCGGGCATGCGTGCCTCCTGCTCTGGAACGATGGGGGAGCGGCCGGGCGGGCCGGCCGGGGCAATCTCGAAGGGCGCGGACGGCGCGGCGCACGCCCTCTCCCGTTCGGGAGAGGGTTGGGGTGAGGGGTGCGACCTGTCCGGGGACGGCAAACCCCTCACCCGGTCCGCGTTCCGCGGACTCGACCTCTCCCGCACGGGAGAGGTGGGGCGCGGCGCGGGGGCGGGCCCTACGCGGCCTTGGCGAGCTTCGCCTTGGCCTCGGCGAAGGCCCAGTCGAGCCAGGGGGTGAGCGCCTCGAGGTCGGCCCGCTCCACGGTGCCGCCGCACCAGATGCGAAGCCCCGCGGGGGCGTCCCGGTAGGCGCCGATGTCGAGGGCGACGCCCTCCCGCTCCAGGATCTCGACGATGTCCCGGGCGATCGTCGCCACCGCCGCGTCGCCGCGGGCGAGCACGTCAGGATCCGCGATCACGAGGCAGACGCCCGTGTTCGAGATGGTGGAGGGGTCCGCCGCGAGGTGGCCGATCCAGGGCGTGCGCGCCACCCAGTCGCGGATCACCGCGGCATTGGCGTCGGCGCGCGCGTGCAGCGCGTCGAGGCCGCCGATCGATTCGGCCCAGCGCAGGGCGTCGAGGTAATCCTCGACCGCCAGCATCGAGGGCGTGTTGATGGTGTCGCCCTTGAAGATGCCCTCGATGAGCTTGCCGTCCTTGGCGAGGCGGAACACCTTCGGGACCGGCCAGGCCGGCGTGTGGCTCTCGATGCGGGCGACCGCGCGGGGCGACAGGATCAGGATGCCGTGCGCGGCCTCGCCGCCCATCACCTTCTGCCAGGAGAAGGTGACGACATCGAGCTTGTCGAAAGGCAGCGGCTGCGCGAAGGCCGCCGAGGTGGCGTCGCAGATCGTGATCCCCTCGCGGTCGGCCGCGATCCAGTCGCCGTTCGGCACCTTCACGCCGGCGGCCGTGCCGTTCCAGGTGAAGATGACGTCGTTGCGCCTGGTGTCGATCCTCGCGAGGTCCGGCAGCACGCCGTAGGGCGTCCGGTGCACGACGGGGCTGATCTTCAGCTCCTTCAGCGCGTCCGTGACCCACTCGGATCCGAAGGCTTCCCAGGCCGCGACCTCGACGGTCTTCGGGCCCAGCATCGTCCACATGGCCATCTCGACGGCGCCGGTATCGGAGCCCGGCACGATGCCGATGCGGTAATCGGCCGGCACGCGCAGGACCCTGCGCGTCAGGTCGATGGCTTCCTTGAGCTTGCCCTTGCCGAGGGGGGAGCGGTGCGAGCGGCCGAGCGCGGCGTCCGAGAGGGCATCGAGGCGCCAGCCGGGGCGCTTGGCGCAGGGTCCGGACGAGAAAGAGGGCACGCGCGGGCGCGTGTTGGGCCGGTTCATCATCTGATCCATCCTTACAGATGGGCGCTCCTCGTTGGGGAGGAGTGTCCCGCCGACGGGCATGAGCGAAGTCGATCGCGAAAGCAAGATGCCGGACAGCTAAAGTCACGCACCGTGCCGCGCCTGTCACGATCCGGCGTCTAGTCTGTATCCGACCTCACGTTCATTGTGGGAGGATCGGGCATTCCGAGAAGATCGGGGCGACGCTCCCGCGTCAGGTGGAGCGCCTCGGCCTCGCGCCAGCGGGCGATGGCCGCGTGGTTGCCGCCGGTGAGGACGTCGGGGATCGCCCGGCCCTCCCACGCGCGGGGCCGCGTGTAGTGCGGGTATTCGAGCCGGTCGCCCTCGAAGCTCTCCTCGACGCCGGACGCCGCCTTGCCCATCACGCCCGGCAGCAGGCGCACGCAGGCATCGACCAGCACCATGGCCGCGATCTCGCCCCCCGACAGGACGTAGTCGCCGACCGAGACCTCCTCGAGCCCGCGGGCCGCGATGACGCGCTCGTCGACGCCCTCGAACCGGCCGCAGACGATCACGAGGCCGGGCCCGGAGGCGAGCGCGCGCACCCGGGCCTGGGCGAGCGGGCGCCCGCGCGGCGACATCAGCAGGCGCGGGCGCGGATCCCCGGGGCCCGCGGCGGCGTCGATGGCAGCGGCCAGCACGTCGCAGCGCAGCACCATCCCGGCGCCGCCGCCGGCCGGGGTGTCGTCGACGCTGCGGTGCCGGCCGATCCCGTGCGCGCGGATGTTGCGGGCCTCGATGGCCCAGGCGCCCCGCGCCAGCGCGTCGCCCGACAGCGAGACGCCGAGCGGGCCGGGGAACATCTCCGGGTAGAGGGTCAGCACGGTGGCCCGCCAGGGGGCGGGCCGGGCGTTCGCGTCGGATTCCATGGCAGGGTCATGGCGCGGCCGGCCTCCGGGGGTCAATGGCCGGGGCGCGGCCGGGACAGGGAGCCGCCTTCCCGGGCCCGGCGAGCCCTCTATTCTCCGCCGGGCATCTCTCCGCTCCGCAAGCCTCCCCGCACGGCGGAAGGGGTCGCCCACGGCCGTGAACAGTTCCGGGACACGCCATGCCGCGCACGAGCCCGCCCGTCCTGCTCGTCATCCTCGCATTGACGGGGCCCGCGCCTGCCGCCGAGCCGCTCGGGCCGGCGGGCGCCCCGGCCTCCGCCTTCCCGAAACCGGACCGGCCGGTGGCCGAGATCGTGGCGGCGCAGTGGGCGCTCGAGAAGGAGCGCGAGAGGGCCGACGAGTTCGGGCAGGTGGTCCGGCTCATGGGCATCCGGCCGGGCGAGACCGTCGCCGATATCGGGGCCGGCAGCGGCTACTACGCGCTGCGCCTCGCCGGGGCGGTCGGGCCCGAGGGCCGCGTCCTCGCGGAGGACGTGATCCCGCGCTACCTCGCCGGCCTGTCGCGGCGGGTGCGCCGGGCCGGGCTCGCGAACATCGCGGTGGTGCGGGGCGAGCCGCACGACCCGCGCCTCGAGCCGGCTTCCGTCGATGCCGCGCTCCTCGTGCACATGTACCACGAGATCGGCCAGCCCTACGGGCTCCTGCACAACCTCGCGGCCGCCATGAAGCCCGGCGGCCGGGTCGGGATCGTGGATTCCGACGACATCCCCGCGCGCCACGGCACGCCGCCGGCGCTCCTGCGCTGCGAGCTCGCCGCCGCGGGCTACCGCGAGACCGGCTACACGGTGCTGGAGGGCGGCGTCGGCTACCTGGCGATCTTCGAGGCCCCGGCCCCGGACCGGCGGCCCGACCCGCGCACGATCCGGCCCTGCTCGGACGAGGCGAGCCGGGGCGCGAAGTAGGCGATGGACCGGGAGCGCCGGCGCCTCAGGCCGGCTCGTCCGGCGGCTTCGGGGCGGCCGGGGCGAAGAGGTCGTCCGGCGGATCGACGGTGACGCGGCCGCCGGGAACATCGAGCCCCGGCACGAACGCCTTGGTGAAGGGCAGGAGCGCGGTCGGGCCTCCCGCCTCGGGGCGGATCTCCAGGAGGTCGCCGCCGCCGTAATTCGGGACCGAGACCACGGTGCCGAGCGGCTTTCCGCCCGTATCGACGACGGCGAGTCCGACGAGGTCGGCCGTGAAGAACTCGTCCTCGTCCTCGGCCTGCCCGAGCGTCTCGCGCGGAACGTAGAGGCCGGTGCGGTTCAGCGCCTCCGCCGCGCTGCGGTCCGAGACGCCCTTCACGCGCGCGACGAGGATGTCCGGCGCGGGGCCGGGCGCCGGGCGGGCGCTCACGATCTCGATGCGGCGGCCGTCGGCGGTGCGGAGCGGCCCGTAGGTCGCGATTCCCGCAGGATCGGCCGTGTAGGATTTCAGGCGAATCTCGCCGTTGAGCCCGTGCGCCCGGCCGAACTCGCCCAAGAGGACGAGGCCGGGATCGGGCGGCGCGGGTGCGGGCGTCGCGGGAGCGGGCCCCGCCTCGGCGGCTCGGGGCCGGGGCGAGGTCTCGGCCGCGGCCGCGAGGCGCGGCGGCCTCGCGCGACGCGCGCCCTCCCCGCGGGGTGGATGTCCGCCGGGACGGCGCGCCATCGCCCGGCGCCTTAGGCGGCGGCGTCCTCGGCCGGGGCGGCGGCCGCCTCGGCGCGCTTGGCGGCACGCTCCTTGGCCTTCTCGCCGGGCTCGGCCTTCTGCGGGTTGTTGCGGGCCGGGCGCTTGGCGAGGCCGGCGGCGTCGAGGAAGCGCAGGACGCGGTCGGTCGGCTGCGCGCCCTTGGCGAGCCAGGCCTGGATCTTGTCGGTCTCGAGCTGCACGCGGGCCGGATCGTCCTTGGCCTTCATGGGATCGTAGGCGCCGACCTTCTCGATGAAGCGGCCGTCGCGCGGCGCGCGGGCATCGGCGACGACGATGCGGTAGTAGGGGCGCCTCTTGGCGCCGCCGCGGGTGAGACGGATCTTGAGGGACATCTAGTAACTCCTGATTGTGCTTCTTGTAAGCGAGCAGCGAGCAGCGAAGAGAAAGGAGCCACTATCGGCTATTCGCTGCTCACGACGCGCTCGTTGCCTACTTCTTCTTCCCGAACGGGAACCCGCCGAGGCCGGGCAGGCCCGGCATCTTCGGCCCGCCGAGCCCCGGAAGGCCCGGCATCTTTCCGCCGCCCATCCCGGGCGGCATCGGCGGCAGCTTGCCGCCGAACTGCTTCTCGATCTGCGCGATCTGCTCCGGAGTCGGCTCGGGCATGCCGGGCGGCATCTGCGGCATGCCGCCGGGCATGCCCCCGCCGCCGAGCCCGAACATGGAGCCGAGCGCCTGCCCGATGCCGCGCTTGCCCGAGCCCATCGCCTTCATCATGTCGGCCATGGTCCGGTGCATCTTGAGGAGCTTGTTGATCTCCTCGACCTTCACGCCCGCGCCCGCCGCGATGCGCTTCTTGCGCGAGTTCTTGAGGAGGTCGGGGGTCTTGCGCTCCTGCGGCGTCATCGAGGAGATGATGGCGCGCTGGCGCCGGAACATCTTCTCGTCGAGGTTGGCGCCCTCGACCTGCTTCTTGATCTGGCCCATGCCGGGCAGCATGCCCATCAGGCCGCCGATCCCGCCCATCTTCTCCATCTGGCCGAGCTGCATCGACAAGTCCTCGAGGTCGAACTTGCCCTTGCGCATCTTCTCGGCGGTGCGCATCGCCTGCTCGGCGTCGATCGTCTCCGCCGCCTTCTCGACGAGCGAGACGATGTCGCCCATGCCGAGGATGCGGTTGGCGACCCGCGCCGGGTGGAACTCCTCCAGCGCTTCGACCTTCTCGCCGGTGCCGACGAGCTTGATCGGCTTGCCGGTCACCGCGCGCATCGAGAGCGCGGCGCCGCCGCGCGAATCGCCGTCCATGCGGGTCAGCACGATGCCGGTGACGCCGAGGCGCTGATCGAAGGCGCGGGCGGTGTTGACGGCGTCCTGGCCGGTGAGGGCGTCGGCGACGAGGAGCACCTCGTGGGGCCTCGTCGCCGCTTTCACCTCGGCGGCCTCGGCCATCAGCGCCTCGTCGATCGTGGTGCGGCCGGCCGTGTCGAGCATCACCACGTCGAAGCCGCCGAGGCGGGCCGCATCCATGGCGCGCCGGGCGATCTGCACCGCCGACTGGCCGGCCACGATCGGCAGGCTCTCGACCTCGACTTGGGCCGCCAGCACCGCGAGCTGCTCCATGGCGGCCGGGCGGCGGGTGTCGAGGGAGGCCAGCAGCACCCGCCGGCGCTCGCGCTCGGAGAGGCGGCGGGCGATCTTGGCGGTGGTGGTCGTCTTGCCCGAGCCCTGCAGGCCGACCATCAGGACGGCGACGGGCGCCGGCGCGTTGAGGTCGATCACCTCGGCCTGATCGCCCAGCATCGCCACGAGCTCGTCGTTGACGATCTTGACGACCATCTGGCCGGGGGTGATCGACTTGAGGACGGTGGCGCCCACCGCCTTCTCGCGCACCCGGTCGGTGAAGCCCCGCACCACCTCGAGCGCCACGTCGGCCTCGAGCAGCGCGCGGCGCACCTCGCGCATCGCGGCCGTGACGTCGGCCTCGGTCAGCGCGCCGCGGCGCGTCAGCCCCGAGAGGATGCCGGAGAGGCGGTCGGACAGGCCTTCGAACATGGTCAGGCGATTCCGTGGCTGCGCGTCACTGGTGGAGGCCCGCCCGCTCGACCCGGCGGGCCTGGAGCGCGTTCTCGAAGCTCTGCACCGCGCGGGCGAACTTGTCGCGGCAGTCGGGATTGCAGAAGCCCACCACCGCGCCGTTGTAGAGCGTCAGCGAATCCGCCGCGATCGGCTTGCCCGACCAGGGGCAGGCGTCGTTCACGGCATCCTCGATGCGCAACGGGACCTCGCGTTCGTTCTCGATGCGCAACGGGACCTCGCGTTCGTTCGTCATGGCGCCTCTCAGACGGGCGGACCACCCGGCCGCGGGCTCGATTCCAACGCCGAGCACGCCCGAGGGCGCGAACGCGCTGTCGGGCGTTGGCCTCCGGCCTCGCGGGGCCGGGCGGCTTTCGGGTTGACGTCGATGCGTCGGATTGGGAGGGCGGGCCTTAGGCGCCGGCGCCGGAAATGTCAAATTCCCGGCACGGCAATTCCCGGCGCGGCACTGGGAAACTTCGTTAAGGTTTACCCTTCGTTAAGCCTATTTTGGTCCGATCGGTCCCGAGATCGCAAGGACGCCCGTCGATGTCGGAACCCGCCCGCCACTTCCCGCCGCACGAGACGGCGAGCCGCCCGACGCCCGGCCCCCTGCGCGACTGGCTCGCCGCCATGAAGGCGCAGGCGCCCGCCGAGAAGGTCCCGCCGCGCTCCGAGCCGGCCCGCGTGCCCGAGCCGGCCTGGACGCAGCGCGCGGTCCCATCCGCCGGGGCCGCGCTCGACGGCGCCGAGTCCGAGGACCTCTCGGAGCTGATGGCCGAGAACCTGATGCTCAAGGCCAAGCTCCGCCTGGAGACCGACCGCTACGCCGAGCTGCAGGCGATGCTGGCCCAGGAGATCCGCGAGCTGCGCAGGCACGTGCAGGACGAGATGAGCGAGCTTCAGGCGATCCGCGAGGAGCGCGACCTCTGGCAGGCCCGCGCCGAGGCCCTGGCCCAGCCCCTGTTCCAGAAGCGCTGAGGCGGGGCGGGCGCCCGCGAGAGAGCCCGGAAACGCCGAAGGGCCGCCCCATGGGGCGGCCCTTCCATTGCCGAACCGCGGTCCGGCCGAAACTGTCTCGCCTGCCTGAGCGCTTAGACGAAAGCGCCGGAGGCGACGGTCCAGGTCCGGTGAGCCGACGACCGCGGCTGATGACAATGAGACACTGGATCACCTCCTTTCGCTTGTTGCTGGGAGCCCGAAAGTAGGGATCCGCACCGAGGATGAAAAGGCCCCGGCCTGCGCCCTCTCGCCGCTGGCGCGGCCGCCCGCCCTGGCAAGCGCCGGCGCCCCGGCGTATGAGAGCGGGCCCGCCGCACCGGCGGCCGAGATCCAGCGACCCGAACCGCCCGTGTCCCACGCCCCCCTGCCGAGCCGGCGCGATCCGGCCTCCGCGGACGAGGACGTCCTCGATCCTGATGCCATGCGCCGGCCGCTCGCCGACGCGTGGTACTGCGTCGGGCGAGCCACGGACTTCGCGGGCAACGCCTTGCGGGCGGTCGAGCTCGACGGCGAGCAGATGGTGGTGGGGCGCGACGCGGCGGGCGCGCTCTTCGCCTTGCGCGACCGCTGCCCGCACCGGGGCATGGCCCTCTCGAAGGGCCGATTCGACGGCGCGGCGCTGACCTGCCCGTTCCACGGCTGGCGCTTCGGCACCGACGGGCGTTGCCGGGACGTGCCGACCCTCTCCTCCGCCGATGCAGCCGACTTCTCCCGCATCGCCGTCCAGCGTTTTCCCGTGCTTGAGAGCGCGGGCTTCGCCTGGGTGAACCCGCATCTCGGGCCGCGGGGCGGCGCCGAGCCGCCGGCGCTGCCCGCCCTCGACTTCGAGCCGGCCGGCTGCCTCGTGGTGGCGCTCGAGGTGGAGGCCTCCTTCGACCTCACCACCTTGAGCCTCGTCGATCCCGGCCACGTCGCCTTCGTGCACGATTCCTGGTGGTTCCGGCCCTCGAAGGAGCTGCGCGAGAAGGTGAAGCGCTTCGCGCCGACGCCGCACGGCTTCACCATGACGAGCCACGCCACCACGAAGAGTTCCCCGGTCTACCGCCTGCTCGGCGGCGCGCCGGAGGTCGAGATCGAGTTCCGGCTGCCGGGCGTGCGGCTGGAGCGGATCCGGGCGGGGGCGCGGCGGGTGGCGAACTACACCTTCGCGACGCCGATGAGCCACGACCGCACCCTGCTGACGAACGCGCTCTACTGGAGCATGCCGGCGCTCAACCTCCTGAAGCCGCTGGCCCGGCCGCTGATGCGCCAGTTCCTGACCCAGGACCAGCAGGTGCTGCAGCACGCCCAGAAGGGCCTCGACCGCAAGCCCACCATGGTGCTGTTCGGGCAGAGCGACCTGCCCTCGCAATGGTATTTCCGCCTGAAGCGCGAGGCCCTGCAGGCCGCCCGCGAGGGCCGGCCCTTCCGAAACCCGCTGCAGCCGCAGGAACTGCGCTGGCGCTCGTGAGGGCGGCCGCGCAGGTTCATCGACGCCGAGCCCGCGAGGCGCTCCCTGCCGTGCGGGCTCGGCGGTCCGCACGATCACGTGGGTGCCGGGCCAGTAGCGCTTCTCACCCGGGCGCGGGTCCCCTCTCCCGTGCGGGAGAGGGACAGGGTGAGGGGCGCGACCTCTCCGGATGCGTCGCACCCCTCACCCGGTCCGCGTTCCGCGGACTCGACCTCTCCCGAACGGGAGCGGTGGGAGGCGCCCGATCCGGTGGCGGTCCGTTCTTCGCCGGCATGGATCCGTCAACCGCCGGGCTCGCACGGGAGAGGTGAGCGCCTCCTGCGATCCCGCGCCGGCCGGCGCCCTGCGGCACCGTGGCCGGGGTGCTTGACGGGGCCGTCCGACCCGCCATCTCACCCGCGATGAAACGGCGAAGCCTCCTCAAGGCCGTGAGCGCCGCCACGGTGATGACCCTCGGCGGGGTCGGCTACGCCGCGCACCGGCGCTCCACGAACCCGTATTACCGGGGGCCGAGCAGCGACCATTTCGACGGGGTGCGCTTCCACAGCCCCGACCAGGCCGCCGACAAGAATCTCACCGAGGTGATCCGCTGGCAGCTCGCCCGGGCCGGCGAGCCCTGGCCGGCGAGCCTGCCCAGTCCGTTCCCGGCCGACAAGCCGCCCGAGCGCGTCGACGCCCTGCGGGTCGTGCTGATCGGGCACGCGAGCTACCTGTTTCAGGTGGCCGGCCGCAACATCCTGGTCGATCCCGTCTTCGCCAAGCGCGCGAGCCCGCTGCGCTTCGCCGGGCCGAAGCGCGCGAACCCGCCCGGCATCGCCTTCGCGGACCTGCCGCCCATCGACGCGGTGCTGATCACCCACAACCACTACGACCATCTCGACGGGCCGGCGGTCGCGCGGCTCTGGCAGCAGCACCAGCCCCTGATCGTGGCGCCGCTCGGCAACGACGCGATCCTGCGCGGCTACGACGAGACCATGCATGTCGAGGCGCGGGACTGGGGCGATTCGGTCGACCTCGGCGGCGGCGTCCGCGCGCATCTCCTGCCGGCCAACCACTGGTCGGCCCGCGGCCTCAACGACCGGCGCATGGCGCTCTGGTGCGCCTACGCGATCACCTCGCCCTGGGGGCTGCACTACCATGTCGGCGATTCGGGCCTCGGCGACGGCGCCATCTTCCGCGCGGTGGCCGAGCGATTCGGGGCGCCGCGCCTCGCCACCCTGCCGATCGGCGCCTACGAGCCGCGCTGGTTCATGAAGCCGCAGCACATGAACCCGGAGGACGCCGTCGAGGCCCTGCGCCTCCTCGGCAACCCCCAGGCGCTCGGCCACCACTGGGGCACGTTCCGGCTCACCGACGAGGGCGCCGAGCGGCCGGCCGAGGCGCTCGCCGCCGCCCTCGCGGCGGCGGGGCGGCCGCCCGAGAGCTTCCTGGCCCTGCGGCCAGGCCAGGTCTGGCAGGGCTAGCCCGGCCGGCTCGACACCGGACGGCAATCGTTACGGGCAAGGTAGTCTCATAAACGAACTATAAAGCATCCAGCCTCATCGTGCGAAATCATCAAGATTTCGCCCGACGAGCACCGCCATGCACCGCCTGCGCAGCCTGACGACAAAGATCATTCTCCTCGCCGGTGCGGCGATCATCCTGACAGTCGGCATCCTTCTCGGCGTGACGAGCCGCGAGATCTGGTCCCAGATCGAGGCCAAGCAGCGGGTCGAGGCCGAGATGCACATCCGGACACTGGCGCTCGTCTTCGGCGCGAAGGTGCCGGGATCAGGGATCGCCTTCGAGAACGCCCGCGTCGGCCGCGTCACGGCGCCGGATCTCGGGACCTTGAGCGATCTCTCGGTGGTGGACGACGTGACCTCGTATATCGGGGGCAACGCCACGGTGTTCGCCTACGAGGCGGGCGGCGACCGCTTCGTGCGGCGCATCACCAACGTGAAGAAGGAGAACGGCGAGCGCGCGGTCGGCACGGTGCTCGCCGCCGACAGCCCGGCCAACGCGGTGGTGCGGTCCGGGAAGGCCTATTCGGGGCCCGTCGACCTGTTCGGACGCCCGTTCTGGACCGTCTACCACCCGACCTTCGACGCGGCCGGCCGAGTCAACGGCATCCTCTACGTCGGCATCCCGCTGGAGCGCTACTATGCCGACTATCACGGCACCCTCGGCACGATGGCGACCGCGAGCCTGATCGTCGCGATCCTGGCCTGCCTGGTGATGGCGCCGATCGGCCTGCGGCTGTTCCGGCCTCTCACCGAGATCGCGGCCCGCACGACGCGCCTGGCCGACGGCGATCTCGACGGCCCGATCCCCTCGCAGGGGCGCCGCGACGAGATCGGCGCCGTGGCCCGCGCCCTCGGCGCGCTGCGCGACACGAGCCGGCACGCCCGCAGCCTCGAATCCGGCCAGCGCCTGACGAGCGAGGGCGAGCGGCAGCGCCGCGAGCACCTCGACGCCGAGGTCGAGCGGTTCCGCGTCCAGGTGCAGCGCTCGATCGCGGTCTTCAATGCCCGCACCGGCGAGATGCGCGGGCGCGCTGCCGCGATGGCCTCGCTCTCGGCCGAGGCCACGGCGGCGATCGCGGGCGCCTCGGCGGGCTCGCGCGAGACCTCCGCCAACGTGCAGACCGTGGCGAGCGCGGCGGACGAGCTCTCCGCCTCGGTCGCCGAGATCCAGGGCCGCATCGACCGGGCGAAGCACGAGGTCGACGGCGCCTTCGGCGAGGCCGCGGCCATGAACGCGCAGGTCGGCGACCTCTCGGCCACGGCCCAGCGCATCGGCGACGTGGTCGGCATGATCCGCGCGGTGGCCGAGCAGACGAACCTGCTGGCGCTCAACGCCACGATCGAGGCCGCCCGCGCCGGCGAGGCGGGCCGCGGCTTCGCGGTCGTCGCCGCGGAGGTGAAGGCGCTGGCGAGCCAGACCGCCAACGCCACCGACGAGATCGCCGCCCAGGTCACCCGCGTGCAGAACGCGACCGGCGTCGCCGTCGAGGCGATCGGCCGGATGACCGGGCGCATGGGCACGATCAGCAGCACCACGGCCGACCTCTCGGGCGCGGTCGCGGCGCAAGGCGCGGCCACCGACGAGATCTCACGCAACGTCAACGAGACGGCTCAGACGAGCGTCGCGATCGCGCGCGACCTCGGCACGGTGGCTGCCGCCGCGCAGCGCACCGTCGAGATGGCCGCCAATGTCGAGAGCGCGGCCTCCTCCGTCGAGGAGGTGGCGGCCGGGCTGGAAGCGGAGATCGGCCGCTTCCTCAAGGCGGTCGCGGCCTGATCCGTCCGTCTCGCAGCGCGCTCTAGGCGGCCGGCCCGCCCTTGGCGCGCTCGACGCCCTCGAGGATCAGGCGGTGCGCCTCGGCCTTGTCGCCCCAGCGCACGACCTTGACCCACTTGCCGGGCTCGAGGTCCTTGTAGTGCTCGAAGAAGTGCTGGATCTGGCTGAGCGTGATGTCGGGCAGGTCCGTGTAGTTCTCGATCCGGTCGTAGCGCATGGTGAGGTTGCGCGAGGGCACCGCGATGATCTTCTCGTCCTCGCCGGCATTGTCCTCCATCACCAGGACGCCCACGGGTCGCACGCTCATGACGGCGCCGGGCGCGATGGCCCGGGTATTGGCCACGAGCACGTCGCAGGGGTCCCCGTCGCCCGAGAGGGTGTGGGGGATGAAGCCGTAATTGCCGGGATAGACCATCGAGGTGTAGAGGAAGCGGTCGACCACGAGGGCGCCGGCCTCCTTGTCCATCTCGTACTTGATCGGCTCGCCGCCGAGCGGAACCTCGATGATCACGTTGACGTCGTGCGGCGGGTTCTTGCCGATCGAGATGGCGTCGATGCGCATGGCTGCTGGTCTCCCGGATACCGGAGCTGACGGCCCCGTTCTGCCGGTCTCTTAGAGCCGTTGCCCGACAAAGAAAATCAGGCCGGGCGCAGCGCCGCGACGTTTGCGGGAAATCGTCGCGGCAGGCGCTCTCAGCCGAAGCGGTAGCCGACCTTGGCGAGCGGCACGCCCGCCACCCGGTCGAGGGTGCGCGGCCCGGCCAGGCCGCCGAGGCTCTCGTAGAAGCCCGCGGCCCGCGCGTTCTCTTCCAGCGTCCAGACGCCGAGCCGGGTCAGCCCGTGATCGGCGAGGTCGTTGCGCACAGCCCGGAACAGGCGGCGCCCGAGACCGATCCCCTGGTATTCCGGCAGCAGGTAGAGCTCGTCGATCTCGCCCTCGGCCTTGAGGAGGTTGCTGCGCGCCCGGCCGTAGGCCGCGTAGCCGACCACCGTGCCGGCCGTCTCGACCACCGCGATCGGCCGTCCCCGCCGCAGGGCCCCGCGCCACCAGCGCCCGTCCCGCTGGGCGATCAGCCGCTCCAGGGCGACGCCCGGGATGACGCCGCGATAGGCCTCGCGCCAGGCCGCGTCGAACACCCCCGAGAGCGCCGCCGCGTCGGAATCGCGGGCCCGGCGGATGCTGGTGGTGCTGCGCGTGCTCATGAGCCCGGATTCCTTGCTGTTCGAGGCGTCCCGCGTCGTTGCCGGTCAGGTAACCCGCACCTTGCCCGTCAGGTTCGGCCCCGATGCCGGCAAAGACATGGCAATCGGGCGAGGCAATCGGACTTCGGCAATCGGAACAGGCAAGTGCGGTGCCGCCCGGCCGGAGGGCCGCGAATTGCCCGGCCGCGGCGGGGCTGTTAGAGCCTGCCGGCAGCCCGACAGCCTTCGCGCCCGACACTCTTCGCCCCCGAGAGCCTTCCCGAGACCCGAGCCCGCCGCGCCCGTGTTCAACCGCTTCCTCAAGCCCGAGACCCGGTACGCCCGCCGCATGGCGCGGATCGCCCGCTTCGAGAGGCCGATCGTGGGCTCGCGCGCGCGCCTGATGGCGTGGGCGAACATGCTGCTCGTCGATCACGGCGTCTTTCGCCTCGCCTACCTGAACCGCCACCGGGTCGGCGCGGGCGAGCTCTGGCGCTCGGCCCAGCCGAGCCCGCGCGACCTCGCGCGCTTCCGCCGCGACGGGGTCCGCACCATCATCTCGCTGCGCGGCGGGCGCGAGCACGGCTCCTGGCCGCTGCAGCGGGAGGCCTGCGAGCGCCACGGGCTCCGGCTCGTCGAGTTCGTCCTGCGCTCGCGCGAGGCGCCGTCCCGGGAGACGATCCTGTCCGCCCGCGACTTCTTCGCGGGCGTCGAGTATCCGGCCGTGATGCACTGCAAGTCCGGGGCGGACCGGGCCGGGCTCGCCGCCGCCCTCTACCTGATCCTCCACGAGAACCGTCCGGTCGCCGAGGCGGCGCGCCAGCTCTCGGCGCGCTACGGCCATTTCCGCTTCGCCAAGACCGGCATCCTCGACGCCTTCTTCGCGCTCTACCTGCGCGAGGGCGAGCCGAAGGGGCTCGACTTCCTGACCTGGGTCGAGACGGACTACGACGCGGAGGCGCTCAGGCGCGACTTCCGCCCGGGCTTCTGGTCGGACCTCGTGGTGGACCGGGTGATCCGGCGGGAGTAGCGGCGGCCCCTGCCCTATTCCGCGGCGAGCCGCGCCGCCTCGCGGAACGGGTGGGCCGGGTAGGTGCCGATGATCTTGCACTCGCGGGAGAAGTAGCGCAGCTCGTCGAGCGCCCGGGCGAGCGGCGGATCCTCCGGATGGCCGTCGACCTCGGCGTAGAACTGGGTCGCGGTGAACTGTCCCTCGAGCATGTAGCTCTCGAGCTTCGACATGTTGACGCCGTTCGTGGCGAAGCCCCCGAGCGCCTTGTAGAGGGCAGCCGGGATGTTGCGCACCCGGAAGATGAAGCTCGTGACCATCGCGCCCTCCCCCGGCGAGGCGGGTTCGGGATCGGGCGAGAACACCACGAAGCGCGTGGTGTTGTGGGCCTCGTCCTCGACGTCGCGCGCCAGGATGTCGAGGCCGTAGACCTCGGCGGCGAGGGCCGGCGCCAGCGCCGCGCGGGTCGGGTCGCCGGCTTCCGCCACCTCGCGGGCCGCGCCCGCCGTGTCGCCCGCCACAACCGCCTTGAGGCCGAGGCGCCGGATGACGCGGCGGCACTGGCCGAGCGCGTGGACGTGGCTGTGCACGCTCCTGAGGCCCTCCTGGGCCGCGCCCGGCAGCGCCATGAGCTGGAAGTGGATCGGCAGGAAGTGCTCGGCCACGATGTGCAGCGCCGAGGTCGGGATCAGGTGGTGGATGTCGGCGACGCGGCCCGCGACCGAGTTCTCGATCGGGATCATGGCGAGCGCCGCGCGGCCCTCCGTCACCGCCGCGAAGGCGTCCTCGAAGGTCGGGCAGGCGAGCGGCGTCCAGTCCGGATAGGCCTGCGCGCAGAGGATGTGCGAGTTGGCGCCGGGCTCGCCCTGGTAGGAGATGGTGCGGTTCGTCATCGCGGATCAGTTCAGGCGGCGCGCCGACAGGGCGGCGCGGGCGCGTTCGAGGTCTGCGGGGGTGTCGACGCCGAGCGGCAGGTCGTCGACGATGGTCGCGTCGATGCGCATCCCGGCCTCGAGCGCGCGCAGCTGCTCCAGCTTCTCGCGGGTCTCGAGCGTGCCGGGCGGCAGCGCCATGAAGCGCGCGAGCGCCGCGCGGCGATAGGCGTAGAGGCCGATATGGTGGAACAGGGGCCCCTCCCCCCAGGGCGCCTGCGCCCGGGTGAAGTAGAGGGCGCGCAGCCGCTGCGGGCCGACGGGGTGGCCCACGAGCTTGACCACGTTCGGATCGCTGATCTCCTCGGCCCGGGTGATCACCGCGCAGAGCGTGGCGATGTCGACGCCGCGGTCGGCGAGCGGCGTCACGGCGGCGCCGATGGCCCGGGGATCGATCGTCGGCAGGTCGCCCTGCAGGTTGACCACGACGTCGTGGTGACCTTCGGGGTCGACGATCTCCAGGGCCTCGGCGAGGCGGTCGGAGCCCGAGGGATGGTCGGGCCGGGTCATCACCGCGGTGCCGCCGACCGCCTCGACGGCCTCGGCGATCGCCCGCGTGTCGGTCGCCACCACCACCGGGCCGATGCCGGCCTCGATGGCGCGGCGCCAGACATGCACGATCATGGGCTCGCCCGCGATGTCAGCGAGCGGCTTGCTCGGCAGGCGCGTCGCGGCGAGGCGCGCGGGGATCAGGACGAGGGGATCGGACATGGGCCGGAGGGACATGGGCGCCGGTGGGACATGGGTGCCGGATTAACTCGGGTGCCGGGCAAGGTCTCGCGGGCCGGGTGCTTAGCAGGCGCCGCGCGCGTTGTCATGGCGGGTTCGCGGCGGCGGGCCCGCGGCGGCGCGCCGCCCGGCGGCCTCCGCGACGGGTTTCAACAGGGGTGCTCTGCGACTACGGGAACGCCCTGTCGCCATTGTCAAGATCGGGGCAGAGCGGCTAAGGCACCCTCGAACATTTCAAAGGTCCGGCGCTTCGCTCCGCCGGTCGCTGTTCTGCGCTGCCGGGGCCGCCCCTCGCCATGCGCGCCGGAGTTGTCGAGAATGGACTCGTTCGAGTTTAACAAGGTTGCCGGTGCGGTGCTCGGGACCTTGCTGTTCGCCCTGGGATCGGGATTCGTCGCCGAGCTGATCTATCATCCGAAGCCGGCCGGCAATGCCGGCTACGAATTGCCCGAGCCGAAGGAGGCGCCCGGCGCCCCGGCCGCCGCCAAGGCCGAGCCCATCGCGGTCCGCCTCGCGAGCGCCAATGTCGAGAAGGGCCAGGCCGGCACCAAGGCTTGCCAGTCGTGCCACAGCTTCGAGAAGGGCGGCCCCAACAAGGTCGGGCCCCATCTCTGGGACGTGGTCGAGCGCCAGAAGGGCCACGAGCCCAGCTTCGACTACTCCGCCGGCATGAAGGAGAAGGGCGGCGCCTGGACCTACGAGGACCTCGACCACTTCCTGGAAAGCCCCAAGGGCTACGTGAAGGGCACCAAGATGGCCTTCGCGGGCATCGCCTCGCCGCAGGAGCGCGCCAACGTCATCGCCTACCTGCACACCCTCTCGGACAGCCCGAAGCCGCTCCCGGCCGCCGAGGAGGCCGAGGCCAAGCCCGCGGAAGGCAAGCCCGCCGAGGCCAAGCCCCAGGACGGCAAGCCGACCGCCGCGACGCCCGCGACCGGCAAGCCCTCCGAGGGCAAGGACAGCCCGGCCAAGCCCGCCGATACCGGCGCGGCCACGCCCGTCGGGCCGAAGCCGGCCGGCAGCGTCGAGGGCCACAACGAGGTCGCCCCCCAGCAGGCGCCGGAGGCGAGCGGCCCGACGCCGGACTCGACCGCCAAGACCGCGCCGGGCGCGCCGGCCGGGGTCGATCCCAAGGAGGCGCCCGCCAAGGCCGATCCGGCCGCCGAGCAGAAGGCGAAGGACCTCGAGGTCGGCAAGGATTCGGGCAACGCCTCCGAGAAGCCGGCCCAGCAATAGGCCGCACTGTCCGGGGGACATTCCTTCGAGGCCGGGCCGACGCCCGGCCTTTTCGTGGGCCGGGCGCCGGCCTGCGCGGCGCGATGCCGGGTCTCGCGCAGGCTCGATCCGGAAGGGCGATGCAAGCGGTTGATCCAAGTGCAAGCGGTTGATCCAAGTGCAAGCGGTTGATCCAAGTGCAAGCCCTTGATCCAAGTGAATGCGCGCTCCGCCGAGGCGGCGGCAGATCTACCGGATGCGCAAGCTTGAGCACCCGCCCCGGATCGATCTGGCCTTCCAGGCGCGCACGGATCGCTGCCTCGCCCTGACCCGGCTGGCGCTCGACACCAGCCGCGCGCGCATCGAGGCCTCGCTGAGGCTGCTGCGTCGCATCGATACCGAGCCGGTGCCGCGGCCGCGGCCGCGATCCTGAGGGCATCCTCGACACCCTGCGCGCACGCGACGGCTTGGCGTGCGCCTCCCCGCCGTCCTAGAACGTCGCCCGGCCCCGCCGCGCGGAGCCGATGACGGAATCGGGAGATCGCCAGACCGTGACAGCACAGGCCGTGATCGGACGCCTCCTCGCCGCGACGCTCGCCGTCGCCTCACTCGGGCTTCCGGCACGCGCGGCGCCCGACGCGGCCGCCCCGGCCGCGGCGCTCGCCGCGCCCTCGGGTGCTTGGGCGCATGCCATCACCCTGATGGGCGAGCCGAAGTACAAGGCCGGCTTCACGCATTTCGACTACGCCAACCCGGACGCCCCGAAGGGCGGCCTCGTGCGGCTCGGCGCCCAGGGCGGCTTCGACAATTTCAACCTCGTCGTGTCGGGCCTGAAGGGCGACCTCGAGGGCGGGATCCTGCTCGTCTACGACACGCTGATGACGGAATCCCTCGACGAGCCCTTCACCTCCTACGGGCTCCTCGCCGAGGCGGTGCGGGTGGCGCCCGATCTCTCGTCCGTCTCGTACCGCCTGCGTGAGAACGCCCGCTGGCACGACGGGACGCCCGTGACGCCCGAGGACGTGATCTGGTCCTTCACCGTCCTGAAGGAGAACAGCCCGTTCTACGCGGCCTATTACCACAACGTCTCGAAGGCCGAGGCGACGGGCCCGCGCGAGGTGACCTTCGCCTTCGCGGAGACCGGCAACCGCGAATTGCCTCAGGTGCTCGGGCAGTTGCGCGTGCTGCCCAAGCACTGGTGGACGGGCAAGGACGCCGCCGGCAAGGCGCGCAGCCCCACCGAGACGACGCTGGAGATCCCGCTCGGCTCCGGCCCCTACCGCCTCGCCAAGTTCGATCCCGGCCGCTCGGCGACCTACGAGCGCGTGCCCGATTACTGGGGCAAGGACCTGCCGGTGAATGCCGGGCGCAACAACCTCGGCACGATCCGCAACGAGTATTTTCGCGACGCGACGGTGCTGGTGGAGGCGCTCAAGGGCGACCTCTACGATTTCCGCGCCGAGAACATCGCCCGCAACTGGGCCACCGCCTACGACGACTTCCCGGCCGTCAAGGAGGGCCGCCTCGTCAAGGAGGAATTCCCCGACCGCGGCAACGGCAACATGCAGGCCTTCGTGTTCAACCTGCGCCGGGACAAGTTCAAGGACGAGCGAGTGCGGCGCGCCTTCAACCTCGCGATGAACTTCGAGGAGATGAACCGGGCCCTGTTCTACGGCCTCTACAAGCGCATCGACTCCTACTATTTCGGCTCCGAACTCGCCTCCTCGGGCCTGCCGGAGGGCGACGAGAAGGCGATCCTCGAGGGCCTGAAGGACAAGATCCCGGCCTCCGTCCTCACCACGCCCTACCGGAACCCCGTCAACGACACGCCGGAGGCGGTGCGGGCGAACCTGCGCGAGGCGGTCAAGCTCCTGCGCGAGGCCGGCTACGAGCTGCGCGGCGGCAAGATGGTCAACGCGAAGACCGGCGAGCCCCTCACGGTGGAGTTCCTGGAATTCCAGAACGTGTTCGAGCGGGTGATCCTGCCCTTCGCCGCGCAGCTGCGGCTGATCGGCATCGACTCGACGCTCAGGGTGATCGACCAGGCGCAGTACCAGAACCGGATGCGCGCCTTCGAGTTCGACATCACCACGAGCTCCTGGCCGGAATCGCTCTCGCCCGGCAACGAGCAGCGCGAGTTCTGGGGCTCGGCCTCGGCCGACCGGCCGGGATCGCGCAACATCGCGGGGATCAAGGACCCGGCCATCGACGCGCTCGTCGAGGGGGTGATCTTCGCCAAGGATCGGCCGGGCGTGATCGCGGCGACCCACGCGCTCGACCGCGTGCTGCTCGCCCACAATTTCGTGGTGCCGCAATGGGCCTCGAACGTCTCCCGGACCCTGCGCTGGAACCGCTTCAGCCACCCCGCGCTCCTGCCGCAATACGGCAGCTCCGGCTTCCCGACGACGTGGTGGTACGACGAGGCGCTCGCCGCCAAGACGGGAGCGCCCCGTTGAGCGGCCCGGGCCGGCGCAGCCTCACCTCGGGCCGGCGCAGCCTCGCGCCGAGCCGGCGCGACCTCGTGCTCGGCGCGGGCGCGCTCGCGGGCGCCGCCTGCCTGCCCGTCCGGGGCGCCGCCGAGCCGGCGCGGAGCGCGCACGGCCTGTCGAGCTTCGGCGAGCTGAAATACCCGGCCGACTTCCCGAACTTCGACTACGTGAACCCGGCGGCTCCCAAGGGCGGCCGCTACTCGGCCCAGCTCTCCGGCACCTTCGGCAACCAGTCGCTCAACACCTTCAATACGCTCAACGTCTACGTCCTGCGCGGCGAGGGCGCGGCGGGCATGAACCTGACCTTCGACAGTCTGATGGTGCGGGCGCTCGACGAGCCGGACGCGCTCTACGGCCTTCTCGCCCGCGCGGTCGAGGTCAGCGAGGATGGGCTCGCCTACACGTTCCGGCTGCGCCCGCAGGCCCGCTTCCACGACGGCACCCGCCTGACCGCGCGCGACGTCGCCGTCTCGCTGAAGCTTCTGCGCGAGAAGGGCCATCCCGAGATCGCGCAGGTGATCCGCGACATGACGGACGCGCTGGCGCCGGACGACGAGACCGTCATCGTCAGCTTCGCCCCCGGCCGCAGCCGCGACCTGCCGCTCGTCGTCGCGACCTTGCCGGTCTTCTCCGCCGACTACTACGCGGGCCGCGATTTCGAGGCCTCGACGCTCGAGCCGCCGCTCGGCTCCGGCCCCTATCAGGTCGGGCGACTCGATGTCGGGCGCTTCATCGAGCTCGAGAGGGTGCGCGACTACTGGGCCGCGGACCTGCCGGTGAATGTCGGCCAGCACAATTTCGATGCGATCCGGTACGAGTACTTCCGCGACCGGCAGGTCGCCTTCGAGGCGTTCAAGAGCGGCGCCTTCACCTTCCGGGAGGAGTTCACGGCGCGCGTCTGGGCCACGGGCTACGACTTCCCGGCCGTGGCGGAGGGCCGCGTCGTGCGCCGGACGATCCCCGACGCGACGCCGTCCGGCACGCAGGGCTGGTGGATCAACACCCGGCGCGAGGCCTTTCGCGATGCGCGGGTGCGCGAGGCGATCGGCCTCTGCTTCGATTTCGAGTGGACCAACCGGAACCTGATGTACGGCGCCTACGCGCGCACGGCCTCGTTCTTCGAGAATTCCGACCTCAAGGCCACGGGCGCGCCCTCGCCCGAGGAGCTGGCGCTGCTCGACCCGCTGCGCGCGGACCTGCCCGCCGAGGTGTTCGGCCCGGCCTGGATGCCGGCGGTCTCGGACGGGTCCGGCCAGGACCGGGCGATGCTGAGCCGCGCCGTCGCCCTCCTGCGCGAGGCCGGCTGCACCCGCGAGGGCGGCACCGTCCGCCTGCCGGGCGGCAGGCCGCTCGAGATCGAGTTCCTGGACACCGACCCGGCGCTGGAGCCGCACACCCACCCCTTCATCCGCAATCTCGGCCTCATCGGCATCAAGGGCACGATCCGGCAGATCGACCCGGCGCAGTACCAGTCGCGGCTGAAGGACTTCGACTTCGATCTGACCTCGCGCCGCTTCACCAGCGGCCTGACGCCGGGACCCGAGCTGCGCGAGGCCTACGGCGCGCGCGCGGCCGGGACGCAGGGGTCGAACAACCTCGCCGGCATCGCGAGCCCGGCCGTCGATACGCTGCTCGACCGGGTCGCCAATGCGCGATCCCGGTCCGAGCTCGTCACCGCCTGCCGAGCCCTCGACCGCTGCCTGCGGGCCGGCCGCTACTGGGTGCCGATGTGGTACTCGGGCTCGCACCGGCTCGCCCTCTGGGACGTCTACGGGCGTCCCGCGCAGGGGCCGAGATACGGGCTCGGGGTGCCGAACGTCTGGTGGTTCGAGGCCGACCGGGCGCGCAACATCGGCCGGAACTAGAGCATGCTGCACTGTCGCGGAAACGGCAGCATGCTCCATCTTATTGTGGTCGCACGATGAGTCCGGAGAACCGGATTCCGCTTCTTTGCATCGTGCTCTAGGGGCAGGCCATGCTCAACTACGTCCTGCGCCGCATCGCCCTGATGATCCCGACCCTGTTCGGGATCATGCTGATCACCTTCGCGATCGTGCAGTTCGCCCCCGGCGGCCCCGTCGAGCGGGTGCTGGCGCAGCTGCAGGGCCAGGGCGACGGCGCCCTCTCGCGGGTGACCGGCGGCGCGGGCGACCTCGGCGGCGGCATGGCGACGAACCGCGGCGGCGAGGCCAACGCGAAGTACAGGGGCGCGCAGGGATTGAGCCCCGAATTCATCGCCAAGCTGGAGCAGCAGTTCGGCTTCGACCGGCCGGCGCCCGAGCGCTTCGCCAAGATGCTGTGGGACTATGCCCGGTTCGATTTCGGCCGCAGCTATTTCCGCGATGTCAGCGTGCTGCAGCTGATCCGCGAGCGGCTGCCGGTCTCGATCTCGCTCGGCCTCTGGATGACGCTCCTGTCCTACGCGATCTCGATCCCGCTCGGCATCCGCAAGGCCGTCAGGGACGGCTCGCGCTTCGACGTCTGGACCTCGTTCGTGGTCATCATCGGCTACGCGATTCCCGGCTTCCTGTTCGGCCTGATGCTGATCATCCTGCTCGCGGGCGGCTCGTTCCTGCAGATCTTTCCCCTGCGCGGCCTCACCAGCGAGGGCTGGGAGAGCTTCACGCTCGCCCAGAAGGCCGCCGACTACGCCTGGCACATGGTGCTGCCTCTGACCGCGCTCGTGATCGGCGCCTTCGCGACCTCGACGCTGCTCACCAAGAACTCGTTCCTCGACGAGATCCGCAAGCAATACGTGCTCACCGCCCGCATGAAGGGCCTCAGCGAGCGCCGCGTGCTCTACGGCCACGTCTTCCGCAACGCCATGCTGATCGTGGTGGCGGGCTTCCCCGGCGCCTTCATCTCGGCCTTCTTCACGGGCTCGCTCCTGATCGAGACGATCTTCAGCCTCGACGGGCTCGGCCTCCTCTCCTTCCAGTCGATCGTCGGCCGCGACTACCCGGTCGTGTTCGCGACCCTGTACATCTTCTCGCTGCTCGGCCTCGCGGTGAACCTCCTCTCCGACATGATCTACGTCTGGATCGACCCCCGCATCGACTTCTCGGCGCGGGCGACGTGAGGGCGGGGGCGAAGCGGACGGAGGCTTTCAGGCCGGCTCGGTGACGCGCCGCGGCCTCGCGATCGCCTCGAGCCGCACGCCGATTTCCTCCTGCACGGCGCGCAGGATCGCGAACAGGTTGCTGGCAGTCGGATTGCCGGCCGGCCCGAGCATGCGCATCAGGCTCTTTGACGAGGAGCCCGTCGCGGTGGCCAAGCGCTCGAAGCCGATCGTTGCATTGACGGTGTCGCGCAACAGCGCCTTGCCGGTGGCCAGATCTCCGAGCAGGAACTGATCGACGGCCTCAGCCAGCAGCGCATCGCGGAACGCCGGGTCGCGGTCCATGCGCGCCTTGACGGTTTCCATGAAGCTTCGGGTCAGTGCCATCGGCTGTCCTTCTTCGCTTGCCTGTATTGCGCCCATCGTGCTTGCGCCTTGATGATGTCCTGCTGCTGCCGCCGCTTGGTTCCGCCGGCCAGAAGAATGATCAGGCAGTCGCCATCGCGTCCGACATACAGTCGGTAGCCCGGGCCGAAGTCGAGGCGGATCTCCGACACGCCGCCGCCCACCGATTTCACATTCGACAGGTTACCCTGCTCGATCCGCGTGAGCGCGACGGTAACCTTCGCGGCCGAGTGGGGATCGAGACGATCGAACCAAGCGGCGAAGGGGCTGACACCCCGCTCATCCACGAACTCCGCGATCCGCATCCATATAGTACCATATATGTTACTATTTGCTCGCTTTCAAGCGAGCGACCGGTGATGATGATCACGCGGAGGGCCCTTGTCCGCCGCCACGGCATCGCCTCGCCGTTTCGTGAGATCACGATTTGCAGGCCGGCGCGCCCGCTGCTATCGGGCGCGAAGTCCCTCGGAATCCATCGTGTCCCCGCTCTCCCTCGTCATCCGTCCCGAGCATCCCGACGACGGGCCGGCGATCGAGCGCCTGCACGCGCGCACCTTCGGGCCCGGCCGCTTCGCGCGCACGACCTACCGCCTGCGCGAGGGCGTGCCGCATCTGGCCGCCCTCAGCTTCACGGCCCTCGTCGGCACCTACCTCGTCGGTTCGATCCGCGTCGGCCCGGTGCTCGCCGACGACGAGCCGCTCCTCGTCCTCGGCCCGCTGACGGTCGATCCGAGCTTCGACGGGCGCGGCATCGGCTCGGCCCTGATGGAGGCGAGCCTCGCGGCCGCGCGGGCCGGCGGCCACGGCCTCATCATCCTGGTGGGCGACGCGCCCTATTACCGCCGCTTCGGCTTCGAGCCGGTGCCGGCGGGGCGCCTGACCCTGCCCGGGCCCGTCGACCCGGCCCGCTTCCTCTGGCTCGAACTGACGGAGGGCGCGCGCGCGCGCATCCGGGGAAGCGTGCGGCCGGCCGTGGAACGGTAGGTCCGGGCGCGGACCGGCGCGGCTGGCCGGTCCTCAGGCCGAACGTCCCCGCCGTCCCTCCACCAGCCACATCGCCAGGACGGCGGCGGCGAGCGCGGCGAGCGCCGCGAGGCCGAGCGCCAGCGGGTAGACCTCGACGCCCCGGATATTGGCGCTGTCGCTCGGGCGGAAGCCGATCCAGTCGGCGCCGCTGAGACGGCCGCTGCGCACGCTCTGGAGCCGCGGCACGCTGAGGCCGCCCGCATCCGCCACCCGGCGGATCGAGCCGCCGGAGGCGTCCGCCACCGGCTTCAGGCGCTCGGTGTCGCTGAACACGTCGGCAAGCTCGCGCGGGTTGGCCGGGCCGACGCTCACGAAGGCCACGAGGTTGCCCGAGCGCAGGGTGTGCAGGCCGAGCTCGCCCGCCTCGAAGGTCGCCGAGAACAGGCCGGGCTCGGCCTGGGCGAGCGTCAGGGTGCGGGCGTTGCCGGTCGGCCCCGTCACGGTGACCGGGTCGGTCGTCTCCGCCATGGTCTGGCGCTCGACCCTGACCTCGCGGCCGTGGCCGGTCATCTGGGCGCGCAGAGCCTCCTCCTCCAGCGCCGGCTCCTTCATCAGCCAGTGGGCGAGGCGGCGCAGCAGGTCGAGATAGGGGCCGCCCTCCTGGTAGCCGCGCGCCCACAGCCAGGCATGATCGGACAGGAGCAGCGCGACCCGGCCCTTGTCCTCGCGCGAGAGCGCGAGCAGCGGCAGGCTGTCGGCGCCCGACAGGATCGGCTGGATGCCGGGCCGGGTCTGGGCCGAGACGATCCGCAGCCAGTCGCCCCAGGCCGGAGGCTTCGCGTCCGAGCCCGGCAGCGCCCGGGTGACGGGATGGCGGGCGCCCGTCTGGGTGAGCGCCGCCTTGTAGGGCCGCTCCACCACGCGCCCGTTCGGGTCGCCCGGCAGGATCGACGCGAGGCGGGTGCGGGCGAGGCTCGACGACGAGGCGAATTCCGGTCCCGCCGCGATCAGGAGCGCGCCGCCGTCGTGCACGTAGCGGACGATGTTGTCGAAATAGGCCGAGGGCAGCACGCTCTGGTTGGCGTAGCGGTCGAAGATGATGAGGTCGAAATCCTTGATCTTCTGGACGAACAGCTCGCGGGTCGGGAAGGCGATCAGCGAGAGTTCCGAGATCGGGGTGCCGTCCTGCTTCTCGGGCGGGCGCAGGATGGTGAAGTGCACGAGGTCGACGTTGGCGTCCGACTTCAGGAGGTTGCGCCAGGTGCGCTCGCCCTGGTGCGGCTCGCCCGAGACGAGCAGCACCCGCAGCTTCTCGCGGATCCCCTCGATGGGCAGGACCGCGCGGTTGTTGATCGTCGTCAATTCGCCCGGCAGCGGCTCGACCTCGATCTCGACGACGTTCGGGCCGCCGTGCTCGATCCGGGTGGTGAGGCTGAAGGGCTGGCCGGTCGGGACGCTGCGCCGGCCGATCTGCTCGCCGTCGCGCCGCACCGTGACGACGGCGTTGCCGGTGCCGCCGCGCTCCATCACCTCGGCCCGGATCGCGAGGTCGCGGCCGACGATGCCGAAGCGGGGGGCCTCGATGAGCTTGATCTGCCGGTCGCGCTCATCGGCGTGGCCGGTCACCAGGACATGGAGCGGCGCCTTGATGCCGAGCCCGGCGAGCGAGGCCGGGATGTCGTGCACGACGCCGTCGGTCAGCATCACGACGCCCGCCAGGCGCTCCGGGGGCACGTCGGCCAGCGCCTGGCCGAGCGCGGTGAACAGCTTGGTGCCGTCGTCGCCGTCGCGGGCATCCGGCACGTCGATGAAGCGGGGCTCGATGTTGCTGAGCGCCCCGAACCGGCGCTGCAGCTCGGCCCGGACCTGATCGGTCATGGCCGGCCGGTCGCCGAGGCTCTGCGAGCCCGAGCGGTCCACCACCACGGCGGCGATGTCCTTCACCGGCTCGCGGTCCTCGCGCACCAGAGCGGGGTTGGCGAGCGCCGCGAGCACGAGCGCCAGCACGAGCGCGCGCAGGACGGCCGTGCGCCCGCGCGCCGCGAAGGCGAGGAGGCAGAACAGCGCGGCGAGGATTCCGAGCCCGGCGAGCGCCGGCCAGGGCAGGAGGGGCGTGAAGCTGAGGCTCAGCATGGGGCGGGGCCTTCAGTGATCGGCGCGAGGGCCCCACTCCCCGCGCGGGGAGTGGGGCGGGGAGTTGGGATGCGCAGCAGTCTTGGCTGAAGGATCGCTCACTGGCCGAGCCGCTCCAGCAGGGCCGGCACGTGGACCTGGTCGGCCTTGTAGTTGCCGGTCAGCGTGTACATCACGATGTTGATGCCGCCCCGGAAGGCCATCTCGCGCTGGCGCTGGTCGCCGCCGACGACCGGATAGAGCGCCTCGCCCCGGCGCCCGACCGCCCAGGCGGCCGCGAGGTCGTTGCCCGTGATGATGATGGGACTGACGCCGTCGCCAGCGCGGGCGGGGCGGCGCTCGGCGCCCTCGGCTGCCGGCGGCAGCGCCTCGACCCAGGTCTGGCCGGTGCCGTAGCGGCCCGGGAAGGTGTCGACGAGGTAGAAGGCCTTGGTGAGAACGTGGTCGAGGGGCACGGGCTCGAGCTCGGGCACTTCGAGGGTTCCGAGCATCTTGCGCAGGTAGGCGGCCTCCGGCGTCGGCGCGGCGCCGGGGCGGGCGGTGAGTCCGTCGCGGGTGTCGAACAGCACGGTGCCGCCGTTGCGCATGAAGGCGTCGATGCGTCGGATCGCGGCCTCGCCCGGCTGCGGCCGGTTCGGGGCGATCGGCCAATAGATCAGCGGATAGAAGGCCAGCTCGTCCTTGGCCGGGTCGAGGCCCGCGGGCTCGCCCGGCTCGAGCGCCGTGCGGGTGGCGAGCATCTGGGTGAGGCCGGTGAGCCCGGCCCGGCTCGCCTCGTCGATCGCCGCATCGCCGGTGATGACGTAGGCGAGGCGCGTCACGAGGGCCGATTCGAAGCCGTTCGGGCGGTTGGCCGGCGGCTCCTGCGCGCGGGCGGGCCCGTCCGCGAGCATCGCCGAGAGCGCGATCGCCGCGAGCGCCAGGGCCGCCGGCCGGCCGCCGAGGCGCCCGATCAGGCCGCCGGGCGAACGGCTGAGGAAGCCGCCGAGCCAGAGGCCGGCGAGCGTGTCGAGGACGAGCAGCATCAGCGCCAGGGTGAAGAGGAAGGCCCTGAGGTCAAGGGTCTCGGCGCCGGCGAGCGAGCCGACCCGGGCGCCGGCGACGCTCGCGAGGTCGAGGGGCGTCAGGCGGTCGTCCGGCTTGAGCGCGTTCACGGCGATGCCGCCGTCGGCAGGTCCGTAGAAGCCCGGCGGGTGCTCGGGGGTGGCGCGGTCGCCGTAATCGGCCGAGACCGCGGTGGCCCCGGCCGGCGGGCTGCCGAGCGCGCCGAAGCCGTCGAGCGTCAGGCGCGGCGCGAGGATCGCGGCGGCCGGGCGGGGGCCGCCGTCGCCTGCCGGCGCCGCGGCGGTGCCGGCAAGCCCCACGACCCGGCGCAGCATGTCGATGAACAGGCCCGAGAGCGGCAGGTTCGACCAAGTGGTGTCGGCGGTGACGTGGAACAGGACCACGAGCCCCTGCCCCCGCCCCCGCTTCTCGGCCGTGACGATCGGCGTGCCGTCCTGCAGCGAGGCCCAGGTGCGGCTCGGCAGGTCGCCGTCGGGCTCGGCCAGGATCTGGCGGCGCACGCCGATATCGGCCGGCGGCAGGAGGCCCGCGAAGGGGCTCTCGGGCGCGAAGGGCGCGAAGGTCTTGGGGCTGTCCCAGGACAGGGTGCCGCCGAGGGTCCGGCCGCCCCGGCGCAGGTGCACCGGCACGAGCGGATCGTTGCCGGCGGCGAGCCGGGGCCCGGCGAAGCGCAGGAGCAGGCCGCCGGCATCGACGAACTTCGTGACGCGGGCGAGCGTCTGCTCGTCCATCGCGCCGACATCGGCCAGGACCAGGACCGAGACCTGGTTGTCGAGGAGCTGGCCGATCGATTCGGCCGTGCCCTTGGCGCCGCGCGGCTCCTGCACGTCCGCGAAGGGCGTGAGCGCCTTGGCGAGGTAGTAGGTCGGCGCCAGGAGCGGCTGCGCCTGATCGCTGGTGCCGCCGAAGACGAGGCCGACGCGGCGGCGCTTGCCGCGCTCGTCCATCAGGGTGACGGCCCCGGCCGAGCGCTCGCCCGCGATCTCGAGCCGCGCGATGGCGTTGCGCAGCTCGACCGGCAGCTCGAAGGCGATCTCGGCCTCGGTGGCCCCGTTGCCGAAGCGGAAATCGTGCTCGGCGAGCGGCAGCCCCTTCAGGTCGAGGGCCCGCACCAGGCCGGCATCGCGCCCGTTCGGTGCCGCCCGCAGGACGTGGGCCGACAGGCGGTCGCCGGCCTCGGCCCCGGTGAGCGCGAGCGCCGGCGGCTGGTCGGCCTTGAGGATCGTCAGCGCCGCGCCGTTGCGGGCCGCGAGGGCTTCGAGGTCCCGGGCGAAGGCGCCCTCCCCCGTGCCGGCGACGCCGTCGCTGATCCAGACGATGCCGGAGCCGGAAACCCGCTCGAGGAAGGTGCCGATCGCCGGCAGGTGGACGGCGCGGTCGCCGGGATGCGGGCGCGGCGCCACCGCGCGCAGCCGCTCGAGGGCCGCGGCCGGGGTCTTGGCCTCGAAGGCCGCGGCCGGGTCGGCGGTCGCTAGGATGGCCACCGGGCGCCCGTCGCGGGCGGCGCCCTCGACGGCGTCGGTGGCCACCCGCAGGCGCTCGCGCCAGTCGTGGGCGGCCGCGAAGCCGTTGTCGATCATCAGGAGGAGCGGCGTGCGCCCGCCATTCGCCCCGATGCCGGCCGGGTTCCAGACCGGCCCCGACACCGCGAGGATGAGGGCGGCCGCCGCCAGGATCCTGAGGATCAGCAGCCAGGGCGGCGTACGGGCCGGGGTCTCGCGCTGGGGCAGCAGGTCGGCGACGAGCTTCAGCGGCGGGAAGTCGATCCGGCGCGGGCGCGGCGGCGTCACCCGCAGCAGGAACCACAGGGCCGGCAGGGCGACGAGCGCCGCGAGGGCGAAGGGGGCGGCGAAGGTCAGGGGTCCGAGCACGTCGCCCTCCTCAGCCGGTGCCGCGGGCGGCGGAGACGAGCGTGAGAAGGCGAAGCGCCGCCTCGCTCGCGGGCCGGTCGGTGCGATGCACGGTGAGCGTCCAGCCCTGGCCGCGGGCGATCTCCGAGAGACCGTCGCGGTGGGCGGCGATCCGCGTCCGGTAGGCCTCGCCCCAGGCGGCGGCGTCGCCGACGTCGAGGCTGAAGCGCGATTCGAGGTCGTGCAGCACGGCCTGTCCCGCGAACGGGAAGGTCTCCTCGACCGGATCGACCACGAGCACGAGGTGGCCGCGGGTGCCGTGGCCCGAGAGCGTGCGCACCGTGCCCTCCACCGCCCTGAGCGGCGTCAGGAAATCGCTGATCAGGATCGCCTCGTCGAAGCGGCCCGGCGCGGCGCGGGGCGGCAGGTCGGCCTCGAGCCCGGCCTCGTCTCCCGCGAGGGCCTGCGCCATGGTCTCGATGATGCGGCGCGAGGCGGTCGGCCGGGTGAGGCCGAGGAGCCCGGTGCGCTCGCCGCTCTCCACCAGCGTGTCGGCGAGCGCGAGGCCGAGCACGAGCGCCCGCTCCACCTTCGGGGCGAGCGCGAGGTCGGAGGTGAAGCCCATCGAGGCCGAGCGGTCGATCCAGAACCAGATATTGTGGGCGGCCTCCCACTCGCGCTCGCGCACGTAGAGCCGGTCGTCGCGGGCGGAGCGGCGCCAGTCGATGCGGGCGGCCGCCTCGCCGGTGACGAAGGGCCGGAACTGCCAGAAGCTCTCGCCCGGCCCCGCCCGCCGGCGGCCGTGCAGCCCGTGCGCGAGGGTGGTCGAGACGCGGCGCGCCTCCAGCACGAGGCGGGGCATCCGCTCAGCCAGCGACAGGGCGCTCTCGGTCTCCCGCCGCTGTGGGACGCGCTCGGCGGCGCCGGAGATCCGCGCGGCCATCCGCTAGAGCTTGCCCGCGAGCTGCGTGATGAGGCCCGGCACGGTCTCTCCGTCGGCGCGCGCCGCGAAGCTCAGCGCCATGCGGTGCTTGAGCACCGGCTCGGCCAGCGCCTTCACGTCGGCGATCGAGGGGGCGACGCGGCCCTCGATCAGGGCGCGGGCGCGCACCGCGAGCGTCAGCGCCTGGCTGGCGCGGGGGCCGGGTCCCCAGAGCAGCTTGCCCTTCACCAGCGGGTCGCCGCTGTCGGGCCGGGCCGAGCGCACGAGGTCGAGGATCGCGTCGATGACCGCCTCGCCCACCGGCAGGCGCCGCACGAGGCGCTGCGCCGCGAGGAGGGCGTCCGTCGTCATCACGGACCGGGCGCGGCTCTCCTCGACGCCGGTCGTCTCGATCAGGATGCGGCGCTCGGCGGCACGGTCGGGATAGCCGACGTCGATCTCCAGGAGGAAGCGGTCGAGCTGCGCCTCGGGCAGCGGATAGGTACCCTCCTGCTCGATCGGGTTCTGGGTCGCCAGGACGTGGAAGGGGCGCGGCAGGTCGTGGCGCTCGCCCGCCACCGACACGAAATGCTCCTGCATCGCCTGGAGGAGCGCCGACTGCGTGCGGGGGCTCGCGCGGTTGATCTCGTCGGCCATCAGGAGCTGCGTGAAGACCGGGCCCTTCACGAAGCGGAAGGAGCGACGGCGCTCGGCATCCTCGTCGAGGATCTCGGTGCCGAGGATGTCCGAGGGCATCAGGTCGGGGGTGAACTGCACGCGCCGCGCATCGAGGCCGAGCACGGTGCCCAGCGTCTCGACGAGCTTGGTCTTGGCCAGGCCCGGCAGGCCGACGAGGAGCCCGTGTCCGCCCGACAGGATCGTCACGAGGGCGAGGTCGACCACCCGCTCCTGGCCGAAGATCACGCCGTGGATCGCCTCCCGGGCCTGGCCGACCGCGGCGAGGCAGGATTCTGCGGCCGCGACGATGCCGTCGTCGAGGCTGGTGGCCGGCGCGGAGCCATGCGTCATGCGTGTCGCTTCCGTCTCTCGCGACCCGGAACGGGCCTGCGGTCAGGGGGTGTCCGAGGCCGCGGAGTGTGGCGCCCTTTGAGGCGGGCTGGCAAGGTCAGTGTCGCCGCAGGGCTCTCGGGCCCATGACGCCGCCCCGGGGCCGCCGCCCGGCGCCCGCGGTTGATCGGATCCGCTGCCGCGCTTAACCAGGATTCATGCCCAGGATCCCGTTCGAGGATCCCGTTCGAGGATCCCTGCCGAGGAGCCATGCAACGCATCGACGACGCGGGCCCGCCCGCCGATCCCGTCCGCGCCGGCTGGGAGATCGTCGCCGATACCGGCTTCATCGATCTCGTCGGCCCCGTCCATCACCGCGCCGCTGACGGCGCCTACGCCTTCCTGGCCCGGCCCAAGCACGCCAACCTGATCGGCGTCGTGCAGGGCGGCATGCTGATGACCTTCGCCGACCGGGCGCTCGGCGTCACTGCCATGCAGGCGGCCGAGGGCGCGAACTGCGTCACGATCGAGATGCAGATGCAGTTCATCGGCGCGGGCCGCATCGGCGACTGGATCGAGGCGCGGCCGCAGGTGACGCGGCGCACCGGCTCGCTCGTCTTCATGCGGACCGAGCTGACGGCCGGCGAGCGCCTCGTCGGTGCCGCGACCGGGATCTGGAAGATCCTGCGGCGGCGGCCGCAGGCGTGACGGTGCCCGCCTTCGACCGCCCCGCCGCACCGCGCCGCGGATTGCCAGCGCCGGCCGCGCCCTATCTGATGCAGCCATGACCGCCGACGCCTCCGAAGCTCCGCCCGACCCGACCCTGAGCCGCCTGAGCGCGGCGCTCGGCGGGCTGCCGAGGCGCGGGCAGCCGCCCGTCGAGGACTGGAACCCACCCTATTGCGGCGAGATCGACATGCGGATCGCCGCCGACGGCACCTGGTTCCACAACGGATCGCCGATCCGGCGCCCGGCCCTCGTCAAGCTGTTCGCCTCGATCCTGCGGCGCGAGGCGGACGGGCGCATCGTCCTCGTCACGCCGGTGGAGCGCGTCGGCATCCGGGTCGACGACGCCCCCTTCGTCGCCGTCGAGATGGCGGTGGACGGCGCGGGCGAGGCGCGGCGCATCGGCTTCCGGACGAATGTCGACGACCTCGTGCCCCTCGATGCCGAGCACGGCCTGCGCTTCGAGGCGGATCGGGAGGGTGGGTTCCGCCCCTACATCCATGTCCGGCGCGGCCTCTGGGCGCTGCTGACGCGCGCGCTCGCCTACGACCTCGCCGGGATGGGCGAGGAGCGCGACGTCGACGGCACCCGCTGGTTCGGGCTCGCGGCCGCCGGCAGGTTCCACCCGATCGCCCCCGCCGAGGCCGCATGAGCGCGGCGCAGGCGATCGCCCCCGGCGCGCACGACCCGCGCGCCGATTTCCTGGCGCGGGCGTCCGCGCGGCTGGCGCAGGATCCACCGGGCCCGGGCGACCGGCTCTCGAATCCACGCGGCGACCACAGCCTCGACCCGGCCGGCGACGCCGTGGCGCCGCCGGAACCGCACCGCCGGGCCGCCGTGCTGGTGCCGGTGGTGGCGCGCGGCGGCCCGCTCTCGCTCCTTCTGACGAAGCGGGCCCTGCACCTGCGCGACCATTCGGGGCAGGTCGCCTTCCCGGGCGGCAAGATCGACCCGGCCGACCCGACGCCGCTCGCCGCGGCCCTGCGCGAGGCCGAGGAGGAGATCGGGCTCGCGCCCTCGGACGTGCGGCCCCTCGGCTATCTCGATCCCTATCTCTCGGCCACCGGCTTCCTCGTGACCCCAGTGATCGGGCTGATCGAGGGCGAGGTCCGGCTCGCGCCGAACCCGGAAGAGGTCGCGGAGATCTTCGAGGTGCCGCTCGCCCACCTGATGGACCCGGCGCGCTACGAGCTGAAGTCGCGGCTCTGGCAGGGCCGCACGCGCCATTTCTACGCGCTGCCCTTCGGCGAGCGCATGATCTGGGGCGTCACCGCGGGCATCCTGCACAACCTCTACGAGCGCATATGTCTGTAATCTGCGGGCCTTCCGCCCGCCCGGATGATCGGGTGCCATGCTGCGCAGCGTCCTGGAGGAGCTCGCCCTCTTCCTCCTGCCGTTCCTCCTCTTCTTCGGCTACCTCGTGCTCGTCGGCCGCAACCCGCTGCACCGGGTGCACTGGGATGCGCAGGTCTTCCGGCTCGTGCTGGCCGGCCTCGCCGTCGTGATCGCCTCGCTCGTGCTCACGGGCCTGTTCTCGGAGCGCCATGCCGACGGCTACGTGCCGGCCCATATGGAGAACGGCCGCCTCGTGCCGGGCCGGTTCCGATGATGGCCCGATCCCTCGACGAGGCGGGCCTGCGCAGGCTCCTGTCGCGGCCCGGCGTCGCGACAGTTCTGGCGGCCCTCGAGACGCCCGGCGAGGAGACGCGCCTCGTCGGCGGCTGCGTGCGCGACGCGCTCCTCGGACGCGACGTCTCCGACATCGACCTCGCCACGACCCTGCTGCCGGAGGCGACGCGCGCGCGCGCCGAGGCGGCGGGACTCAAGGCGGTCCCGACGGGCATCGAGCACGGCACGATCACGGTGGTGGTGGAGGGAGCGCCCTTCGAGGTCACGACCCTGCGGGAGGATGTCGAGACCGACGGGCGCCACGCCGTGGTGCGCTTCGGCCGCGACTTCGCGCAGGATGCCGAGCGGCGCGACTTCACCGTCAACGCCCTCTCGCTCGGGGCGGACGGGCGGCTCCACGACACGACGGGCGGCGTCGAGGATCTCGCGGCCGGCCGCGTGCGCTTCATCGGCGAGCCCGCGACCCGCATCCGCGAGGATGCCCTGCGCATCCTGCGCTTCTTCCGCTTCCATGCCCGCTACGGACGGGCCGCGCCGGATCCGGCCGGGCTCTCCGCCTGCATCCGGGCCCGCGGCAGCCTCGACGGGCTCTCGCGCGAGCGCGTGCGCGCGGAGTTCCTGAAGCTCCTGGCGGCGCCCGGCGCGCTCGCGGCGGTCGAGACCCTGAGCGAGACCGGCCTGCTGCAGCGCCTGACCGGCGGCGTCGCGGAACTCGGACGGCTCGGCCGCAGCATCGCGGCCGGTCAAGCGGCGATCGGCCGGCTCGCAGCACTCGCCGTCCAGAGCGAGGCCGACGCCGACCGGCTGCGCGAGGCCCTGCGGCTCGCCAATGCCGAGCATGCCGGCCTTCTCGCGCAGGCCCGCGCCCTCGCCGCCCTGCACGGGCGCGAGACGATCGCGCCCGATGCGATGCGGGCGCTGGCCGCCGAGCACGGGCCCGCGACGCTCGCCGCCACCCTGGTGATTCTCGCGGGCGAGCCGCGGCCCGTTCCGACGCCCGGCGCGCGCGCCGCGCTCGACGCCTTGCTGGCTCCCGGGGCACGGCGGCCGGTGCTGCCGGTCACGGGCGCGGATCTCGTAGCGCGGGGCCTTGCCCCCGGTCCCGGGATCGGCCGGGCTCTCGCGGCTGCGCGCAGGCTCTGGCTGGAACAGGGCTGCCCGGTGGATGCGGGCGCCCGCGCGGTCCTCGTCGCCGCGGCGCTCGCCGCCGCCGACGAAAAACCCGCCGGCCCCGCCTGAGGCGGGACCGGCGGGTCTCGTCAAGACATCGTACCGAGCGGCGGACGCTTCAGAAGTTGAGCGCCACCTTGGTTTCCTGGAGCTGCGTGATCTGCGCGTTGAGTTCCTCGCGCTTCTGCAGATCCTCGGTGGCGTCGCGCTGCAGCTCGACCGCCTCGATGTCGCGGTCGATCGAGGCGGGCGTGACCTCCTCGATCGGGGCCGCGCGCTCGGCGATGACGGTGACGCCGGTCGGGCCGATATCGGCGAAGCCGCCGCGGACCAGGATGCGCTTGCCGCTGTTCTGGCGCTCGGTGACCACGATCACGCCGACCTTCAGCGAGGTGAGGACCGGGGCGTGGCCGGGCAGGACCGTCATCTCGCCCTCGGTGCCGGGCAGCTGAACGGCCTCGACCTCGCCGGAATACAGCGTCCGCTCGGGGCCGACGAAATCGAACTGGAAGGTGGCCATCGGATCAGGATCTCTTCGGAAGCTCTCCTCCCCTGGCGGGGAGGAGCGGGAAGTGAGGGTGGAGCGGGAGGCGCCGCTGAGCTTCAATCGGCGCCACCGTCACCCCTTTTCCCCTCCCCGCAAGGGAGAGGGGCGAGGCCCCGTTACGCGGCCGCCGAGAGCTTCTTGGCCTTCTCCTTGGCCTCCTCGATGGTGCCGACCATGTAGAAGGCGGCCTCGGGCAGGTCGTCGAACTCGCCGTTCACCAGGCCCTTGAAGCCCTTGATGGTGTCCTCGAGAGCGACGAGCTTGCCCGGCGAGCCCGTGAAGACCTCGGCCACGTGGAAGGGCTGGCTCAGGAAGCGCTCGATCTTGCGGGCGCGGGCCACCGACAGCTTGTCCTCTTCCGACAGCTCGTCCATGCCCAGGATCGCGATGATGTCCTGGAGCGCCTTGTAGCGCTGCAGGGTCTGCTGGACGCGGCGGGCGACCTCGTAATGCTCTTCGCCGAGGATCGCGGGCGAGAGCATGCGCGAGGTTGAGTCGAGCGGGTCCACCGCCGGGTAGATGCCCTTCTCGGCGATCGAGCGCGACAGCACGGTCGTGGCGTCGAGGTGGGCGAAGGAGGCGGCGGGCGCCGGGTCGGTCAGGTCGTCGGCCGGCACGTAGATCGCCTGCACCGAGGTGATCGAGCCCTTGGTCGTGGTGGTGATGCGCTCCTGCAGGGCGCCCATGTCGGTGGCGAGCGTCGGCTGGTAACCCACGGCGCTCGGGATGCGGCCGAGAAGCGCCGACACCTCGGAGCCCGCCTGCGTGAAGCGGAAGATGTTGTCGACGAAGAACAGCACGTCCTGGCCCTCGTCGCGGAACTGCTCGGCGACGGTGAGGCCGGTGAGCGCGACGCGCGAGCGGGCGCCGGGGCTCTCGTTCATCTGGCCGTAGACCAGCGCGCACTTCGAGCCCTCGGCCGAGCCGTTATGCTCCTTCGGGTCCATGTTCACCTTGGACTCGATCATCTCGTGGTAGAGATCGTTGCCCTCGCGGGTCCGCTCGCCCACGCCCGCGAACACCGAGTAGCCCGAGTGGGCCTTGGCGATGTTGTTGATCAGCTCCATGATCAGCACGGTCTTGCCGACGCCGGCGCCGCCGAACAGGCCGATCTTGCCGCCCTTGGCGTATGGAGCGAGGAGGTCCACGACCTTGATGCCGGTCACGAGGATCTGCGCCTCGGTCGACTGGTCGGCGTAGGAGGGGGCGGGCTGGTGGATCGCCCGGAAGGTGGTGGTCTCGATCGGACCGGCCTCGTCGATCGGCTCGCCGATGACGTTCATGATGCGGCCGAGCGTGTTGGCGCCGACCGGCACCTTGATGGGCTCACCCGTGTCCGTCACCTCCTGGCCGCGAACGAGACCCTCCGAGGTGTCCATGGCGACGCAGCGCACGGTGTTCTCGCCGAGCTGCTGGGCCACCTCGAGGACGAGGCGGGCGCCGTTGTTCTTGGTCTCGAGGGCGTTCAGGATCTCCGGCAGATGACCGTCGAACTGCACGTCGACGACGGGGCCGATGACCTGGGTGATCTGGCCGGTCCTGTTGGAGGCGGCGGGGGAAGCGGTGTTCGCCATGATGTGCGTGTCCTTCGATTCTGTGCGGGCGGGCGTCCGGGCGGCTCCTAGAGCATTTTCCGTGATTTTTGGATCACGGAAAATGCTCCAAACCATTGATTTAGCGCGCCTTCTGATCGCCAAACCGGCAACCACTTTGGCGGAAAGCGCGCTAGAGAGCCTCGGCGCCCGAGATGATCTCGATCAGTTCCTTGGTGATCATGGCCTGGCGCGTGCGGTTGTAGATCAGCGTCTGCTTCTTGATCATCTCGCCCGCGTTGCGGGTGGCGGCGTCCATGGCGCCCATGCGTGAGCCCTGCTCCGAGGCCGCGTTCTCGAGGAGCGCCCGGAAGACCTGAACGGTGAGGTTGCGCGGCAGGAGCGTCGCCAGGATCGCCTCCTCGCTCGGCTCGAACTCCATGGCGGAATCGGCCGGGGCGCCGGTGGCGCTCTCGCCGCCTTCCGGCAGTTCGGCCGGGATCAGCTTCTGGGCCGTCGGGATCTGCGAGATGACGGAGCGGAACTCGGAATAGAACAGCGTCGCCACGTCGAACTCGCCCGCATCGAAGCGCGCGAGGATCTTCTCGGCGATCTCGGAGGCGAACTCGTAATCGACCGGCTTGTTGCCGCGCAGGTCCATGGTCTCGATGATCTGCTGCCGGAACTGGCGGCGCAGGATGTCGTGGCCCTTCTTGCCGACGGTCATGATCTTCACTGTCTTGCCCTCCGCCATCAGGCGGTTGGCGTGGTCGCGGGCCAGGCGCGCGATCGACGAGTTGAAGGCGCCGCAGAGGCCGCGGTCGGCCGTGCAGACGACGAGCAGGTGCGTGCGGTCCTCGCCCGTGCCGGCGAGGAGGCGCGGGGCGCCGACGCCGCCGACGAGGTTTCCGGCGAGGTTGCCGAGCACCTGCGCCATCTTCTCGGCGTAGGGCCGCGCGCTCTCGGCGGCGTTCTGGGCGCGCCGCAGCTTGGCGGCGGCGACCATCTGCATCGCCTTGGTGATCTTCTGCGTCGCCTTCACCGAGGTGATGCGGTTTCGCAGATCCTTCAAACTCGCCATCGGGGGATTTCCAGGCCGGTTCGGTTCAACTCGGGCAATCTCTCCTCCCCCTTGCGGGGAGAAGCCGGGGGTGGGGATGGTTCAGGAGGCGCCGAGCCTCGGGCGGCACCACCCCCACGCGGGATCCTCGATCCCGTATCCCTCCCCGCCGGGGGGAGGGACGACGATCAGCCGATCGTCCTTCAGCTGATCGTCTTGGCGACGCCCTCGACGACACCCTTCAGCTTGGCCGCGTTCTCGTCGGAGAGGTCCTTCGAGTCGCGGATGCCCGTGAGCAGGTCCTGGTGCTTCGAGCGGAGCGTCGAGAGCAGCGAATCCTCGAAGGCCCGCACCTTGTTGAGCGGCAGCTTGTCGAGGTAGCCGTTGACGCCCGCGTAGATCACCGCGACCTGCTCCTCCATCTTCAGCGGCGAGAATTGCGGCTGCTTCAGGAGCTCGGTGAGCCGCGAGCCGCGGTTCAGGAGCTGCTGGGTCGAGGCGTCGAGGTCCGAGCCGAACTGCGCGAAGGCCGCCATCTCGCGGTACTGCGCGAGCTCGCCCTTGATCTTGCCGGCGACCTTCTTCATCGCCTTGGTCTGCGCCGCCGAGCCGACGCGCGAGACCGAGAGGCCGACGTTCACCGCCGGGCGGATGCCCTGGTAGAACAGGTCGGTCTCGAGGAAGATCTGGCCGTCGGTGATCGAGATGACGTTCGTCGGGATGTAGGCCGAGACGTCGTTGGCCTGGGTCTCGATGACGGGCAGCGCGGTCAGCGAGCCGGCGCCGGCGGCGTCGCCCATCTTGGCGGCGCGCTCGAGCAGGCGGCTGTGCAGGTAGAACACGTCGCCCGGATAGGCCTCGCGGCCCGGCGGGCGGCGCAGCAGCAGCGACATCTGGCGGTAGGCCACCGCCTGTTTGGAGAGGTCGTCGTACACGATCACGGCGTGCATGCCGTTGTCGCGGAAGTACTCGCCCATGGCGCAGCCCGAGAAGGGCGCGATGAACTGCATCGGCGCGGCGTCGGAGGCGGTGGCGGCGATGACGATGGAGTATTCCAGCGCGCCCTGGTCCTCCAGCACCTTCACGAACTGGGCGACGGTGGAGCGCTTCTGGCCGACCGCGACGTAGACGCAGTAGAGCTTGGCCTTCTCGTCGGTGCCCTGGTGGGCGGGCTTCTGGTTCAGGATCGTGTCGAGGGCGATCGCGGTCTTGCCGGTCTGGCGGTCGCCGATGATCAGCTCGCGCTGGCCGCGTCCGACCGGGATGAGCGCGTCGATGGCCTTGAGGCCCGTCGCCATCGGCTCGTGCACGGACTTGCGCGGGATGATGCCGGGCGCCTTGACGTCGACGCGGCGGCGCTCCTCGGCGACGATCGGGCCCTTGCCGTCGATCGGGTTGCCGAGGCCGTCGACGACCCGGCCGAGCAGGCCCTTGCCGACCGGCACGTCCACGATGGCGCCGGTGCGCTTGACGGTCTGGCCCTCCTTGATCTCGCGGTCGGAGCCGAAGATCACGATGCCGACGTTGTCCTGCTCGAGGTTGAGCGCCATGCCGCGCACGCCCGACTCGAACTCGACCATCTCGCCGGCCTGGACGTTGTCGAGGCCGTAGGCGCGGGCGATGCCGTCGCCGACGGACAGGACCTGGCCGACCTCGGTGACCTCGGCCTCTTCGCCGAAGTTCTTGATCTGCTCTTTCAGGATCGCGGAGATCTCGGCGGCGCGGATGTCCATCGTCGGGCCTCTTACTTCAAACGTGTGGTGTCAGGGACGGGAGCGGGCTGCGCGTCCGACGCGCTTACCGGGCTTCCCGCATCGCAAGGCGAATTCCGTTGAGCTTGGTGCGCAGGCTGGCGTCGACCATGCGGCTGCCCATCTTCACGACGAGGCCGCCGATCAGGCTCGGATCGACCTGCAGGTCGATGTCGACGTCGGACTTGGCGACGTCGCGGAGCGAGGACCTGATCTCCTCCAGCACCGCGTCGGAGGGCTTCTCGGCCACCCGCACCTCGGCGCGGACGATCCCCTTCGACTCCCGCACGAGGGTGCGGAAGGCGCGGATCATGCCCGGCAGCGCGAACAGGCGGCGGTTGCTGGCGACGAGGCGGATGAAGTTGCCGGCGAGCCCCGAGATGCCCGCCCTGTCGAGCACGGCGCCGAGGGCGGCGGCCTGCTCCTCGCCGGAGAAGACGGGGCTGCGGACGAGGCGGCTCAGGTCGGGGCTCTCCTTCAGGAGGGCGTCGAACCGGTCGAGGCTCTCGGCGACGGCGTCGACCTGACGCTCGTCGCGGGCCAACTCGAACAGGGCGGAGGCGTAGCGGCCTGCTACGCCCGCGACCAGGGGACCCGCTTCGGAACCGTTCTGCGCCACCCGCCGCTCTCTCTTATCCTTGCCCGTGGTGCCGGCCGGATCACGCCTGAGGCGGCGTTCGGCACTGGCACCGTGGGTATTGGGAATGTGCCGGCCCGTCGGGAGCGCTCAGGAACCCCCTCCGCCGACGCGGCGACCGCCTAGCATGGGAGCCGGAAGCGCGCAAGGCGACGCAACCGACGCCGCGATCCGGCGTTGGGCAGGCCCCGAAAACCCGCTTGCGTGATGGTGAACGGTGGCGAAGGTGAGGCGGGGATCTCAGCACGCGATGCGGTCGCAGCGGCGCAGGGACGCGATCATCCGCGCCAGGGAGCGCACGCCCGGATGGCCGAGGATCCCGGTATTGCCGAGCACGTACGAGGGCGTGGCGTAGAGGCCGAGATCGGCCGCCATCCGCATGTGGCTCTTGAGGGCGAGGCGCACCTCCTCGCTGTCGGCGATCGCCTCGAGCTCGGAGGCCGGCGCGCCGAGGCTTCCGGCGACCGCGAGCGCCGCCGGCCCGTCGATGCGGCCGGGCTTCCCGAGGAGCTGCCCGTACAGGTTCCAGGCGGCGGCCGAGCCGAGCTTGCGCTGGACGGCGAGCGCCACCTTCGCGGCCTGCGCGGATTGCACCGACAGGATCGGGTTGTGGACGAGGCCGATGCGCAGCGCCGGATCGCTCGCGGCGAGCGCCGAGACGTCGGCGGCCGCCTTCCGGCAATAGGGGCAGTTGAAGTCGAAGAACTCGTAGAGCGTGGTCTCGGCCTCGCGCGGGCCGAGATAGGTGACGCCCTTCAGCGACGGGATCTCCCCGGTGATCTCGCCGGGCAGGCGCATGTTGGCGATGGGCCTGCCATCGTCGTTCGTCGCCGCGAAGGTCTGGCCGTAGCCCTGCGCGGCCGCGACGCCGGCAAGTCCCAGGGCGGTCCCCAAGCCCGCGGCGGCGGCGAGGAGGCGGCGTCGGTCGATCTGCATGGCAATCCGTCGTGATGGGCGCGGATGCGTTCTAAGCGTCAATGGGTCGGGACGGAAAGAACGGGGTTAGGACGGAAGGGCTCGGGGTCGGGACGGAAAGGCTCGGGCGGCCTCAGCGCAATCCGCCGGGGCGCTCGCCGGCCGCCCAGGCGAGCGCCTGCTCCAGCCGGTCGTTGCCCCAGAACAGCTCGCCGTCGTCGGTCAGGAAGGTCGGCGCCCCGTAGATGCCGCGCGAGCGCGCCTCCTCGCCGGAGACGCGCAGGCGCGTCTTGTTCGCCTCGCTCGCGGCCGCCTTCACGATCTGGGTGCCGTCGAGCCCGAGGCGGTCGAGGATCGCCGCGACCGAAGCCGGCTCGGCGATCGACCGGCCCTTGGCGAAGGCGGTCTCGTAGACGGCCTTGGAGAAGGGCACCAGCCAGTCCTGATCCGCCCCGTAGGTCGCCACCCGCGTCGCGCTCAGGCTGTTCTGCGGGAAGGGGTTCGGCCGCGTCACCGGGGGCAGGCCGAGGCGTGCCGCCTCGCGCTCGAGGTCGCGCCACATGTTGCGGCCCTTGGCCGGGTAGAGGTTGAAGGGCGAGGAGGTCCAGCCCTGCGCGGCGAAGATCGGCCCGAGGAGGAAGGGGCGCCAGCGCACCTCGACGCCGGCCGCCTGGGCAAGCCCTTCCACGCGCATGGCCGCGAGATACGAGTAGGTGGAGGCGAACTCGTACCAGAATTCCAGGGTCGGCCGCCGCGCCATGTCGTGCAATCTCCGGAACGTGTCCCGTCCCGACGTTTCGCGCCGCACCATGTCGGCGATAAGGCGAAAGGGGGCGTCTCACGAACGTCCGGCCCGGCGCGCCGGTTGCAGGCGGCGTGCCACCGCGATAAGCCGCCGCGATCTGGTCCGAACCGAAGTCCCGGAAGCCGATGTCCGACTCGAACAAGAAGCCCGTGCAGAAGGTCGTGCTCGCCTATTCCGGCGGCCTCGACACGTCGATCATCCTGAAATGGCTGCAGACCACCTATGGTTGTGAAGTCGTGACCTTCACGGCCGATCTCGGCCAGGGCGAGGAGCTCGAGCCCGCGCGCCGCAAGGCCGAGCTCCTCGGCATCAAGCCGGAGAACATCTTCATCGAGGACCTGCGCGAGGAATTCGTGCGGGACTACGTCTTCCCGATGTTCCGGGCGAACGCCCAGTACGAGGGGGTCTACCTGCTCGGCACCTCGATCGCGCGCCCCCTCATCGCCAAGAAGCAGATCGAGATCGCCGAGAAGGTCGGGGCGGACGCGGTCTGCCACGGCGCCACCGGCAAGGGCAACGATCAGGTCCGGTTCGAGCTCGGCTACTACGCGCTGAAGCCCGACGTCACCGTGATCGCCCCCTGGCGCGAGTGGGACTTCCGGAGCCGCGAATCGCTCATCGCCTTCGCTGAGCAGCACCAGATCCCGATCGCCAAGGACAAGCGCGGCGAGAGCCCGTTCTCGGTGGACGCGAACCTCCTGCACGCCTCCTCGGAGGGCAAGGTGCTGGAGGACCCCGCCGAGGAGGTGCCGGACTACGTCTATTCCCGCACCCTGTCGCCCGAGGAGGCGCCGGACGAGCCCACCATCATCACGATCGGCTTCGAGCGGGGCGACGCCGTCTCGATCGACGGCGAGGCGCTCTCGCCCGCCGCGCTCCTCGCCCGGCTCAACCAGCTCGGGCACGACAACGGCATCGGCCGGCTCGACCTCGTCGAGAACCGCTTCGTCGGCATGAAGAGCCGCGGCATGTACGAGACGCCGGGCGGCACCATCCTGCTGCCGGCCCACAGGGCGATCGAGTCGATCACGCTGGACCGGGGCGCGGCCCATCTCAAGGACGAGCTGATGCCGCGCTACGCGGAGCTCATCTATAACGGCTTCTGGTTCTCACCCGAGCGCGAGATGCTGCAGGCGCTGATCGACAGGAGCCAGGAGCAGGTGACCGGCACGGTCCGGCTCAAGCTCTACAAGGGCGGTGTCCACGTGATCGGCCGCGAGAGCCCGAACTCGCTCTACGACCAGGACCTCGTCACCTTCGAGGAGGGCGCGGTCGCCTACGACCACCGCGACGCGGCGGGCTTCATCAAGCTCAACGCGCTGCGGCTGCGCACGCTCGCCCAGCGGAAGAAGAAGATCGGCGGCTGAGGCGCGCCTGCCCGCCGCGCGTCTGCGCGCGACGGCAGGTCTTTGACACGCGACGGGTCTCCCTCACCCTGCGGTGAGGAGAGGCGCGTCGCGCTGCGGGACGCTCCGCCCTACCGGTACAGGCCCGGCGCGATATCGGCGTAGCGCAGGAAGATCTGGAGCGCGGGCTGCATCTCGTGGTGCAGCCGGTCGAGGCGAGCCGTCTCGCCGGGCGCGACGCCGAGATGCCCCGCCATCGTCGCGGCGAGGTCCGTGCCGCCATAGGGCCGCGCCGTGTCGACGGCCGGCACGGCCCACGCCTCGTCCCAGGCGACCGCGAGATGCGGGATCAGGCGCAGGTGCTCGGCCGTGACGTCGAAGGTGATCTGGGCGGGCGAGCGGCCGGTCCCGGCATCGCGGAACACGTCGCCGACATCGCGCGTGTCGAGCTTCTCCAGGGGGTTGTGGTAGGTGTAGCGGCCGGGCTTCAGCACCGCGTGGCGCACGAAGGCCGCGAGCGCCGCCCCCACCGCCCGGTGCTCCTCCGCCGCGCCCTCGTCGTCGCCCGTGACGTTGGCGATGTCCTCGTCCCAGGCGGCGCTGCCGTAGGGCGCGTCCGGATGCACGATCGGCGCGCCCTCCCCCCCGGTATTCCAGGCCACCACCAGGCGGCGGATCAGCGCGATCCGCTCCAGGGTGACGTCGATGTCCTGTCCGCTCATGCAAGCTGCGCCCCGCGATGCCGTGAGGCTCACTACCCTATTTCGCGCGGACGCGAACCCGTGCGGGCCGCATCCGACACGGGCAGGCGTCGCGCAGGGTCAGGCAGCCGAGACCTTCGCGACGAAATCCTGCACGGCCTGGCGCAGCCGCGCCGTGCCTGCATGCACGTCGCCCGCCGCCTGGCGCACGCCGTCGATTGCCTCCGCGGTGTGGCCGATTCCCTCCGCGGTGGCGTCGATCCCGGTGCCGGTCTCGGCGGTCAGGTGCCGCGCGGCCTCGGCGCTCCGGCTGATCTCGGCTGTCGCCCGCTTCTGCTCCCCGATCTCGCCCGCAATCTCGCTCGCGATGGCGTTGATCGCGTCCATCGCCCCGGCAATGCCGTGGATGGCCTCGACGGTGCCGCCCGTGGCCGCCTGGATGCCCGCAACCTGCCGGGCGATCTCCTCTGTGGCCTGCGCGGTCTGGTTGGCGAGAACCTTGACCTCGCTGGCCACCACGGCGAAGCCGCGCCCCGCCTCGCCGGCGCGGGCCGCCTCGATGGTCGCGTTGAGGGCGAGAAGGTTCGTCTGACCGGCGACCTGATGGATCAGCCCGACCACGTCGCCGATGCGCTGTGCCGCCTCGGCGAGATGCGCCACGGCCCGGCTCGTCCCGTGCGCATCGGTGTTGGCCTTGCCGACCATGCGGGAGGCCTCCTCGATGCGCCCCGCGATCAACTCGGTCGAGCGGGCGAGCTGCCCAGCTGCAACGGCGACGCCCTCGACGTTCGAGCGTGTCCGCTCCGAGGCGCGGGTCGCGCCATCCGCCTCCTGCCGCATCGCTCCCACGACCGCGCCGAGACGATCGGCCGAGCCCGCCACGCCGTCGATCGTCCGATCGACGAGCCCGAGGGCCGCGCCGGCCTCACCCTCGAACAGCCGCACGTAACCCTCGACCCTGCGGCCGCGCTCGATCCGCGCGGATTGCTCCTCGGCCGAACGCGCGTCGAGGCACGCCCGCTCCACCACGCCGTCGCGGAAGCCCGCGATGGCCCTGGCGACGCCGCCGATCTCGTCGCGGCGCCCGAGACCGACGAAGGTCACGCTGACGTCGCCCGCGGCGAGACGCCCCGCATCGGCGACGAGGCGCACGAGCGGCTTCGAGACGGAAGCCGCGATCCGCACGGCGAGGGCCGCGCCCAGGAGCCCGACCAGCGCCCCGATTCCGAGGATCGACCAGACCTGCGCCCGGAGGCTCGCTCCCGCCCCGGCGATCTGGCTGCGGGCCTCCTCGCCTGCCAGCGCGATCGCTTCGTTCAGTGCCGCCGCAGCGTGACGCTGTGGCGGCCAAGCCTCTCGGAGGTGGGGATCGCCGCCGCATTCCGGATCCCGAGCAGGATCTCGGCGTCGGCGCGCCACTCGGCGGCGGCCGCGCCGGTCTTCCGGGCGAGCGTTTCCATCGCTTCCGAGGCGGCCGCCGCCTTGAGGCGCTCAAGATCGGCCGCGAGCCGCGCGGCGGCGCGCGAGAACTCGGTCTCGACCTTCCGGGGCTCGACGAAGTCCGTCATCGCGAGGACGCGCTGGAGGATCTGATCGCCGGCCCCGAAAGCGTCCCGCGCGCCCCGGGCCGCGTCGTCGACCGCAATGGTCCTCTCGGTGAGGGCGGTCATCGCGCCGAAGGCCGACAGGCTCTGCAGGCCGACCGTGCCCGCGAGCATCCCGGCCGCGACCAGAAACGCGAGCAGGGGCAGGAGGATCTTGTGTCTGATCGAAATGCGGTAGTCCGGAAGGCGGGCGTGACGGGTCGCGGCGTTGGCGGGGTGACGGGAGGGGCGCTCAGTTCGGCAGGTTCGGCAGAGCCGTCTCGGTCCTGTCCGCCGTGAGCGCCCGCAGGAACGCGAGGAGGTCCTGGTGCTCATCGGGGCTGAGGCTGAGCCGCCGCATCAGCGGCGACCGGGAGGGGCGATCGATGCCGCCGCTCTCGTAGAAGGTCAGGATCGCGTCGAGATCGGCGAACTGGCCGGCATGGCCGAAGGGGCCGCGATAGGTCAGGTTGCGCAGTCCCGGGGTCTTGAAGGCGAAGGCGGCGGCCGGCTCGTCCGGATCGAACGTGGCGCGGCCGATATCCTTGGTCGGAAGGCCGACGTCGTGAAACTTGTTGTCGGTGAAGTTCCAGCCGGTGTGGCAGCCCGCGCAGCCTGCCTTTCCGGTGAACAGCGCGAATCCGCGCTGCGCGGCCGGCGGGATCGCGTCGGCCTCGCCCTCGACCCAGCGGTCGAACGGCGCCCAGCCCGACACCACCGTGCGCTCGAACGTGGCGATGGCCGTCAGGATGTTGTCCTGCGTGACGCCGCTGCCCGGGAAGAGCTGCGCGAACTGGGCCCTGTATTCCGGGATCCGGTTCAGGCGGGCGATGATCTCCGGGAATTTGCCGTTCATCTCGACATCGGCGGTGATCGGCCCCTGGGCCTGGATCTCCAGACTCGGCGCGCGGCCGTCCCAGAAGAAGACGGGAGTCCAGGCGGCGTTCAGAACCGTGGGTGCCTTGCGGGGCAGCGGCTTGTTCGCGGCGCCGATCGCGCCCGGCACCGGCACCTCGAATCCGAAGGACGGGTTATGGCAGCTCGCGCAACTGATGTTCTGCATGCCGCTCAGGCGCGGATCGAAGAACAACATCTTGCCGAGGGTGGCCATCTGGGGCGAGTAGGGTGCCGCCTCGGGGAACGGGATCGCGGTCGGGCGCCGAAACTGCGCCTTCAGCGCGTCGGGATCGGCCCCGGCCGCGAATGGGCTGGCGCAGAGGCCCGCGAGGGCCAAGATCGCCCCGGCCAGGACATGTTTCATGGGCCCCTCGTCGAAGGAGGTCGTCCGCCGGCATCGGCGCGATCCGATCCGGCTGATTATCCACCATCGCGCAGGAGTGTATGTTTTCGGTTAATACTTCAGAGATGCATGTCGGTGCCCGTAATTATGGATCTGTACTTCTGATAGTGGGTATCGAGACTGATTTCATCCTAAGTTGAGTTGTATCTCCGCCCGATCAGCGCCTCAGGCAGCCCATCAGCCCCTCGACCTGCCCTGTCCGGCTCTGGATGCGGGCCGCGGCCGCCCGAACGCCGCGCGAGGGCCGGCCCGCGCTGCGGGCGATCGGGTTCGGCAGCGTCGCGGCGAGCAGCGCGGCCTCGCTGCGGGTCAGGTCGCGCGCGCTCTTGCGGAACCAGTGCCGGGACGCGGCCTCGGCGCCGAAGATCCCCTCCCCCCACTCGGCGATGTTGAGATAGATCTCCATCGTCCGCCGCTTGCCCCAGATCGCGTCGGCCAGGACGGCGAGCGGGATCTCGAGGCCCTTGCGGATGTAGGAGCGGCCCGGCCACAGGAAGACGTTCTTGACCGCCTGCATGGTGATGGTCGAGGCGCCGCGGCTCGGTCCCTCCTCGTCGTCGACGACGGTGCGCAGCGCGCCCCAGTCGACGCCGTCATGCGCGCAGAAGCGCTGGTCCTCGGACGCGACGACCGCCTGCACGAGGTGCGGCGAGATCGCGTCGAGCCCCACGGCCTCGCGCTGCACGGGCTGCCGCGTCAACCATCGCCCGAGCATCAGGGTTGAGGGCGGCGTCACCGCGCTATAGACGAGCGCGAGCATGAGCATGAGGACGAGACCCAGGATGGGCAGGAGCAGGATCAGGTTGACGATCCGCCGCGGCCGCCAGCGCCGCCCCATCCCCGCGACCCGCCTGAGAGAGCGCGTGCCGCCCGAGCCGGCGCGCGTCACGCCGCCGTCCGGCTCCCCATCGCGATCGCCCTCCCTGTCCACCGTGCCGCTTCCATTCCCCACCAAGGCCACGTTCCGATGAGCCCCTCGATGACCTCAACGCAAGCTTCCCGCGCCCCGGTCAAGGCGGATGCCTCGGCCGAGGCGTTTTCCCACAGGCTCGGCGCGGTGGCGGACGCGGTCGAGTCCTTCCTGGCCGAACGGCTCGGGCCGGAGGCGCGCGCGGGCGAGATCGCCCGGCCGGCCCGGCTGATGGAGGCGATGCGCCATGCCGTGCTCGGCGGCGGCAAGCGGCTGCGCCCGTTCCTGGCGGTCGAGACCGCGCGCATGCTCGGCGGCTCGGAGGCGGGCGCGCTCGCGGCGGGCTCGGCGATCGAGCTCGTGCACTGCTACTCCCTCGTCCACGACGACATGCCGGCCATGGACAACGACGACCTGCGCCGCGGCAAGCCGACCGTGCACCGAGCCTACGACGAGGCGACCGCGATCCTGGTCGGCGACGCGCTGCAGACGCTGGCCTTCGAGATCCTGGCCGACGCGGCCTGGCAGCCCGATGCCGCGATCCGGGCCGACCTCGTGCTCGGCCTCGCCAGGGCTTCGGGCCTCGGCGGCATGGTGGGCGGCCAGCTCCTCGACCTCGGGGCGGAGGGGCGCTTCGGCCCGGTCTCGCTCGACGTCGAGGATACGCTCCAGCTCCAGGCCATGAAGACGGGTGCCATCCTGGCCTTCTCGGTCGAGGCCGGCGCGATCGTCGGCGGCGCCGGCCGTGACGAGCGCGCCGCGCTCCTGCGCTACGGGCTCGCGCTCGGCCAAGCCTTCCAGATCGCCGACGACATCCTCGACCGCGAGGCCTCGCCGGAGGCGATGGGCAAGGCCACCGGCAAGGACAAGGAGGCCGGCAAGGCGACGCTCGTCGACCGCCTCGGCCTCGACGGGGCGCGCGCCGAGTGCGACCGGCTCGTCGGCGTCTGCGAGGAGGCGGTGTCCCGCTGGGGCGCCGGGGCCGCAACCCTGCGGGAGGCCGCCCGCTTCACGGTGGCCCGCAAGGCCTGAGGTGCGGCCGCCGACACCTTGCCAACACCCGGACGGCGCCGATACAGCCGCCCGGCGTTTCAACCCGGAATGAGTGCCGCCATGACCACCTACAAGCTCCTGCTCCTGCCCGGCGACGGGATCGGCCCCGAGGTGATGGCGCAGGTGCAGCGGGTCATCGACGCGCTGGCCGAGGCGGGCCTCGCCCGCTTCGAGACCGAGACCGACCTCGTCGGGGGCGCCGCGATCGACGCCCACGGCAAACCGCTCGCCGACGAGACCCTGGCGCGGGCGGACGGCGCCGACGCCATCCTGCTCGGGGCGGTGGGCGGCCCGAAATGGAACGGCGTCGCCTACGACATCCGTCCGGAGGCCGGCCTGCTGCGCCTGCGCAAGGATCTCGGCCTGTTCGCGAACCTGCGGCCGGCGATCTGCTACCCGGCGCTGGCCGACGCCTCGGCGCTGAAGCGCGAGCTCGTCGAGGGGCTCGACATCATGATCGTGCGCGAGCTCACCGGCGGCGTCTATTTCGGCGAGCCGAAGGAGATCACGACCCTGGAAGACGGCTCGAAGCGCGCCGTCGACACGCAGGTCTACACCACCGCCGAGATCGAGCGGATCGCGCACGTGGCCTTCGACCTCGCCCGCAAGCGCTCGGGCCGCGTCGCCTCCGCCGAGAAGCACAACGTGATGAAGTCGGGCGTCCTCTGGAAGGAGGTCGTCACCAGGGTCCACGCCGATCACTACGCGGACGTGCAGCTCGAGCACGTGCTCGCCGACAATTGCGCCATGCAGCTCGTGCGGCGCCCCAAGCAGTTCGACGTACTGGTGACCGACAACCTGTTCGGCGACATCCTGTCGGATGCGGCCGCCATGCTGACGGGTTCGCTCGGCATGCTGCCCTCCGCCTCGCTCGGGGCGGTCGATGCGCGCGGCACCCGCAAGGCGCTCTACGAGCCCGTCCACGGCTCCGCCCCCGACATCGCGGGCCAGGATCTCGCCAACCCGCTCGCCATGATCGGCTCGCTCGCCATGTGCCTGCGCTACTCCTTCGGCCTCGGCGAGGCTGCCGACCTCCTCGACGGTTCCATCACCGACGCGCTCGCCGGCGGCGCGCGCACCAGGGACATCGCGGGCGACGGCGCTCGGGCAATCGGCACCGCCGGCATGGGCGAGGCGGTCATCGCGGCGCTGAAGGCGCGCGTGGGCTGAGGGTCGCGCACACTCCCGCCCCGCAAAGGGTCGCGGAGGCGCCTCCGATCCCGTGAACGTGCGGGCTCCGCCACCGCACAAACGAAAGGGGCGCCGAACGGCGCCCCTTCGGCATTCCCGGAGGCTCGCCTCAGTAGGGGTTGCCGTAGCGCGAGACGTAGGAGGTCGGGTCGATCGCGTCGAACGCCGAAAAGTCGACGTTGCGGATCGCCGAGGAGCGGGCGCCGATGAAGGGCCCGTTGGTGATCGGGTCGGGCAGGGCGCCGGCGCCGAAGCGGTCGTTGCGGCCCCAGACCGGGTTCAGCGCGTTCGACGCCGCGATGAGCTGCGGGTTCGTGGCCGGGTTTCCGAGGCCCGCCACCGTGCTGCCGGGCTCGACCACGTTGCCGGCATCGAGCCAGCTGCGGGGGCGGATGCGGATCGGGAGCGGACCGCTGACGCGGTAGTATCCGCCCGGCGCGTAGCGCCCCTGGGCATCGGCGGCGGTGGAGAGGCCGAGACCGGCCACGGCGAGGGCACCCATCAGGGCAATCTTGAACGAGCGCATGAGGCACCTTGTTTAAATCGAGGGCGATCGTGGCACCGACTGTTTAAGATTGTCCGGTGTCCGGTGCGTGTCTGAGGGGATGACGTGCCAGCTCGGCCGTTGTTCCCGCCTCACGGCCCAGCTTGCGCGTTTCGCCCCAAATTCGCCTCATTTTTTCGTGGGCGTGCGGCGCTGTACCGAGATCGAGCCGGTCTGACCGGCGGATTCGGCCGCCGTCGCCTGCCTCTGCGGCGGCCGGCAGCCGGGATCGCGCCGCCCGTCCGCCTCGCGGAACACCGCCTCGATCGCGGCATCGCCCGAGCCGTCGAGCATGAGCCGGTCGAGCGCGCAGGCGAGGGCGCGGGGCTCGGGTGGCTGGCCGAGCGGCGCGCAGAGCCAGCCGTCGATCCGGGCGGGCGCTGCCTCGAGACTGGTGAATCCGGTGCAGATGCGGCTGCCGCTGCCGACGAGCGTCGCCTCCAGGGTCTCGACCGCGCCGAACTTCGTGTCGATCCGGCCGCGCTCGCCCGTGCGGGTGACCGAGAGGCCGGGGCCGTCAGCGGCGCGGCGGGCGATCGTCACGAACAGGCCCGGGCCCGTCTCGCCGCCCCCGCCCTCGGTCACGGTCAGCCGCAGGTGGGGCGCCTCGATCGCCGCGAACTCGCCCTGGGACAGGACGGTCTCGCGCAGGCCCGTGGCCGGGCTGAGCCGCGCCGGCTCGGTCCGGACCGGATCGGCGGCCTCCGTCCCGGTCAGGCGGAAGCGCGGGCCGTTCTCGAGGACCGGCACGGCCGGGTGCACCGGCAGGGCGGAGGTCGGCACGAAGGCGAGCCCGAGCGGCGCCTCCGGCGCGCGAACCGGTGGCTGCGCCCGCATGGTCTCGCGTGCGACGACGCTGATGCCGGCGATGACGGCCGCCGCGCAGGCGAGGCGCAGGAGGGATCCGGTGAGCGGGGTGCCGCCGAGGCGCTGCCTTCTCCCCTCGCGCGGCGTCTCGGGCGCGTCATCCGCCTCATCGGCGTCGAAGCGCGGTTCGATGCGGTCGCGGTGCATGGTGCCTCACAGCCATCGGGGCGACGGGACTGCGCCCCGTCTCTCTCCCGCCATGCTGGCGCCCGGCCCCTCCGATCCGGTTGCCGCGAGGCTCCGGCGACCGGCCTTTCTGCCGCTGCGGTGAATCGAATCTTGCGGCCCGCATTGTCGACGTTGCCGGATCTTCACCCTTGACAGGCGCGGATGCGGAGCGTCTTGCTCTCGCCGCCCGGAAGACCCACCTGCGTAATCGTGAATCAGGGTCGGGGGTGCGCCCGCTTGCCGGGCGTCGAGATGCCTTCGCCGAACGGCTGCCCGGAGAGGGCGCGGCCCGGCCTGAAGGCCCCGGGATGCGTTGATGGTCGCCTGAGCGCCGGCGCTGCCCCGGGTTGAGGGGTCAAGCGGAGTTGGAGAGATGGGTTACAAGGTCGCCGTCGTCGGTGCCACGGGCAACGTGGGCCGCGAGATGCTCGATATCCTGGCCGAACGGGCCTTCCCGGCCGACGAGGTCGTGGCGCTCGCCTCGCGCCGCAGCCAGGGCCAGGACGTCTCCTTCGGCGACAAGATCCTGAAGGTCAAAGCGCTCGACACCTACGACTTCTCGGACACGGACATCTGCCTGATGTCGGCGGGCGGCGAGGCCTCGAAGGAGTGGTCGCCCCGCATCGGCGCCCAGGGCTGCGTGGTGATCGATAACTCGTCGGCCTTCCGCTACGACGCCGACGTGCCCCTCATCGTGCCGGAGGTGAATGCCGACGCGGTCGTGGGCTTCACCAAGCGCAACATCATCGCCAACCCGAACTGCTCGACCGCGCAGCTCGTCGTGGCCTTGAAGCCGCTCCACGAGGCGGCGACGATCCGGCGCGTCGTGGTCTCGACCTACCAATCGGTCTCGGGCGCCGGCAAGGACGCCATGGACGAGCTCTTCAACCAGACCCGCTCCGTGTTCACGGCGGGCGAGGTGAAGGTCGAGAAGTTCAGTAAGCGCATCGCCTTCAACGTCATCCCCCATATCGACGTCTTCATGGAGGATGGCTACACGAAGGAAGAGTGGAAGATGGTCGCCGAGACCAAGAAGATGCTCGACCCGAAGATCAAGCTCACGGCCACCGCCGTGCGCGTGCCGGTCTTTATCGGGCACGCCGAATCGGTCAACGTCGAGTTCGAGCGCCCGCTCTCGCCCGAGCAGGCCACCGAGATCCTGCGCGCGGCGCCGGGCGTGCTCGTGGTCGATAAGCGCGAGCCCGGCGGCTACATGACGCCTCACGAGGCGGCGGGCGAGGACGCGACCTACGTCTCGCGCATCCGCGAGGACGCGACGGTCGAGAACGGGCTCGCCTTCTGGTGCGTGTCGGACAACCTGCGGAAGGGGGCGGCGCTGAACGCCGTGCAGATCGCCGAGGTCCTCATCAATCGCAAGTTGCTGGGTAAGGCCCGCCAGGCCGCTTGAGGCCCCGAAACGCCTCAAGCTCTGCCCCGAGATCCGGTCTTCGTTGACGCCGCCCCGCCCCCGCGGGGCGGCGTTTCTCGTGGTTGCGCCGCGCCGCGCCGGGTTCTCACGCGCAAGTGATATGACAGGAGACCTAGGAATCTGTACCACAAACTAGAACAAAACATGAACCCAGGTGCAGCCGATGCTGAGTCCCACACCGCGCGAGAGCGAGATCGGCCGGATCCGCCACGTGCTGGCGGGCCTCGCGGTCGAGACGGAGCTGGTGCGGCTCTCGCGCAGCCTCTCCCGCAAGTACAGGCCCGACCAGCCGCGCGCCCCGGCCGGGCAGCCGGATGGCGGGCGATGGGTCTCCGAGGACGGAGGGCCGGGCGGGGATGGCGCCGAGGCGACGCGGGATCCCGCGACGGCCGATCCCGTGATGGTCGATCCCGCGCTGGTCGATCCCGCGCTCGTGGGCCCGGGCCGCTGGACCTCGCTCGCCTCCGAGGACGATGCGGGCGCCGGGGAACGCAGCCGGGAGCGCACGCTGCTCGAGGACGGGTCCGAGGTCCTCAGCATCCGGATCCATGCGGGCCCGCGCGCGGGCGACGAGGAGCACACCGTCACGGGCCCGGACGGGGAGAGCCGGGTCTTCGAGACCTCGGGCGACACGCAGACCATCCGGGATGGGGCGACGGGCGAGGTGCTGGGGCGCAGCGTCTTCACAGCGACGGGCGCGGAGCCGGCTGCGACCCTCCAACCGGCCTTTCTGCCGGCGCTTCCGCTCGTCGTCCCGGCGACGGTCGAACTGGCCGCGATACTCTTGGCGGTTCTGGCCGCCCGGAATGGCGGGTTCGGGTCGGTGCTGGGCCTGTCGGCTCAGGAATACAAGCCGAGCGAGGATTTCAAGCAGGACCCGGCCATTTGGGTGGGCACTGTCGATTTGGATGACCTTAATCGCGCATGTCCGCGTGCCGAAGAGATCCAGGCGGAGACGGACAGGGTCGCCGAGGAACTCCGGCGGTCGGGCTTGCCCCTGACGCCTCAACGGTTTGGAGATATCTTGCACTACAAACTTGCCGATATATTTAATCGCAAGGGGGATCCGAATTTACGTGCTGAAGTATCCGTCGCTAAAGATGGAAAGGACCCGGGAGGCAGCAAGAAGGGTAGCGTACGGCTCGACCTGTATGAGCGGACCGTGCCCGGTACCGTCTGCGTCTACGACTACAAAACCGGACGAAAAGGGCTGGAACCTTCGCGCGCTCTTTATTTCGCAACGGTAGCGAAGCGAATGTTTCCGGAGACTACAAGGATCATCATTATTCAAGTGAGGCCGCGAAGATGACGACAGCGAGACAGATCAGGAAGCTCGTGCGGCCATTGCTGGAACGCCATCCCGACCTCGTGCTGCTCGACCACGCCATCTGGCTGCTGCCTCTCGGACAGGTCGCGCGGAAGATCTCTATTGAGCGCAGTTCAATGGCACGTTACTTCACTTTGAAGTGGCGCCTGATGGAGCTGTTCGGCCCAAAGTCCATTCCGGGCTACACCCTCGGCCTGTGCTTCTCGCAGGTTCCACGTTCCAGGCAATTCTGGGACGAGATCGGCGGCGGAACCTGGGTCTGGTCTGATCCGACGATGGCGGAAGATTTCGTCGTCCGTGTCGAGGAGGTCATGCTGCCGCTGCTGCGGTCGCTCGACACGACGGAGAAGGCGCTGACCTTCATGAAGGCGCATGACGAGTCGAGCGACTTTCGAGGCTGGCCGTGGAACATGGCGGCGGCTGTCGCGCTCGGCGATCTCGAGACCGCCCGCCGGATCTGGCTGGACACGGCGCGCCATCAACTCGGCCCGGATGCGCCACCGCCCGGGTCACGGAACCCGTGGGACCGCTACCGTGAGCTCGGAGCCCCGCTCCTGGCGGATGATCGGGACGCGCTCGCGCGGATCCTCCACCGCTGGGAGGCCGAGAACGTGCGCGGCACGGCTCTCGAGCCGTACTGGCAGCCGACGCCCTTCCCGCTGGAACGCGCGACCTGACCGAACCGGATCGCGAGCCCGCCCTCCCCCGGTCAGGCCGGAGCGCATGACGACCAAGAAGCAGGTCCGCCAGCTCTTCCTCCCGATCCTGAAGAGGAACCGCGACGTCGCGCAGCTCGACCGGATCAGGATCTGGCCCACGCCGATCCGGCACCTGGCCTGCCGCGTCACGGTCGATCGATCCTCGAACGAGGACGTCGGCGTTCCATCCTGGCATATCATGGACACGATCGAGCCACGCCCCGATTTTCTGCCCTTCGGTCGATTCGGTGAAAGACTCTGTCGGCAGGGACCTAAACGGCTCTGGCGGTGGTCCGATCCGATGATGGAAGACGAATTGCGGACCAGGATCGAGGTCGAGATCCTGCCGTTCTTCCGGGCGGTCGGCACGCTGGAAAACTACGTCGCGCTCCAGCGGACACACTGGATGTGGGCGCCCAATCATCGTCCCATCACCGATCTGATACTGGATGTCGCCCTCGGCGATTTGATCTCAGCCAAGAAGACCTTCGATGTCCTGTGGAGGCGCTATCAGAATTGGATGCGCAGCGACTACGAGGCGAAGCGGCCCGTCATGCACCACTTCGCTCGGGAACTCGGCATTCTCGCGACGCTTCGGGACGATCTGCTGGCCGAGAATCGTGCCGGTCTCGCGGGGACGCTCTATGCCTGGGAGGCGGAGAACATCACCTGGCTGGAAGCGGAGCGCCACTGGCAGCCAACCCCGTTTCCCCTGGAGCGGGACGGCGTGGCGACCTGGCCCGTGCCCGAGGACGTGGTGGCGCGCCTCGAAGCGATGATCACGCTCAGCCAACGACCGCAGCAGGACGACCAACCCAACTGAAGAGGGATTCCAGACCGGCTGTGCGGCACGCGGAGCCGGCAGTCTGAGCGGCCTGATTCGGAAGCGTTCGTGGCCCCGGCGATATGCCGGCTCTTCAACGGAAGCTTCTCATCATCATTCAAGTGAGGCCGCGAAGATGACAACAGCGCGTCAGATCAAGAAACTCGTCAGGCGCACGCTATCCTCGAGCAATGAACTCGTTCATCTCGAGCGAAATGTGCTATGGCATCTCCCGATACGGCACGTAGCCCGCACGATCGCCATCCTTCGCTGTCGAAACCATTGGTTCTTTTCTCTTAAATGGTTTCTGACGGGTCTGTACATGCATGACGCATGGCCGACGCGAGGTCTTGGGCATTACTCCGCGGAATTCTATCGCTCGGATTATCAGCCGAATCCTGGCGGCGGCAACCTCTGGGAATGGGCGGACCCGTCGCTTGAGGAGGCCTTCTTCAACTGCGTCGAGTCGGACGTGCTTCCGCTCATGCGCTCGGTCACCTGCGCCCGATCCGCCGTCGAGTACATCCGCGCGAGCGAGGATCGGCTGATCTGTTTCGGATGGGACAGGCATGTCGTGACGTCGATCGCGCTCGGCGAGTTCGACGCCGCGCGCGCCCTGTGGCTCCCCCACGCGGCGCCATTCGTCAAGGGCAAGGTGGTGTCCGAACATTATCAACGCACCTACGACCGGCTCTGCGAACTCGGCGAGCCTTTGATGGCCGACGACCGGGCGGCGCTCGCCGCGCTTCTCCATCGCTGGGAGGCCGAGAACGTGCGCGGCACCGCCCTCGAACCCTACTGGCAGCCGACGCCCTTCCCATTCGAGGTCGCCGCATGAAATGCGTGGGCAAATTTCCCACATAATCGCGAAACAATCGGCGGGCACAAGGGGGCTCCCGCTCCCGAACTTCGGTCCCGCCCATGCCCGAGCCGAACCCGCGACGCCTCAGCCCGCGCGAGGCCGCCTTCCTCGCCCTCGTCACGGCCTGGATCCTCGCCGTCATCCTCACCGATCGGGCCGCGCCGCCGACGCCGCCGGTCGTGTCCTACGCGGCCGCCCGGTGACGGGAGGTCGGCGCCCGTCGGCGGCAAGGCCGGCACTCGGCACCAAGGCCCGCCGCGGCCGGCCCCGCGCCGAAAACGCTTGAATTCGCGGGATTTCGGCGTATAGCCGGTTCGACAGTTCTGGTTGCAGTCGTGAGGCTGCGGTTCGGAGTGGGCCCCCCGGGGTCCGCTCTTTTTTATTGCCGCGACGCCCGACCGCCAGAGCCGACCGAGTTCCACGTCGGATCCTTGAGCGCACGGCATGGCCGAGACTTCCGAGAAGCGTCTGATCAGCGAGACCGGCGTCGCCGCGCGCGTCGCGCGGGCGGTGGAGGCCCCGATCGAGGGCCTCGGCTTCCGGCTCGTGCGCGTGAAGGTGTCGAGCGCGAACGGCTGCACGGTGCAGATCATGGCCGAGCGTCCGGACGGCAGCATGAGCGTGGAGGATTGCGAGGCGGTCAGCCGCGCGCTCTCGCCGATCCTCGACCTCGACGATCCGGTCGGCACGCCCTACCATCTCGAGATCTCCTCGCCGGGGATCGACCGGCCGCTGGTGCGGGCCTCGGACTTCGCGCGCTGGGCCGGCCACGAGGCCAAGGTCGAGCTCGCCGTGCCGCTCGACGGGCGCAAGCGCTTCCGCGGCCTGATCGGCGGACCGAGCACCGACGGCGCCACGGTGCCGATCGACCTGCCGGACGTGAAGGAAGGCCTGCCGAGCCGCATCGAGCTGCCGCTGCGCGACCTCGCCGAGGCCCATCTCGTGCTCACCGACGAGCTGATCCGCGAATCGCTCCGGCGCGGCTCGGCGCCGCCGCAGGACGAGGATCTCGAGGACGATCAGGTCGAGGCCGACGCCCCCCACGCGGTGCGGCTCGTGCCGGGGCCGCAGCGGCCGAAGCTGAAGGCGGGCAAGCCCGCCAAGGCCAAGCCGGGCATGGCGAAACCCGCCAAGCCCCCGAGGACGCCGGAGCAGAAGCGCAAGGCGAAGGCCGCCGTCACCAAGGCGGTGCGCCTCAAGGATTCCGGCAAGCTCCACTGAACGATCCCGCGCCGCGGCGCGGGCCCGAGACGCGAGACGAACAGAAGGACCGACAAGGATGGCCGTCGTCAGTGCCAACAGGCTCGAACTCCTGCAGATCGCCGACGCGGTCGCCCGCGAGAAGGTGATCGACCGCTCCATCGTGATCGACGCGATGGAGGAGGCGATCGCCAAGGCCGCCCGCTCGCGCTACGGCGCCGAGACCGACGTCCATGCCGAGATCGACGCGAAGACCGGTGCGCTGCGCCTCTCGCGCCACCTCCTGGTGGTGGACCTCGTCGAGAACGACGCCCGCGAGATCACCCTCGACCAGGCCCGGCGCTACAACCCGGCCGCCCAGGTCGGCGACGTGATCTCCGACACCCTGCCGCCCTTCGATTTCGGGCGCGTGGCCGCGCAATCGGCCAAGCAGGTCATCGTCCAGAAGGTCCGCGACGCCGAGCGCGACCGCCAGTACGACGAGTACAAGGACCGCATCGGCGAGATCGTGAACGGCCTCGTCAAGCGCGTCGAGTACGGCAACGTCATCGTCGATCTCGGCCGCGGCGAGGGCATCGTGCGGCGCGACGAGATGATCCCGCGCGAGACCTTCCGCCCGGGCGACCGCATCCGCTCCTACCTGTTCGACGTGCGCCGCGAGGTCCGCGGACCCCAGATCTTCCTCTCGCGCTCGCACCCGCAATTCATGGCCAAGCTCTTCGGCCAGGAGGTGCCCGAGATCTACGACGGCATCGTCGAGGTGAAGGCGGTGGCCCGCGATCCGGGCTCGCGGGCCAAGATCGCCGTGATCTCGCGGGACGGCAGCATCGATCCGGTCGGCGCCTGCGTCGGCATGCGGGGCTCGCGCGTCCAGGCGGTGGTGGGCGAGTTGCAGGGCGAGAAGATCGACATCATCCCGTGGTCGGAGGACCAGGCGACCTTCATCGTGAACGCCCTGCAGCCGGCGGAAGTCGTGAAGGTGGTGCTGGACGAGGAGGCGGACAGGATCGAGGTGGTGGTGCCCGACGACCAGCTCTCGCTGGCGATCGGCCGCCGCGGCCAGAACGTCCGCCTCGCCTCGCAGCTCACGGGCTGGGACATCGACATCCTGACGGAGGCCGAGGAATCGGAGCGCCGCCAGAAGGAGTTCGCGGAGCGCACCCAGGTCTTCATGGAGGCGCTCGACGTCGACGAGACGGTCGGCCAGCTCCTCGCCGCGGAAGGCTTCCGCTCGGTGGAGGAGATCGCCTATGTCGAGACGCAGGAGCTCTCCGGCATCCAGGGCCTCGACGAGGAGACCGGCGCCGAGATCCAGGCGCGCGCCCAGGATCACCTCGCCCGCGTCGAGCAGGAATACGATTCCCGCCGCCAGGAGCTCGGCGTCGCCGACGAGCTGCGCGAGATCGAGGGCATCACCACGCCGATGCTCGTGGCGCTCGGCGAGAACGAGGTGAAGACGGTCGAGGATCTCGCGGGCTGCGCCACCGACGACCTCGTGGGCTACACGGAGGGGCGCGGCGCCGAGGCCGTGCGCCACGCCGGCTATCTCGACGGGTTCGAGCTGTCGCGGGCCGAGGCCGAGGCCATGATCATGGCCGCCCGCCTCAAGGCCGGCTGGATCGAGGCCCTGCCGGAGCCCGAGGCCGAGGAGGGCGAGCCCCAGGACGAGGCCGTCGAGACCGAGGCCCGGGCGGGCTGAGCGGGGAGAGCGGCGCCGCGATGGTTCGGGCAGGCAGCGGGACGGCCGGCGAGGCCGCGTCGGGGACGGCGGAGGGGCTCGCCCTCGATGCCGGGCCCCTGCGCGGGCGCCAGGGCCAGGAGCGGACCTGCATCGCCACGCGCGTCGCGCAGGCGCCCGCGGGCCTGATCCGCTTCGTGATCGGGCCGGAAGGCCAGGTGGTGCCGGATCTGCGCGCCCGGCTGCCCGGCCGGGGCGCCTGGGTCACGGCCCGGCGGGCCGAGGTCGAGGAGGCCGTGCGCCGGCGGCTGTTCCAGCGGGCCTTCAGGAGCAAGGGCGTCGAGGTGCCGGCCGACCTCGCCGAGCGCGTGGCCGCGGGCCTGCGGGCGGATCTGCGCCAGTCGCTGGCGCTCGCCAACAAGGCGGGCTGCGTCGTGACCGGCTTCGGCAAGGTCGAGGACGCGATCGGCGGCCGGCCGGGGGTCGCGGCCGTGCTGCACGCCTCGGACGCGAGCCCGGACGGGCGACGAAAGATCGGCGCGGCATTGTACCGGCGGCACGGCGACGCCATATCCCGCGTACCGGTCATCGACGACCTGTCCAATGAAGAATTGGACATGGCCTTGGGTCGGGATCATGTGATACACGCTGCGCTCGTCGCAGGAGTCGGCGCTTCCGGCTGCCTGGCGCGCTGGCGTCGGTACCGCTCTTTCGAGGGCGTTGCCACGACGACGCAGGAGACCGGTTCCGCCCGCGACGGCGAGACCGACTCCGCTCTGCTTGACGACGATGTGACGGATCTGGCCGGCGCTGCGCAGGTTGCCGGTGCACGGGACGATGGAAACCCTCAGGGTTTGGGCTGAATGAGCGATACGAACAATCCGGGCGACAAGACTTTGACGAAGGCACCCTCGAAGCCGCTCTCCTTGAAGCGTCCGATCGAGCAGGGGACCGTGCGTCAGAGCTTCTCCCATGGCCGCTCCAAGCAGGTCGTGGTCGAGACGGTCAAGCGCCGCGTCATCGGCGCCGCGCCCGGCGCGGCGGCGCCCCGCGAGGCCGCGCCCGCCAGCCGTCCGGCGCCCGCGGCGGCCGCCGCCCCCGCCCGCCCCGCACCCGCCCAGCGCTCGGCTTCCGGCGTCGTGCTGCGGACCCTGAGCGAGCAGGAGCGCGACGCCCGCGCCGCCGCCCTCGCGGACGCCCAGCGCCGCGAGCAGGACGTCCGCCGCCAGGCCGAGGAGGAGGCCAGCCAGCGCCGCGAGCGCGAGGCCGCCGAGCAGCGCGAGCGCGAGGCCGCCGAGGCGCGCAAGCGCGACGAGGAAGCCCGCCGCCGCCAGGAGGACGAGCACCGCCGCCACGCGGCCGAGGAGGCGCGCCGCCGCGCCGATGCCGATGCCGCCCGCGGCGAGCCCGCCGCCGCCCCCGCCGAATCCGCGGCCCAGCCCGCCGCCCCGGCCCCGGCGCAAGCCGCCGCCCCGGCCCCGGCGCAAGCCGCCGCGCCGGCCGCGCGCCCGGCTCCCCCGCCCGCCCGCCCGGCCGCTGCCGCGCCGGTGCGCCCGGCTGGCGCTGCGCCCGCCCGCGCCGCGACGCCCGCCGCGCGCCCGCCGATCATGCCCCGCCCCCCCGCGGGCGAGCCGCGCCGCACCATCACGGCGGACGTGCGCAAGCCGCGCGACCTCAGCTTCATGGCGCGTCCCGCTCCGGCTCCCGAGCCCGAGAAGGCGCCGAGCCCGGCGACCGCCGCCCGCCCGGCCGGCGCCGCGGGCGCGGCCCGGCCCGTTGCCGGCCGCTCCGCCGCCGCGCCCGCCGAGGAGGAGGCCGAGACCAAGCGCGTGATCCGGCGGCCCGGCATGCCGCTCAAGATCATCACGCCGCCCAAGACCCCGAAATCCCCGGGCGGCGACCGCAACCGCGGCCGCCTCACCATCGCCAACGCCACCGCGGGCGAGGAGGAGCGCACGCGCTCCGTCGCCTCGTTCCGGCGCCGCCAGCAGCGCATGAGCGGGCACCGGCAGACGGAGCAGAAGGAGAAGCTGTCCCGCGAGGTGACGATCCCCGAGACGATCACCATCCAGGAGCTCGCCAACCGCATGTCGGAGCGGGCGGTCGACGTGATCCGCCTGCTGATGAAGCAGGGCCAGATCCACAAGATCACCGACGTGATCGATTCGGATTCCGCCCAGCTCATCGCCGAGGAGATGGGCCACACCGTCCGCCGCGTCGCCGAATCCGACGTCGAGGAGGGCCTGACCTCCGACGAGCCGGATCTGGAGGAGGATCTCGATCCGCGTCCGCCCGTCGTGACCATCATGGGCCACGTCGACCACGGCAAGACCTCGCTGCTCGACGCGATCCGCAAGGCGAACGTCGTCTCGGGCGAGGCCGGCGGCATCACCCAGCATATCGGCGCCTACCAGGTCGCGGCGCCGTCCGGCGACCTCATCACCTTCATCGACACCCCCGGCCACGCGGCCTTCACCTCCATGCGCGCCCGCGGCGCCAAGGTGACGGACATCGTGGTGATCGTGGTGGCGGCCGATGACGGCGTGATGCCCCAGACGGTCGAGGCGATTCAGCACGCCAAGGCGGCGAACGTCCCGATGATCATCGCCGTCAACAAGATCGACAAGCCGGACGCGAGGCCGGAGCGGGTCCGCACGGAGCTGCTGCAGCACGACATCCAGGTCGAGTCGATGGGCGGCGAGACCCTGGAATTCGAGGTCTCGGCCAAGACCGGCGCCGGCCTGCCGGATCTGCTCGAGGGCATCCAGATCCAGGCCGAGATCATGAACCTGCGCGCCAACGAGAAGCGCGACGGCGAGGGCACGGTCATCGAGGCCCAGCTCGACCGCGGCCGCGGCCCGGTGGCGACGGTGCTCGTGCAGCGCGGCACGCTCTTCACCGGAGACATCGTGGTGGCGGGCGCCGAGTGGGGCCGCGTGCGCGCCCTGATCGACGACCAGGGCGAGAACATCCAGTACGCCGGACCCTCGGTGCCGGTGGAGATCCTCGGCTTCAACGGCACCCCGGACGCGGGCGACCGCGTCATCGTGGTGCCGAACGAGGCCCGGGCCCGCGAGGTCACGGAGTACCGTGCCCGCACCAAGCGCGAGCGCCAGAATGCCCGCACGGGCGGGGCCAACCGCTCGCTCGTGGACATGATGCGCGACCTCAAGGAAGGCGCCGGCCGCAAGGAGCTGCCCATCGTCATCAAGGGCGACGTGCAGGGCTCGGTCGAGGCCATCTCGGGGGCGCTGGAGAAGCTCGGCAACGACGAGGTCTCGGCCCGCATCCTGCTCGCGGGCGTCGGCGGCATCACCGAGTCGGACATCACCCTGGCGCAGGCCTCGAAGGCCGTCGTCATCGGCTTCAACGTGCGCGCCCACAAGGAAGCGCGCGAGGCGGCCGAGCGGGCCGGCGTCGAGATCCGCTACTACAACATCATCTACGACCTCGTGGACGACATCAAATCCACGATGTCGGGCATGCTGCCGCCGACGCTGCGCGAGGAGCGCCTGGGCGAGGCCCTGATCCAGGAGATCTTCGAGGTCTCGAAGGTCGGCAAGGTGGCCGGCTGCCGCGTCACCGACGGCATCGTCGAGCGCGGCGCGCATGTCCGCCTGATCCGCGACAACGTCGTGATCCACGAGGGCAAGCTGAAGACGCTCAAGCGCTTCAAGGACGACGCGAAGGAAGTCACGTCGGGCCAGGAATGCGGCATGGCCTTCGAGCATTACGAGAACATGCGCGCGGGCGACGTCATCGAGTGCTACCGCGTCGAGGAGATCCGCCGCACCCTCTGAGGCGATCCGGATCCGGCCTACCCGAGGGGCGCGGTCGCCAGGGCCGCGCCCCCGTCTCGTCGGCGGGGTACGAAACCGGACCGTCCCTTAAGGTTGATGCCCGATTCGTCCCGGCATCCGGGCGTGCCGCCCTGTTCATCCGCCTCTGTACTGACTAGCTTGCCGCTGGACTGTCGGTATCAAGATGAAGCGGCGATCTGTGCCGCGGGGGCGCGGGCGATGCTGAGTTCCTACGTCGTCCGTCGGGCGCTGACGGACGGGAAATACAAGAAGATCTTCGTCGAGCGGCTGACCGAGCCGCTGCACCTCAACCTCATCTCGCTCGGCGTCGCCCTGTTCGGGCCCTACCGCGCCAAGGTCGCCTTCGACCTCATGGTGCGCCAGCAATACGCCTTCCCGATCCTGTTCGCCGCCGAGGAGGCCAAGCGGCAGGGCCTGCGGCGGATCACGGTTCTCGAGTTCGGCGTCGCGGCCGGCGCGGGACTCATGAACATGTGCGAGCTGGCGCGGCGCACCGAGGCGGCCACGGGCGTCGGGATCGACGTCGTCGGCTTCGACACCGGCGCGGGCATGCCCCCCGCGATCGACCACCGCGACATGCCGGAATATTTCCAGGAGGGCGACTTCCCGATGGATTTCGAGGCCCTGCGCCGGGCGCTGCCCGCGCGCTGCCGCCTCGTCATCGGGGATGTCGAGGCCACGATCCCCGACTTCCTCGCCTCCGTCTCGCCCGCCGCTCCGATCGGTTTCGTCTCGGTCGACGTCGATTACTACTCGTCGGCCGTCAAGGTCCTGGGCATCCTCGAGGGGGGCGCGGACCAGTACCTGCCGATCGTGCCGGTCTACCTCGACGATGTCGGCATGGACGGCGCCAATCCCTGGAACGGCGAGCTTCTCGCCGCGCGCGAGTTCAACGAGGCGCATCGTCTGCGCAAGCTCGCGCCCTTCAACGTCCTGCGCGCGAAGCGCGTCTTCAAGAATGCCGGCTGGATCGACCGCATGTACGCGGCGCATATCCACGATCACCCTGCTCGCGTGCCGGCGACGGCGAAACGCGCGCGACAGGCCTATATCCCGAACGAGTATTTGCGCTAAAGGAAGCGCCTTCGAGGCCAGTCGATTCCCGGACGGCGCCGGCACAGCCTGCCGCCGACCCCCGCGGCTGCACCTCGTTCCGTGCTCCGGCGACGTTCGGCAGGTGGACGGACCGATCCCGGCCGCGCAAGCCGCTCCCAGACGCGAGGGGCGTTGCCGGCCGCTCGGTCCATGCGCCCGTGGGACCATTCGCCGCCGAATTCGTTAGACGTCCTGATGGCCCAGAAGCAACCGACCCAAGGCCCCTCGCAGCGCCAGCAGCGCGTGGCCGAGCTCGTCCGCCACGCCCTGGCGGAGGTTCTCCAGCGCGGCGACATCCAGGATCCGGTGCTCGGCTCCCATGTCGTGACCGTGCCGGAAGTCCGGATGTCGCCCGACCTCAAGCTCGCCACGGCCTACGTGATGCCGCTCGGCGGGCAGGACGAGGCGCCCGTGATCGCGGCGCTCGAACGCAACCGCAAGGTGCTTCGCCAGGAAGTCGCCCGGCGGGTGAACCTGAAATACGCGCCCGAACTCCGCTTCCGCCGCGACGAGACCTTCGACGAGGCGGCCCGGATCGACGCGCTCCTGCGCAGCGACAAGGTCCAGCGCGATCTCGGACCGGCAGCGGACGGCGAACCCGAGGCCGAGCCCGGACATTGATCCGGAGCGGCCGGAGGCGCGAGATCCTTTCGAAGTGACCGACGGGCCCGGGGATGGCGGCGGCAAGTCCGCCCTCCCGAGCGGCGGCCCGTCATTGACCGAGGAATTCATGAACGATCATCCGCCGATCGAGCGCCCCGTGACCGCGCCCGAGATGCCCCGCACAGCCGACCGCAGGCCGCCGGAGGGACGGCGCCCCTTGCGCGGCGGACCGCGGCCGGACCGCCCGAAGAAGCGCGACGTGAGCGGCTGGGTGATCCTCGACAAGGGCGTCGGCATGACCTCGACCCACGCGGTCGCGGTGGTCAAGCGCGCCTTCAATGCCAAGAAGGCGGGCCATGCCGGCACCCTCGACCCGCTGGCTTCCGGCATCCTGCCGATCGCGCTCGGCGAGGCGACGAAGACCGTTCCCTTCGTGATGGACGGCCGCAAGGCCTACCTGTTCACTGTCAGCTGGGGCACCGAGACCGACACGGACGACACCGAGGGGCACCCGGTCGCGACGAGCGACGCGCGGCCGACCCGCGAGGCCGTCGAGGCTGCGCTGCCGCGCTTCATCGGAGCGATCGAGCAGGTGCCGCCGCGCTTCTCGGCGATCAAGATCGCGGGCGAGCGCGCCTACGATCTCGCCCGCGACGGCGAGACCGTCGAGCTCACGGCGCGCCCGGTGCAGATCGACCATCTCGCGGTGGTGGAGCACGAGGCCGACCGCACCGTGATCGCGGCCGAGTGCGGCAAGGGCACTTACGTGCGGGCGCTCGCGCGCGACCTCGGGCGCGTGCTCGGCTGCTACGGCCACGTCTCGGCCCTGCGGCGCACCCGCGTCGGCCCCTTCGCCGAGGCCGAATCCTGCTCGGTCGCGGCTCTCGAGGCGGCGGGGCCGGAGGGCAGCGCCCCCCATCTGCGCCCGGTCGAGACGGCGCTCGACGCGATACCCTCCGTGGCGGTCTCCCGCGACATGGCGCTGCGCCTGATGCGCGGCCAGCCCGTGATCCTGCGCGGGCGCGACGCGCCGGTGGAGGGCAAGATCTTCGCAACCTGCAGCGGCATCCTTGTGGCGGTCGGCGACGTGGAGCGGGGCGAACTCGTGCCGCACCGCGTCTTCCACCTCGGTGGCACCGGCGGCCGGCAGGAATAGGCATCGGGGCAGCCGCGGCGGGTGCGGCGCCGGCCTCCGCTCGATCGAGGGCCGTTCCGATCCTATGACCGACCGCTCGACACCTCCGGCACGGGTGGGAAGGCTCTCACCCTCGCCCTCATCCTGAGGCGCCGCGTCAGCGGCCTCGAAGGAGGCCGCCATTGGCCCCCGCGCTCCCTGGAACCCTCCTTCGAGGCCTCCGCTGCGCTGCGGCGCCTCAGGATGAGGGGGAAGGTGGGAAGGCTAGCGCCGAACCGGCGACGGGGCCGTATCGCGACTGCGGCTCACGGCTCCGGCCCGGGCGCGTCGTCCCGGACCGCCTTCCCGCGGTCGGCCCGAATGCTCCGGCGGACCACGACGAGCTGCCAGGCCGCGAGCGCGATCAGCACGAGTTCCAGCGCGGTCGAGGCGATCACGGAGCGTCGCTCCCGCGCCCGGCCGCCCCTGCCCGCTCGCGATCCCGGCGGATCGCGCGCCTGAGCACGACGAGCTGCCAGATCGCGAGGCCGAGGGCGAGCGCGAAGACGAGGCCGATGTCGAAGAAGGCGAAGAACGGATCGCTCACGACGCTTCGCGGGTGAGCGCCTCCCGCTCCCGCAGCACCTCGATCATGTCGAGCACGCGCACGACCTGACCCGCCACGTCCCACCACGCCGCCCGGGCGCGCTCGGATTCCGGGACGCGCTCCGATGCCGGAGGTCGCTCCGTCACGGCGTCGATCAGGAACGCGGTCTCGGGCAGGGCCGGCGCCGCGCGCTCCGCCTCGGCGGCGAGCGGCAGCAGAGCCCGCAGCAGCAGCGCGGTCTTTCTCCCCGGGCCGACACGGGCGCGCCGGGTGACGGAATCGTGGTCCCGGCGCGCGATCTCAAGGCCGATCTCCGCGTAGATCAGGCGAGCCGCCCGGATCGCGGGGCGGCAGGACGGCGGCAGGCCGGCGATGCCGGACTCGGCGCGGGCATAGAGCACGTCGGCGGCTTCGAGCAGGCGTCCCACCACGCGGGCGAGCGCCGGCGTCGCCGCGGGCGCGGCCAGGAACGCCTCCGGATCGATGCCCTCCTGGCGCAGCCAGCGCAGGGGCAGGTAGAGCCGGCCGGCGCGGGCATCCTCGCCGACGTCGCGGGCGATGTTGGTGAGCTGCATCGCCACGCCGAGATCGCAGGCCCGGGCCAGCACCGCGGGATCGCGCACGCCCATGATCAGCGTCATCATGGCGCCGACCGAGGAGGCGACGCGGGCCCCGTAGGCGCAGAGGTCGCCGAGCGTCTCGTAGCGGCGCCCGGCTGCGTCCCAGGCGAGGCCGTCGAGGAGGGCTGCCGGCAGCGCCTGCGGGATCGCGTGGGAGGCCACGATGTCGGCGAGCGCCCGGTCGGCCGGGCCGTCGGCGGGCGCGCCGGCATAGGCCCTGGCGAGCCGCATCTCGAGCCGCGCGACCGCTCCGGCCTTGCCCGCCGCCGCCTCCGGGTCGTCGACCGCATCGTCCGAGAAGCGGCAAAAGGCGTAGAGGCCGTAGGCCGCCCGCCGCATCGCGGGCGGTAGCAGCAGCGAGGCGGCGTGGAAGCTGCGCGAGCCGGCCCGGATCGCCGCCCGGCAAGCCGCGTGATCGGCCGGCCCGGCATGCCCTCCGGTCTCTGCCGCGTCCTCGGAAAGCTCAAGCGAAGACGCGCGCATCCGGCACCACCCGATCGAGAACCCTGGCCGAGGAGAGGACGCCCGGCAGCCCCGCGCCCGGATGCGTGCCCGCCCCTACGAGGTAGAGGTTGCGCACGTCCTCGGACGCGTTGTGGGGCCGGAACCAGGCGGATTGCGTCAGCACCGGCTCGAGCCCGAAGCCGGAGCCACGGAAACTCAGGAAATCGTCGGCGAAGTCGCGGGGCGTCGTCACCTTCGAGGTGACGATCGCCTCCGACAGGCCCGGCAGCACGGTCGCGGCGAGATGCTGCTCGATCGCCCGGCGATAGGGCTCGGCGCAGGTCGCCCAGTCCTGGCCGCCCGCGAGGTTCGGCACGGGGGCGAGCACGTAGAAGGCGTCGCAGCCGGGCGGGGCCAGCATCGGGTCGGTCTCGGTCGGGCGGTGCAGGTAGAGGCTGAAATCGGGGCTGAGGACCTTGCGCCGGAAGATGTCGTCGATCAGGCCGCGGTAACGCGGCCCCATCAGGATCGTGTGGTGGGCGACATCCGGGTACTTGCGGCTCGTGCCGAAGTACCAGACGAACAGGCCCATCGAGGAACTCGCCCGCGCCAGGCGCCGGTCGCTCCAGCGGCGGCGGCCGGCGCCCGCCAGGAGATGCGAGTAGGTGTGGGCGGAATCGGCGTTCGAGACCACGATCTCGGCCGCGATCCGCTCGCCGCCCGCGAGCCGCACGCCGGTGGCGCGGCCCTCCTCGACGAGGATCCGCTCCGCCTCGGCGCCGCAGCGGACCTCGCCCCCCTGCCCCCGGATCAGGCCGACGAGCCCGTCGACGAGCCGCCCGGTGCCGCCCATCGCGAAGTGCACGCCCCAGCGCCGCTCGAGATGGGCGATCAGGCAGTAGATCGCGCTCGCCCGGAACGGGCTGCCGCCGATGAGGAGCGGGTGGAAGCTGAAGATGGTGCGCAGCCGCTCGTCGCGGATATGGGCCGCCACGACGTCGTAGACGCTGCGATGGCCGCCGAGCCGCACGAGGTCGGGCAGGATGCGCAGCATGTCCGCGAGGGAGTTGAACGGCACGTGGCCGAGCTCCTCGAAGCCGACGCGGCAGATCGCTTCGCTCCGGGCCATGAAGCGCTCGTAGCCGGCAACGTCCGCGGGCGAGACGCGGGAGACCTCCGCCCGCATGGCGGCCTCGTCGCCGCTGTAGTCGAAGCTGGCGCCGTCCTCGAAGCGGATGCGATAGAACGGGTGCATGGGCACGAGGTGGACGTCGTCCGCGAGGCGCCGCCCGCAGAGCGCCCAGAGTTCCTCGAACAGGAACGGCGCCGTGACGATGGTCGGCCCGGCATCGAAGGTGAAGCCGTCCTGCCTGTGGACGCGGGCCCGGCCGCCGGGCTGCCCGAGCCGCTCCAGCACCGTGACGCGGTAGCCGCGCGCCCCGAGCCGCACCGCCGCCGCGAGGCCGCCGAATCCGCTGCCGATCACGACGGCGCGGGGCCGGCGGCGCGTGTTGCCGCCCAATAATATTGACGTTTCATCTGTCAACATAATCAGACAGTATGGGTGCGGACGGGCCTCTGGCAAGACGGTCCGGCGGAATTCTCTCCCGCCCCGCCACGCTCCATCGCCCCGGGCGAGCGGGTGCGGCCCCAGAACCCGCGCGCCGCTGCCCGGAGATTGTCCGGCGCCGCCTATCCCGGCAGGAGGCCGAGCGATTCGGCCTCGCGGACGATCGACGCGGCGACCTTGTCCGGCGCCTCCTCGTGCGCGAGGTGGCCGAGGTTGCGCATCAGGTCGACGCGCGCGTCCGCCAGGCGGTCGCGCAGCGCGAAGGCGGCCTCCGGCGCGACTGCCTTGTCGTCGGCGCCGACGATCAGGAGCGTGCGGGTCGCGAGCCGGCCGATGTCGCGGTCGAGTGCGTCGAGGTTCCAGTTCGCCATCATGCCGAGAGCTCCCGCGACGTGACCGGGCTTCTGGAACAGACGGCGGTAGAGATCGAGGCCCTGCCGGTCGAGGCTCGAGCCGGTGCCGCGGATCAGCCGCTCAACCGCCGTCCGGTCGGCGGTCCAGGCGAAGACCCGGGGCGTGACGGGGTTGAGGAACAGCATCCGGGCCATGCCGGGGAAGATCAGCCCGGCCATGCCCGGGAATGGCTTGAGGGCGCCGTTGAGGGCGACGAGCAGGCGGGGCTCTATGCCGCCGTCGAGGCAGAGCCGGGCGAGGATCGCCGCCCCCGCCGAGTGGCCGACCGCGACCGCCGGCTCGATGCCGAGATGGCGCAGGAGGTCGCCGAGCGCAGACGCCATGCCGGGCAGGGACAGGCGCCGGTCGGGGAGCGGATCGGTGAAGCCGTGGCCCGGCAGGTCCGGCGCGACGACGCGGAACTGCTCGGCGAGGCGCGGCATCAGCCCCCGCCAGGAATGCGTCGCCGCGCCGGTTCCGTGCACGAGCACGAGGGGCGGGCGATCGGGCGCGCCCATCTCCTGGACGTGCCAGCGCAGGCCCGCCGCCTCGACGAAGCGGCTCGCGGCGCGGTGCGGCCAGTCGCGGCCCTCGCGCTCCCAGAGCGGGCGGTCCTCGTCGCGCGTGAACATCGGTGGCGTCCCGCTCACGGGCTCCGGCCGGCGAAGCGCACAGCCTGGCTCAGGGTGCCGGCATCGGCCCGCGGCAGGGGCAGGTAGCGGGCCGCCATCGCCTCGGCGAGGCGCCGGGCCGCCTCCTGCGGCCTCTGCGCGGTATCGATCAGGATCGCGCGCTGGCCCGCCGCCCGGAAGGCCCTGGCGGAGGCGAGCGCGTCCTCGCCGGCCCGGGCGCGGCCGGCCTCGCCCGAGCGCGCGACGTTGGCGCGCCCGTCCGTGAGGAGGACGACGACCGGCTCGCCGCCGCAGCGGCGGACGGAATCGGCAACGCCGAGCGCCGCGTCGAGCCCGGCCGCCAGCGGCGTGCCGCCGCCGCCCGGCAGGCCCGCGAGGCCGCGCTTGGCGCGTACCAGCGAGCGGGTCGGCGGCAGCAGGAGATCGGCGCCGAGGCCGCGGAAGGCCACGAGCGCGACGCGGTCGCGCCGGACGTAGGATTCGGCGAGCAGGAGCTCGACCGCGCCCTTGGCTTCAGCCAGGCGCTCCAGCGCCGAGGAGCCGGACGCGTCGACCGCGAAGATCGTGGTGGTCTCGCTGCGCTGCCGGTAGCGGCGGATGCGCAGGTCGTCCGGGCGGACCAGGATGCGGCGGGGCATGGTCGGACCATCCTCCCCGCCCCGCCGCAAGCCCTGCCAGGGCGCGGCCGCCCGCAGGGTCTCGACGAGGGCGAGGCGGCCGCGGCGCGGATCGCCAGGCCGGGCCCCGGCGGGGCGACCGGACAGGGCGGCGGCGGGCCCGCCGCCGCGCCCGGTTCGGGCTATGCGGGGGCGCGGCCCGCCCTCGGTCAGGAGCGCGAGCAGGCCAGGCGGGATCGCCGCGCGGGCGGCCTCGAGCACGACCTCGTCGAGGGGGCCGTCCGGCCTCCGCGCGGCATCGCCCTCGTCGGCATCCGGCGGCGGCCCGGGCGCGGGGGCCTGGTCCGGCTCGGGTGCCGCCTCGGCGACGGGCAGGCGCGTCGCGCGCGGGGCGAGCACGAGGCGGGCGGCCTCAACGGCGTCGCCCGTCCCGACCGCGGAGCGGCCCGCCCGCGCGGCGGCGAGACGCGCGACCCGCAGGGCGAGGAGCGGCCCGCGCAGCGAGGCGCAGCCGATCGCCTCGGCGACGGCGCAGAGGGCGGCGGCCGCGTCCGCCTCGGGGCGAGCCTCGCGGGCCGGATCCTCGGCCGAAGGCGGTACCGGCTCGGCGATGTCGCGCAGGCCGAGGCTCGTCAGGTCGAGGTGGAAGGCGAGCCTGTCCGTGAGCGCCCGCGGCGCCTCCTCCTCGCCCGCGCCCTCGTCGAGCAGGATCAGGCCGACACGGGCGGGCAGGTGCTCGGCCAGTCCCTCGCGGGCGAGAACGACCGTGCCGGTGTCGAGGGAGGCGGCGAGCCGGGCGGCGGTGCCGGCCGTCAGGCGCTCGGCCATCGGCACCACGACGAGGCCGCGATCGGCCTCCGCGAGCAGGCCCCGCTGCAGGACCGGGCGTCCGGCGCGAAGGGTGGCGGCGAGGTCGAGGCCGCCGAGGAGGCGGTCATCCGCGATCGTCGCGGGCATCCGGCGGACGGCCGTACCGGCCGCGAGGGCGCCGCGCAGGGCCGCGATCCAGGCCTCGCGCACCGGGCCGGCCCCCGCCCGCAGCCAGACGCCGCCGCAGGCCGGCGGGTCGGCGGCGACCAACTCGGCGACGCGCAGCGCGTCCGCCCAGAGCGTGCGGGCCGCCTCCGGCTCCGTCACGCCAGCACCTCCGCGACCGCGCGGGCGACGCGGGCCGTCGAGCCGGCCTCGTCGAGCGGGTTGCGGCGCAGGCGATGGCGCAGGGCGGACGGCGCGACGCGCCGGATCTGGTCGATGCCGACGCTGTCGGCGCCGTCGAGGGCCGCGAGCGCGCGGGCGGTGCGCATCAGGGTGAGCTCGCCGCGCAGGCCGTCGGTGCCGAGCGCGAGGCAGAGCCGCGCCGCGGCCTCGAGCGCCGCGTCCGGCACGGCGATGCCGCCGAGGCGCTCGCGGGCGGCGCCGACCTGCCGGCGCAGGGCGCGCTCGGCCTTCGCGTGGCTCTCCGCGAAGCCCGCGGGATCGCGCTCGAAGGCGTCGCGGCCGCGCACCACCGCGATGCGGGTCGCGATGTCGACGGGCGTCGTCACCTCGACGGCGAGGCCGAACCGGTCGAGGAGCTGCGGCCGCAACTCCCCCTCCTCCGGGTTGCCGCTGCCGACGAGGACGAAGCGGGCGGGGTGGCGCAGGCTCAGGCCCTCGCGCTCGACCGTGTTGATCCCGGAGGCCGCCACGTCGAGGAGGAGGTCGACGAGGTGGTCCTCGAGCAGGTTCACCTCGTCGATGTAGAGGAAGCCGCGATTGGCCCGCGCCAGCAGGCCCGGCTCGAACGCCTTCTCGCCGCGCGTGAGCGCGCGCTCCAGGTCGAGGGCGCCGACGACCCGGTCCTCCGTGGCGCCGAGCGGCAGGTCGACCACCGGGACCGGCACGAGGCGGCCGCGCCGCGCGCCCTCCGCGCCCGCGCAATGCGGGCAGGCGGCGGCCGGGGCCGCGGGATCGCAGGCATAAGGGCAGCCCGGTACCGCCCGCATCGGCGGCAGCAGCGCCGCGAGTGCCCGGATCGCCGTCGACTTGCCGGTGCCGCGGTCGCCGAAGACGAGCACGCCGCCGATGCTCGGGTCCACCGCCGCGATCAGCAGCGCCCGCTTCATCTCGTCCTGCCCGACGATGGCCGAGAAGGGGAAGGCCGGCATGGCCGGGGCGCCGGCCTCCTCCCGGGAAACGCCGCGCGCGGCCGTTGCGCGTTGCGCGCGCGGGGCCCGGCGCGCTTCGGTCGCCCGGCCCGGCGGGGCGCCGTTCGTCGCCTCGCCGTCGCCGGCGTGGCTCTCGTGCCGCTCCTCGAAGGTCATGGCTCCTACTCCGCGGCGACCTTCTCCAGCCCGATCCGCCGCCAGATCGTGGAGAGCGCCTCGACGAGATGCTCGATGTCGGCATCCGTATGCAGCGGCGAGGGCGTGATGCGCAGGCGCTCGGTGCCGCGCGGCACGGTCGGGTAGTTGATCGGCTGCACGTAGATGCCGAACTCGTCGAGCAGGGTGTCGCTGATCGCCTTGCAGAGCACCGGGTCGCAGACCATCACCGGCACGATGTGGCTGTCGTTCGAAAGGCAGGGGATGTCGGCCGCGTCGAGGCGCGCGCGCACCCGGGCGACGCGGTCCTGGTGGCGGGCCCGCTCCGCGCCGCTCGCCTTGAGGTGGCGGATGCTCGCCGCCGCGCCCGCCGCCACGGCGGGAGGAAGCGAGGTGGTGAAGATGAAGCCCGAGGCGAAGCTGCGCACGAAGTCGCAGAGCCTCGCCGAGCCCGTGATGTAGCCCCCGTGCACCGCGAAGGCCTTGCCGAGCGTGCCCTCGATCACGTCGAGCCGGTGGGCCAGACCCTCGCGCTCCGAGATGCCGCCGCCGCGCGGGCCGTAGAGGCCGACCGCGTGGACCTCGTCGAGATAGGTGAGCGCGCCGTGCGCCTCGGCTACGTCGCAGATCTCGGCGATCGGAGCGATGTCGCCGTCCATCGAGTAGACGGATTCGAAGGCGACGAGCTTCGGCCGGTCGCGGTCGATCAGGCCGAGCTTCCGGTTCAGGTCCTCCGGGTCGTTGTGACGGAAGATCTGTCGCTCGGCGCGGCTCGCCCGGATGCCCTCGATCATCGAGGCGTGGTTGCCCTCGTCGGAGAGCACGACGCAGCCGGGAAGCCGCGCCGCCAGGGTGCCGAGGGCCGCCCAGTTCGAGACGTAGCCGGAGGTGAAGAGCAGCGCGGCCTCCTTGCCGTGGAGGTCGGCGAGCTCCTGCTCAAGCATCACGTGGTAATGGTTGGTGCCCGAGATGTTGCGGGTGCCGCCCGCGCCGGCGCCGCAGCGGTCGAGCGCGTCGTGCATGGCGGCGAGCACGGCCCGGTTCTGGCCCATGCCGAGATAATCGTTCGAGCACCAGACCGTGACGGACCGCATGCCGTCCGGCCGATGGTGCATGGCCCGCGGGAAGTGCCCGGCCTGGCGCTCCAGGTCGGTGAAGACGCGGTAGCGACCCTCCCGATGGAGGCCGTTCAGCTCGGCGCCGAAGAACGCTTCGTAATCCATCGGGGGCTCCCCTTCCGTGGTGTTCTCGTGCGGGTTCTCTCGCCCGCGGGCTCAGGCGGCGTCCCGGCGGCCGATCTCGACCGGCTCGGGCGCGGTGACGGTGATCGGCGCGGGCTTGTCGGCCCGTGCCGGCAGGCTCCACTGCCAGAGGGCGGCGGAGGGCAGCGGCAGCATCAGGAACCAGTGCTCGAGGGTCGCGAGCGCCATCAGGGTGGTGAGGATCGTGAAGCCCACCACCTCGTGGGGCGTGATCTCCTCGGCGAGCGCGGTCCGGCCGAGGAGCGCCACGATCAGCGTGGCGAGGCTGACCGAGACCGGGAACAACAGGTTCATCGGCTTCCTCGCGAGGAAGCAGCCGAGATAGCTGAGATGGTCGGGCAGGAACTCGGCGTTGAGGTTGCGCACGCCGAGGAACATGTTGAGCCGCGCCGAGAGGTTCATTCCCCAGAGCACGAGATAGGTCCAGAGGGCGAAGCGGTTCGGTCCGTCCCAGGTCAGGGCCAGGATCGCCAGCGCCCCGACCACGATCGCCGCCTCGTGCCAGAGGCTCGCGGCGGCGGCCGCCCGGAACCGGTCGAGGCCGCGCGTGCCCGGCGGGCAGGCATGCGGGCGCGGGCCCGAGACGAAGCCCATGTAGTAGCTGATCTCCTGCCAGCCCCAGACGAGCAGCGCCGCCGTGAACGCCGTGTAGGCCCCCGCCTCGCTCGCCTCGCCCGCGCTCGCCCCGATCAGCCAGAGGGAGGCGGCGAGGACGAGGCTCGCCCCCGCCATGCTCCACGGGAAGGTGCGGCGCGGCAGGTGGTCGAGCAGGATGATCAGCCCGGTGGAGAACCACCAGACCGCCACCGCGTAGAGGGGCGGCACGGCGTAGGACGACATCGCTCCCTCGTCACCAGACGGGCTCAAGGCGGATCTCCGCCGGCATCGGGTTGTCGACGGCCGGCAGCAGCAGGAGCCGGCCGAAAGCGAGGGCCGCGCGCGCGGCCTGCAGCGCATGCGTCACCCGCCCGGAGAGGCCGCCCCGCGCCTTCGCGTCCGCGATGCGCTCCGAGCAGTCGAGCAGCGTGTCGAGGAGCGCCTTGAAGCGCGGGTTGTCGAGGTCGAGGGTGAGCGGGAAGGTCTGGCGCGAGATGTCGGAGGTGATGCGGAAGACCTTGAAGTCGTACTCGGTCGGGTCGACCCCGAGTGCCCCGTGGAAGGCCGGCCGGCAATGGTCGCGCACGTACATCGTGGCGAAGACCGCGAGCAGGAAGAACTTGATCCAGTAGCGATTGAGGCCGCTCGTCAGCTTCGGGTTCGCCCGCATCAGGAGCGCGAAGGCTTCCCCGTGCCGGAACTCGTCGTTGCACCACTTCTCGAACCACTTGAAGATCGGATGGAAGCGCCGGTCGGGGTTCTTCTCCAGTTCGCGGAAGATGGTGATGTAGCGGGCGTAGCCGATCTTCTCGGAGAGATAGGTGGCGTAGAAGATGAATTTCGGCCGGAAGAAGGTGTATTTCTTGGTCTTCGTCAGGAATCCGAGGTCGACGCCGATGCCGAAATCCTTGAGCACGTCGTTGATGAAGCCGGCATGCCGCGCCTCGTCGCGGCTCATGAAGCCGAACAGCTCCTTGATGTCGGGATTCTTGGCGCGCTTCCTCATCTCCGCGTAGAGCACGCAGCCCGAGAACTCGGCGGTGATCGAGGAGACGAGGAAATCGAGGAACTCCTTGCGCAGCTCGGGCTCCAGCCCCGACAGGTCGAGGTCGAATTCCGACGTCCGCACGAAGTGGCGCTTGTTCGGGTCCGCGCGCAGCTCGTCGATCAGCACGTTCCACTCGCCGCGGACCGGCTCGACATCCGTGCGGTCGAGCTCCTCGAAATCCGTCGTGTAGAATCGCGGGCTGAGGAAGGTCGTCTCCTGCGCGGCCTTGGTCGATTCGTTGACCGGCACCTTCGGCACGGCGTTCTGCGAGAGCGGATGCTTGATGGGAGCGTTCACAGTCTCCTCCTCTCGGTGAAGCTGACTTCGTAGAGCTCGGTCAGCTCGAGATGGCCGGCGAGCTTGGTCCAGAGCCGCTCGATCCGGCCGGCCCGGGTCACGGTGGCCGTGCGCTCGACGACGAGGCGCTCGCCGTAGGGCACGGTGGTCGGCGCGTCGTGCACCTGCACCTCGTCGCCCGGCTCGATGCTGAAGGGCGCGTGCAGGCTGACATGGGCGTGCAGGCTTTCGGGCGTCTGCTCGATCTCGATCGTGCAGGGCACCTCGACGGTTCGGCGTCCGTTGAGCCAGTCGATGATCATCGGATCGTGCTCCCTTCGGGCAGAAGGTTGGCGAAGGCCCCCGCATTGGCGGGGCCGAAGGCTTCGAGGTTCACGCGCCGTCCCGTCGCCTCGTCGGCGAGTGTCAGCGTCCCGTCGGCATAGCGCGTGAGCCGGAAGGGCTGCTCGGGCGTCAGGCCGGCGCGCAGCCGCGCCTGTCCGAAGCCCCGGAGCGTCGCCCGCACGAAGCCGTCCCGTCCGGGCTCGACGGTGGCGACGAGCCGGTCCGTGCCCGCCTCGTGCAGGGTGATCGCACCGTCGCTGCGATCCTCGACCGTCAGGGCGAGGCTCGCCACCGGCGCGGCGTCGGGCCCGTGCGTGATCCCGACGCCGCCGGTGCGGCCGACCGCGACGGCGAGCATCGTGAAGCCGATCAGCGCCCCGGCCCCGATCAGCGCCGGTGCGGCGACGGGCACGCTCTCCGCATCGTGCGACATGACGGCCTCCTCCGGTTCAGCCGGCCCGTGCCACGGCGAGCCGCGGCGGGTGGGCCGGGACGGGTGGGCGCTCGACGAGGATCGGGAGCGCGGTCTCCTCGGGCGCCCGCGCGGCCTCGACCGCGGCCGCCAGGATGTGGGCGACCTGCGCGGCGTCGGGCACGGAGCGCAGCATCGGCTGCGGCTCGCTGACCCGCCAGGGGCGGGCGTGCGGCCAGAGATGCGGATAGGCGATGCGGGTGCCGGCCCGCAGGCGGACCGGGATGTCGCCGCTGCCGTCCCGGAAGCCGTGGAGCCCCGCATCCGCGATCATGGCGAAGGGCAGGTTCAGGGTCGCCTGCAGGGCGATGCCGATCTGCAGCACGATGCGCCGGTTCGTGATCGTGTAGGTGGTGGTGCGGGCCGACAGCCAGCCGAGACCGGCGATCAGCAGGACGGCTCCGGCGCCGACCGCGAGCGTCGGGCCGGCGACCTGCAGGCCGTGGGCGAGGCCCCCCTCCTGCGCGGCCGGCACGCCCGACCAGAGGGCGAGGCCGGCGAACCAGAGGCCGACGAGGCGGGCATGCAGGGCCCGCGCGGCGATGCCCCGGGCCGTAGGCCGGCCCTGCCAGAGGATGCGCTCGCCGGGCGGCAGCGGGCCGGGCAGGCCGCGCGGGATCTCGGGGGCGCTCACAGCAGGGCCTCCGCCCGGCTCGGCGTGGCGTAGAGCGTGCCGGCGCCGAAATAGGCCATGATCTTCTCCTCCTCGAGGAGCGTCACGGAATCCGGGTCCTTGGTGCCCGGGATCCCCGCGAACTGGCTCGCGAGCAGCGCCTCCGTCTTGACGGTGCGGGAGAAGCGCCCCGTCCGGCAGAAGGTGTGGGGCATCAGCACGCGCCGTCCGCCGGCACCCAGCTCGACCTCGTAGTAGCGCACCATGCTCTCGCCGCGGTCGATCCAGAGGTCGGTGACGGTGCCGGCGACCTGCCGGTCCGCGCCGAACACCGTCATGCCGATCGGGTTCGGGCCGTCCTCGTGCACGGTGAAGTGCGTGGCGACGCGCAGCGGCACGATGCGCTTCTGGCCGTCGAAGGTGTGGTCGTGCGCGTCGTCGCGATGCACCCAGGAGCCGGGACCGACATGATCCTGCATCGGGTCGCCGCCGGGTTCGATCGGCGCGCCGGGCCAGGGCTCGCGCTTGTGGCCGACGAAGTTGCGGTCCGGCTTCATGTCGGTCTGCGGCGCGCTCTTCACCTTGCCGTCGGACAGGTGGAAGAACTTCGGCGTCGGGATCAGGATCGGGTCGGGGCTCTTGAGCGTGCCCGTCACCTCGGCCTCGAGCGGGTAGCCCTCGCGCCGGTCCTCGCGGCGGATCCAGAAGACGAGGCCCGCGAAGAAGATCCAGAAGGCGTAGAGCACCACCTGGGCGACGTCGATGTAGCCTGTGATTTCACCCCTTGGCATGGCGGATCTCCCGGGATTCAGCTGAGGCTTTTGGCGATGGCGGTGGGGGAGAGGCCGTGGTTTCTCCCGTGGGGTTGAAGCGCGTCGGACCGGGCGCGCTCGCGCACGAGCGGGCCGATGGCCACGAGGGTCGCGAACAGCAGCGCGATCTCGATGTGGTAGACGACGAGGTAGCCGATCGAGGCGTCGCTCATGGCCTCACCGAGCGCTCCCGAGACGGCGAGGCCGGAGCCGACGTCGCGCACGATGCCGCTCGCCGCGATGGCAAGCCCCGCCGCGCTCGCCTGCACGGCGCCCCAGGCCCCGAGCGCGAGCCCGGTATCCTCCGGGCCGGCCTTGGCCATCGAGGCGGTGAGCGTGCCGTGCGCGAACAGGCCGCCGCCGAGGCCGATCAGCGTGACGCCGGTGGCGAAGAGCTGCGCGGAGGCGAGCGGGGCCGCGAAGACGACGGCCGAGAAGGCCATGATGCCGACCACCGCGCCCGCCGCCGCGACCCGGAACGGGTCGCCGCCCCTGTTGAGCCAGCGCGCCGCGATCAGCAGGCCGAGCCCGCCGCCCGCCGCCAGCATCGCGGTGAGCGCGGTGGTCGCGGCGACCGAGAGGCGCAGGATCTGCCCGCCATAGGGCTCGAGCAGGATGTCCTGCATCGAGAAGGCGGCGGTGCCGAGCCCGGTGGCGACGAGGCGGCGCCGGGCAAGCCCGCTGCCCGCGTAGAGCGCCCAGGATCGGGCGAAGCTCGGCCGCGGCAGGGTCCCGGCCGCGCGGGCGGAGCCGCGCGGCTCCTGCTTCCAGAGGGCGATGCCGTTCAGCACGATGGTGACGAGGGCCGCGCCCTGGATCACCTGGATCAGCCGCACCGCCGAGAAATCCGCCAGCAGCAGCCCGAAGGCGAGCGCGCTCACCATCATGCCGACGAGGAGCATCACGCAGAGGAGCGCCACCACCTTGGGCCGCGCCTGCGCGGGCGCGAGGTCGGTGGCGAGCGCGAGGCCGACCGTCTGCACGGTGTGGAGCCCGGCGCCGACGAGCACGAAGGCGAGCGCCGCCGCGATCTGCCCGGCCCAGAGAGGGCCGGTCGTGTCGCCCGACAGGAGCAGCAGCGCGAAGGGCATGATGGCGAGCCCGCCGAACTGCAGCAGCGTGCCGAACCAGATGTAGGGAACCCGCCGCCAGCCGAGCACGGAGCGGTGCGTGTCCGACCGGAAGCCGACGAGCGCCCGCAAGGGGGCGAAGACGAGGGGCAGCGACAGCATCACGGCCACGATCCAGGCCGGCACCGCGAGCTCGACGATCATCACGCGGTTCAGCGTGCCGATGAGCAGGACGGCCGCCATCCCGACCGTGACCTGGAACAGGGCGAGCCGCATCAGCCGGCCGAGCGGCAGCTCGGCGGTGGCCGCGTCCGCGAAGGGGAGGATCGCGGGCGTCAGGCGCATCAGAGCCTGCGTGATGCCGGTGCCGGGCCTCATCGGGCGCCACCCTCCGGACCGGCCGCACCGACCCTCGCCGGCACGGGGGAGGGAGCGCGTCGCGGGTCCGCGGACGAGCCGCATCGGCGGAGCTCGACCGCGTTCGACAGGTAGAAGCCGCTGTTGACGCGGTGCGTGCGGGCGAGGGCGAAGCCCGCGAGGTCCGGCTCGCGGGCGATCCTGCGGGCGAGGCCGCGGGTGGTGATCGGCACGATGGCGGGCGCCCGGTCGGCCTGCGGAAAGAGCTTGCCGGCCGCGTGCATCAGCGTCAGCAGCGCCGTGCGGGGCGCCACCGTGAAGACCATCGCGCCGCGCGTGCGGCCGCCGAGCTCGGCCAGCGCCCGGGCGATGTCGTGGCCCGAATAGTGGATCAGCGAATCCATCGCGACCACGTGGTCGAAGGAACCGAGATCGGGATCGAGCATGTCGCCGACCCGGAAGTCGATCGAGCCGCCGCCCGCGATCGCGCCGGTGCGCTCGCGGGCGAGCCCGATCAGCGTCGGCGAGACGTCGACGGCCACCACCGTGGCGCCGCGGCGCGCCGCCTCCAGGCTGAGCGCGCCGGTGCCGCAGCCGGCATCGAGGACGCGGCGGCCGGAGAGGTCGGCGGGCAGCCAGGACAGGAGGGTCTCCCGCATCGCGTCGCGGCCCGCCCGCACCGTGGCGCGGACGCGGCTCACCGGCGCGTCGGAGGTGAGGCGCGACCACGCCTCGACGGCGGTGCGGTCGAAGTAGGTCTCGAGCTGGCCGCGGCGGGCGGCGTAGGAGGGGCTCGTCATCGGCGCGGCCTCAATCGAACCCGAGGAACTCGAACAGGTCGCGGTCCTTCATGGGGATCGCGTCGAGCGGCTTGCCGCCGGCCCAGAGATAGGCCGCGAGCCGCAGGTACTCGTTCTGGACCGCCTCGAGCTCGGGCGTCGGCTCCATCTCGAACAGCGTCGACTTCTTGAGGCGCGAGCGGCGCACCACGTCGAGATCGGGGAAGTGGGCGACCCGCTCCAGCCCGACCGCGGCGTTGAAGCGGTCGATCTCGTCGGTCTTGGCCGAGCGGTTGGCGATGACGCCGCCGAGGCGCACGTTGTAGTTCTTCGCCTTGGCGTGGATCGCCGCGACGATCCGGTTCATGGCGAAGATCGAGTCGAAATCGTTTGCCGTGACGATCAGGGCCTGCTCGGCGTGCTGGAGCGGCGAGGCGAAGCCGCCGCAGACCACGTCGCCGAGCACGTCGAAGATGACGACGTCGGTGTCCTCGAGCAGGTGGTGCTCCTTGAGGAGCTTCACCGTCTGGCCGACCACGTAGCCGCCGCAGCCGGTGCCGGCCGGCGGCCCGCCGGCCTCGACGCACATCACGCCGTTGTAGCCCTCGGCCACGAAATCCTCGACGCGCAGCTCCTCGGAATGGAACTGCACGGCCTCCAGCGCATCGATCACGGTCGGGGCGAGGCGCTTCGTCAGCGTGAAGGTCGAATCGTGCTTGGGGTCGCAGCCGATCTGCAGGACCCGCTTGCCCAGCTTCGAGAAGGCCACCGACAGGTTCGAGGAGGTGGTGGACTTGCCGATGCCGCCCTTGCCGTAGATCGCGAAGACCTTGGCGGTGCCGATCCTCACGTTCGGGTCGAGCTCGACCTGGACGCTGCCCTCGGGCTGCCGGCGCGCGGCCACGGGGTTCCGGATGGGGATGTTCATGCGGCGACTCCAGGAGCGATGCCCTCGAGGCGGTCCTCCAGCTCCTCCTCGGCGCGGTCGAGCGCTTCGCGCGTCGCGGCGTCGGGGGTCCAGAAGCCGCGCTCGTGCGCCTCGATCAGCCGGTGGGCGACCTTGGCGGAGGCGGTGGGGTTCAATGTCGCCATGCGCTCGCGCATGGCAGGGTCGAGCACGTAGGTCTCGGTGATGCGCTGGTAGATCCAGGGCGCGACCTGGTTGGTGGTGGCCGACCAGCCGACCGTGTTGGTGAGGTGCGCCTCGATCTGGCGCACGCCCTCGTAGCCGTGGCCGAGCATGCCCTCGACCCATTTCGGGTTGAGCATGCGGGTGCGCGTCTCGAGCGCCACCTGCTCGGAGAGCGAGCGCACCCTGCCCTCCCCGCGGGTCTGGTCGCTGATGTAGATCGGCACGCTCTCGCCCTTGGCGCGGGCCACCGCCCGCCCCATGCCGCCGAGCCCGTCGAAGTAGTGGTCGACCGAGGTGACGCCGACCTCGACCGAGTCGAGGTTCTGGTAGGCGAGGTCGACGGAGGCGAGCACGCTCTGCATCAGCGCGCGCTGGGGCGCCGCCTTGCCGCTGCGGCCGTAGGCGAAGGACTTGCGGCGCGAGAAGGTCTCGCAGAGCTCCGTCTCGTCGTCCCAGCGGCCCGAATCGACGAGGTGGTTGACGTTCGCCCCGTAGGCGCCCTCCGCGTTCGAGAAGACACGCAGAGCCGCCGTCTCGAGATCGATGCCGTGCTCGGCCTGGATGGCCAGTGCGTGCTTGCGCACGAAGTTGTGCTCCGCCGGCTCGTCCGCGGTCGCGGCCAGGTAGGACGCTTCCGCCAGGAGCTTCGTCTGCAGCGGCAGCAGATCGCGAAAGATGCCCGAGAGCGTCACCACCACGTCGATGCGCGGGCGCCCGAGCGTCTCGAGCGGGATCAGGCTCGCGCCGCAGAGGCGGCCGTATCCGTCGAAGCGGGGCTCGGCGCCCATCAGCGCCAGCGCCTGGGCGATCGGGCCGCCCTCGCTCTTCAGGTTGTCGGTGCCCCACAGGACGATGGCGATGCTCTCCGGGAGCCGCGTCCCGCCCTCCGCGTAGCGCGCGAGGATGCGCCCGACCTGGCGCGCGCCGTCGGCCACCGCGAAGGCCGAGGGCAGCCGGTAGGGGTCGAAGCCGTGCAGGTTGCGGCCCGTCGGCAGTACGGCGGGGTTGCGCAGGAGATCGCCGCCGGGCACCGGCGGGATGAAGCGCCCGTCGAGGGCGCGCAGCAGGGCCGGCACCTCGTGATCCTCGGCGAGCAGGCGGTCCGCCGCCTTCAGCGAGGCGATCGCGGCGCGGTGCTCCTCGTCCTGGGGCAGGCCCGCCTCCCGCAGCACGGCGTCGGCCCCGGCGCCGTCGAGGAGGGCCGCCACCGAGGCGACCGGCAGGGCAAGCCCGTGCGAGGCCTCGGCGAGGGCGGCGAGAAGCTCCGCCCGCTCCTCGGGCGGCGTGCCCTGCCCGACCACGTGCAGGCCGTGCGGGATCAGCGTGTGCTCCAATTCGCTCACCGCGCGGGCGAGCGCCGCGATCGTCTCGCGCAGGTCGTGCCCCCAGGCGGGCTCGGCCGGGGCGAGGTCGAGGGCTGCGGCCTGGCCCTGGATCAGGGCGCCGAGGTCGCGCCGCTCGGCCTCCGCCTCGGGCTCGAGGCCGCGCCAGCGCTCGATCGAGGCCTTCAGCTCGATCAGGCCGCGATAGAGGCCGGCCTGGGCGAGGCTCGGGGTCAGGTAGCTCACGAGGGTCGCGGCCGAGCGACGCTTGGCGAGCGTGCCCTCGGAGGGATTGTTGGCCGCGTAGAGATAGAGGTTCGGCACTTCGCCGATCAGCCGTTCGGGCCAGCAGGCGGCGGAGAGCCCGGTCTGCTTGCCGGGCATGAACTCGAGCGCCCCGTGGGTGCCGAAATGCAGCAGGGCGTCGGCGGCGAAATCCTCGCGCAGGTAGCGGTAGAAGGCCGAGAAGGCGTGGGTCGGCGCGAAGCCCTTCTCGAACAGGAGCCGCATCGGGTCGCCCTCGTAGCCGAAGGCGGGCTGCACCCCGACGAGGACGTTGCCGAACCGCGCCCCGAGGACGAGGAGGCCGGACCCGTCGCTCTGGTGGCGGCCGGGCGCCGGTCCCCACTGCGCCTCGATCTCGGCGAGGTGCGGCTCGCGGCGGACATGCTCGTCGGCGGGGACGCGCGCGAGCACGTTGGCGGCGGTGCCGTGGCGGGCGGCGTTGCCGGCCAGGATCCGGTTGCGCAGGTCGTCGACGGTGTCGGGAACCTCCACCGCGTAGCCGTCGGCGGCGAGGCCCTTCAGCACGTTGTGGAGCGAGGCGTAGACCGACAGGAAGGCGGCCGTGCCGGTGCTGCCGGCATTGGGCGGGAAGTTGAACAGCACGATGGCGACGTGCCGCTCCGCCTTCGGGCGGCGGCGCAGCGCCACGAGGCGCTCGACGCGGGCGGCGAGCCTCTCGGCGCGCTCGGGATGTACGCTCATGTCGCGGGCGCGCTCCGGGCCGGAGCGCGACGAGCGGCCGCCGAACACCATCGGGGCGGTCGCCCCGTCGAGCTCGGGGATCGCCACCATCATGGTGGCCTCGACCGGCGAGAGGCCGCGGTCGGAGCCCTCCCACTGCTCGATCGTCTGGAACTCGACGGCCTGGGCGGCGAGGTAGGGCACGTCGAGGCCCCGCAGCATCGCCTCGGCGGCCGCGGCGTCGTTGTAGGCGGGGCCGCCGACGAGGGAGAAACCGGTGAGCGAGACGAGCGCGTCGATCGCCGGGCCATCGTCGCGGCGGAAGAAGGCGTCGACGGCGGGGCGGTTGTCGAGGCCGCTGGCGAAGGCCGGCACCACCGCGAGGCCGCGCGCTTCGAGCGCCGCGATGACGCCGTCGTAGTGGGCCGTGTTCCCGGCGAGCACGTAGGAGCGCATCAGCAGGAGCCCGACGCGGCCCCGCGCCGGTCCTTGCGGGCGCGGCAGGTGCCCGACCTCGGCGCCGACGCGGGCCCGCATGCGCGGGTGGTAGAGACCGGTCTCGGGGTAGCTCAGGGGGGCGGGCGCCGCCGCGATCTCGCGCCAGGCCGCGCGCGGGCCCGCCGCGTAGCGGCCGACGAGGAAGCGCACGAGGCTCGCGACGTTCTCGTCCGAGCCGGCGAGCCAGTATTGCAGGGTCAGGAAATAGGCCCGCACGTCCTGCGCGGAGCCCGGGATGAAGCGCAGGATCTTCGGCAGCTTGCGGATCAGCGCCATCTGGCGCGCGGCGTTGCCCTGCTGCGGTCCCTTGCCGCGCAGTCGCTTCAGGAAGTCGAGGGCACCGCGCTGCGAACCGTCCATGTTGAAGCGGTTGAGCCGCGTGGTCCGCACGATCTCGCCGGCCGAGAGGCAGCCGACCATGGCGTCGCAATCGGGCCGCCGCGCCAGGAGGTCGGGCAGGATCGCCCGCACATGCTCGTCGAGGAACAGCATGGCCGAGAGCACGATGTCGGCCCGCGCGATGTCGCCCTTGCAGGCGGCGAGGCTCCCCGGATCCGCCTCCCACTCGGCGGCCGCGTGGAAGCTTAAGGCAAGCCCCGGCATCTCGGCGGCGAGGCGGACGCGCGCGCGCTCGACGGCGCTCGCCAGGTGGTTGTCGAGCGTCACGATGACGACGCGGATGTCGGGCCGCTCAGCGGCCGAAATGCGCTTTGGCATCGTACAGGGTCTCGATGGTGATGAGCGGCAGCGCCCGCTCCCGGGCGAAGCGCTCGGTGTTCGCGCGGGCCCGTGCCCGCACGAAGAACGGGATCTTCTTCAGTTCCTTCTCGGCATCGGCCGCCCAGGGGGCGCGCGCCTCCCCCGCCTGCGCGGGAGGGTGTGGGACCGGGGCGGCCTCGGCCGCGGCGGCGGCCGGTGCCGGCGCGTCGGCGGCCCGGGGCGGGACGCGGTGGCCGAGATGCGAGGGTGCCCTGTCTCCGAACTCGCGGTCCTCGCGGAACATGCCGAGCAGGTGCTCCTCGAGCCCCATCATCAGGGGGTGCACGAGCGTGTCGAACAGGACGTTGGCGCCCTCGAATCCCATCTGCGGAGAGGTGCGCGCCGGGAAGTCCTGCACGTGGACGGGCGCCGAGATCACCGCGCAGGGCAGGCCGAGCCGCTTGGCGACGTGGCGCTCCATCTGGGTGCCGAGCACGAGCTCGGGGTTCGCGGCCTGGATCGCCCCCTCGACGTCGAGGTAATCGTCCGTGATCAGCGCCTCGATGCCGTGGACTTCGGCCTCGGCGCGCACCTCGCGGGCGAATTCGCGGCTGTAGGTGCCGAGCCCGACCACCCGGAAGCCGAGCTCGGCCGCCGCGACCCGGGCGGCGGCCAGCGCGTGGGTGGCGTCCCCGAAGATGAAGACCCGCTTGCCCGTCAGATAGGTCGAGTCGACGGAGCGCGAGTACCAGGGCAGGCGCGAGGGCGCGCCCGCCAGCACCGGCGCCGGGTCGAGCCCGGCCAAAGCCGCCACTTCCTCGACGAAGCGGATCGTGGCCCCGACGCCGATCGGCACCGTCTCGACCATCGGCTGGCCGAACGTCCGCTGCAGGTGGAGGGCGGCCGCGCGCGCCACCTCGGGATAGAGCACCACGTTGAAGTCGGCCGCCCCGAGCCGTCCCAGATCGGCGGGCGAGGCGCCGAGCGGCGCCGTGACGTTGACGTCGATGCCGAGCCGGGCGAGCAGCCCCGTGATCTCCGCGACGTCGTCCCGGTGGCGGAAGCCGAGGGCGGTCGGCCCCAGCAGGTTACAAAGGGGGCGCCGGCCCTCGGCGCTCGCGCGCGGGGCTCCCGGTGCGGGTGCCGGTCCAGACAGCGCCCGCACCAGCCGGTAGAAGGTCTCCGAGGCGCCCCAGTTCTCCTTTTTCTGGTAGGCCGGCAATTCGAGCGGCACGACCGGGACCGGCAGGGCGAGCGCCGCGGCGAGGCCGCCCGGATCGTCCTGGATCAGCTCGGCCGTGCAGGAGGCCCCGACGATCATCGCCTCCGGCCGGAACCGCTCGTAGGCCTCGGCCGCCGCGCGCTTGAAGATCTCGGCGGTGTCCGCCCCGAGGTCGCGGGCCTGGAAGGTGGTGTAGGTGACCGGCGGGCGCTTCGTGCCGCGCTCGATCATCGTGAAGAGGAGGTCGGCGTAGGTGTCGCCCTGCGGCGCGTGCAGCACGTAGTGGAGGCCGCGCATCGCGGTGGCGACCCGCATCGCGCCGATATGGGGCGGGCCCTCGTAGGTCCAGACGGTGAGCTGCATCGCTACACCTCCAGACGCGTGCGCCGCACGAGCGGGCGCGCGAAGAGTTCCGCGAGGTCGCCCGCCTGCTCGTAGCCCTGGATCGGCGTGAACAGGAGCTCGATCGACCACTTGGTCGCCAGCCCTTCCGCCTCGAGCGGATTGGCGAGGCCGAGCCCGCAGACCGTGAGGTCCGGCCTCGCGGCCCGGGCGCGGTCGAGCTGATCGTCGAGGCTCTGGCCCTCGACCACCTCGGTGCCGGCGGGCAGCAGCGCCAGCTCCTCGGCGAGGTGGGCGCGGTGCAGGTAGGGCGTGCCGACCTCGACGAGCGCCATGCCGAGCTCGCGCGCGAGGAAGCGGGCGAGCGGCACCTCGAGCTGCGAATCGGGGAAGAGGAAGGCCCGCTTGCCGGCAAGCCGCGCCCGGTGGGGGCCGAGCGCCTGCTCGGCCCGCCGCAGGCCCGGAGCGACGACCGCGTCGAAGCGGGCGGCAGGCACGAGCCAGGCATCGGCGGCGGCCTTCAGCCAGCGCGTCGTGCCCTCGGCCCCGAGGGGGAACGGCGCCGCGAGCCGCGTGGCGCCGCGCGCCTCAAGCGCCCGCGCCGTGTCGGCCAGGAAGGGCTGGGCCAGGAGATAGGCCGTGTTCGGGCCGATCGGCGGAAGCGCCCCGGCCCGGCGGGGCGGCAGCATGCGGACCGGCGCGATGCCGAGATCCGCAAAGAGGCGCGCGAACTGATCCTCGACCACGTCCGCCAGCGCGCCGACGACGAGGAGCGAGGGGGCGGCGTTCACGGGCTCCGCCGGCATCTCCGGGACGAGCGCGGCGAGGCAGGCATCCTCGCCCTGCGTGAAGGTCGTCTCGATGCCGCTGCCCGAGTAGCTCAGCACGCGCACGTCCGGCGCGAAGGTCCGCGACAGGCGCATCGCCGCGCGCCCGAGATCGAGCTTGATCACCTCTGAGGGGCAGGAGCCGACGAGGAACAGGAGCCGGATCTCGGGCCGTCGCTCGACCAGGCGGCGCACCACCCGGTCGAGCTCGTCGTGCATGTCGGCGAGCCCCGCGAGATCCCGCTCGTCGATGATCGCCGTGGCGAAGCGCGGCTCGGCGAAGATCATGACCCCCGCCGCCGACTGGATCAGGTGGGCGCAGGTGCGCGAGCCGACGACGAGGAAGAACGCGTCCTGGATCTTGCGGTGCAGCCAGACGATGCCGGTCAGCCCGCAGAACACTGCCCGCTGGCCGCGCTCCTGGCGCGGCGCGATGCCGCCGCAGCCGCCCGGGGCGGGGACCGGCGCGTGCGCGTTCATCGGACGATCTCCGGGGCGATGCGCCGGGCGATCCCTTGGCGCCGGGCGATCCCTTGCGCGATCCCCGCTGCCCGGGGCGGCCGCGCCGGGACCTGGAGCCGCGCCGCGCGCAATTTCAGGACGAACTGCGTCGCGTTGGCCGCGTAGGCGAGGTAGGCCGCGAGCGCGAGCCACATCAGGCCGGCGGTGTCGAGCAGGCCGAGGCCGAGCGCCGCGAGGTAGGCCGTGTGCAGCGCCAGCACCAGCATGCTGACGGCGTCCTCCCAGAAGAAGGCGGGGGCGAAGAGATAGCGCCCGAAGACGGCCTTCTCCCAGATCGAGCCCGTCACCATGATGGCGTAGAGCACGAGCGTCTTGGCGACGACCGAGAGATTTGCCGCGGCCTCGCCCTCCCCGGTCGCGAGCGTCCGCAGGACCAGCGCGAGGCTGACCAGGAAGACGAGGAATTGCAGCGGGGCGAGGATGCCCTGGACGAGGGTCCAGCGGGTGGCGTCGCGGCGCGCGCGCTCGGCTGCGGTGTAGAGCGGCGGTCGTGTCGGCTGGCCCATCGGACCCATCGCTTACGCCCCATTCCTGCCCATGCGGCCCGCCTCTCGATGGGCCGGCTCTCGGGGAGCCTAGGAATTGCCCAGACGAGTGTCAACCGGACTTTACGTCAAACGAAATTGACAATATTCGTTGGTACCGTCAGACCGTGAGCATTGCCAAAGGTGCGGGAATGCGTATCGTCTGGCTTGAAGCCGCCCCGCTCACGAGGGCGGCGCCGACAAAGACGTCGCTCTCGACCTGCAAGATCGACCCGAAGCAAGACGCCGTCAGAGACATTGGGAGGAACCAATGGATGACGCGAGCCAGAGTGGCGGGCGATTCGCCGACGGGCATCCGACCCGCGACGAAAACGAGGCTTGCGCGCTCTTGGATGCCGGCCTCGAACCCTGGATCGAACCGAGCCGCCACCGCTGGCACGGCCATCTCGCCCGCGTGGTCGAGGGGGAGATCATCCCCCGGCTGATGCTCACTCACAGGGCCCGGTCGCGGACGGCCTTCCGCCCTTTTCGCAAACCGACACCGGCGGAGATCGCGACCTTCGCGGCGCTCGTCCTGGCGCCTGCCGGCGAGGATGTCGAGGCGCGCATCACCGCCCTCGTGGAGGACGGCCTGTCGCTCAACAGCCTGCTCCTCGACCTGCTCACTCCGGCGGCGCGCCATCTCGGGATGCTGTGGGAGGAGGATCTCTGCGACTTCACCGAGCTGACCGTCGCCATGGGACGCCTACAGAGGGTGATGCACGACCTGTCGGCCCGCTACGGCGGCGACGCCGACGAAGCCGATTGCGGGCGCAGCATCCTGCTGTGTCCCTGCCCGGGCGAGACGCACCTGTTCGGATTGTCGATCATCGAGCGGTTCTTTCGCGAGGCCGGCTGGGAGGTGGTCGGTACCTGGCTCGAGCGCGACGCCGACCCGCTCGCGCTGGTCCGGCGCGGCTGGTTCGACGTCGCCGGCCTCTCGCTCGGCTGCGAGGTGCTGCTGCCCACCCTCACCGAGACGGTGCGCGATATGCGCCGCGCCTCATGCAACCCCGACCTGCGCATCCTCGTTGGCGGATCGATCTTTGTGGAAAACCCCGGCTACGCGAACCTCGTCGGTGCCGATGGAACGGCCACGGATGCGTTCCGCGCGGTCCTCGCTGCCGAAAGCTTGCTTGATCTACGGGCCAGAGCCTGCTGAAAGACCTGTCCGACGACATCACAACGTGGTGATCATTGACCAGTCTGGCGAGCCCAGCCGCGCATAGACCGCTCGCGGCATTTCACGAGTCCCTCGGCGCTCTCGGCGGAGAGGCGGCGGGCATCCTCGTTGCGGCCGCCTCCGACCTCTCGCTCGTGGTCGATTCGGAGGGAATCATCCGCGACGCCACCTTCGCCGGCGCCGATCTCGCCGAGGAGGGCTGCGAGAACTGGGTCGGCAAGCGCTGGATCGACATCGTCACGGTCGAGAGCCGCCCGAAGATCGACGCGCTTCTGAGGGATGCCGCGCCCGGTGCGGTGACGCGGTGGCGGCAGGTGAACCACCCCTCGCGCAGCGGCGCCGACCTGCCGGTGACCTACGCGTCGATGCGGCTGACCGCGGATGGCCCGATCATCGTGATCGGCCGGAACCTGCGGGCGACCGCGGCTCTCCAGCGCAAGCTCGCCGAGACGCAGCAGGCGCTCGAGCGCGACTATCTCCGCCTGCGCGGCGCCGAGACGCGCTACCGCATGCTGTTCCAGCTCGCCGACGAGCCGGTGCTCGTGGTCGATGCGGGCACGCGGCGCGTGACCGAGGTGAACCCCGCCGCGGCCCGCCTGATCGGGCGGCCCGAGAAGCGCATCCTCGGGCAGGACGTGGTCGATCTGTTCGACCCCGGCAGCGCCCGCGAACTCGAATCGCTGTTTGCCGGCCTGAGGATCACGGGCCAGGCCGACGACCTCCTGGCGAGGCTCGGCAACGGACGCGGGCCGACCCGGGTCGCCGCCTCCCTGTTCCGGCAGGAGAACGCGGCGAGCGCGCTGCTGCGCCTGTCCGGCCAGGAGGCTGGCGGGCCGGAGCCGCCCCGCGCCGCCTCCGTGCTCGAAGTGGTCGACGCGCTGCCCGAGGGCTTCGTCGTCACGGATCCCGCGCGCCGGATCCTGGCCGCCAATGGGGCCTTTCTCGACCTCGCGCAGCTCGCCACCGAGGAGCAGGCCCGCGGCGAGCCGCTCGACCGCTGGCTCGGCCGCGAGGAGACCGAGGCCGCGGCCCTGTTCGCGACCCTGACCGAGCACGGCGCCGTCCGCCACTACGCCACGAGCCTGCGCGGAGAACTCGGCTCCGTCGAGGCGGTCGAGGTCGCCGCGGTCTCCGTCGCGCAGGGCGAGCATCCCTGTCTCGGCTTCACGATCCGGGGCGCGCCGCGCCGGCCGGCCCCCGCTCCCGCCGGCGGTCACGAACTCCCCCGCTCCGTCGAGCAGATGACCGAGCTCGTCGGCCGCGTCTCGATGAAGAACCTGGTGCGCGAGACCACGGATCTCATCGAGCGCCTCTGCATCGAGGCCGCGCTCCGGATCACCCGGGACAACCGCGCCTCCGCCGCCGAGATGCTGGGCCTCAGCCGGCAGGGCCTCTACGCGAAGCTGCGCCGCTACGGCATCGGCGACCTCGACGGCGCGGAGGATGCCGAGGCGCACGAGTGAGGCTCTGACGCCGGGCTCACTCGGCGGCCCTCGGGCGCGACGCGGCCGCGCCTCCCGCCTCGACGCGGCGGCGCGCGGCAGCCACCGCTGAGCGAGCGCCATCGATCGCGAGCGTCAGGCTGCCGAAGGTGCGGGTATCCGTCTCGCGCTCGCGGGTGTGGCGCACGACGTCGGCGGCCAGCGTGTCGATCTCGCGCGTGAGGGCGTCGAGATCCGGGGGCGCCCGCGCCGCGTGGGTTTCCTCGAGGATCTCCAGCAGACGGTCGAGCACCACGTCCGTGCGCTCCCGGCGGGTGCGCGCCACGCGCTGGCTCAGCCACGCGAAGCCCGAGCCGAGGCCGCCGCCGATCGAGGCGAGGATGTAGATCCAGTCCTGGTACCGGTCGAGGAAGCTGCGCTGCTCGCGCTCGTAATAGTCGATCGCGCCCGGATGGATCGGCAGGCGCGCGCTCGTGGCCGCGGCCGTGGTCTCGTAGCTCGGCGCCAGCATGTAGTCGCCCGCCGGCGTCGTCTCCGCATACTGGCTGCGCAGCTCGAACAGGTGCTGCGTCACGTCGGCGGCCGCGATGCGGCCGAGCGACGGCGTGGCCATCAGACGATAGGACGCGCCCACGGTCTTCACCTCATCGTCGGGCAGTTTCGGGTTTCCCCCGAAGATGCCCGCCGGCATCGTCACCGCCTGGAGCTTGGGCAGGCGCTCGATGATCGCCTCGGCGTCCTCGACCGCGACGAACGAGACCTTCCGGTTGCGGCTCGCCGCGGAGACGGCGTTCACGATCGCGAGCGCCGCCGGCGTCGCGGGCGCGATGATCGAGACGACGGCGTCGATGTGCCTGGCCGTGAAGGCCGCCTCCAGGGCATTCGCCTCGACGGGCACGAGCAGCACCGAATCCTTCGGCAGCGGACCGGTCGGCATCTCGGTCAGGAGGGTCAGCCCGTAATAGTCGAGCAGGCTCCGCAGCACCTCGCGGTCGGCCTCGCGGTGGGCCGCGATGCCGAGGCGCTTCCTGGCGAGGTCGGGGAAATGCCGGATTCCCGCGGGCTCCGGCGAGGCGATGATCATGGCCTGGTCGCGCAGGATCGCCAGGGTCAGGCCGTTCCGGGGCATGGCCACGTCCGGACGGACCACCGCGAGGTCGGCGCGGCCGTCCTGGAGCGCGGCCGCGCTCTCGCGCACGTCGTCGAAGGGCAGGATCCTCAGGCGGATGTTCTCTCGGCCGGACTCGAGCGCCTGCGCGTAGGCCCGGATCAGCGGCGGCTCGGTCCCGCCCTTGGGCGCGACCGCGACCGTCAGGGTCGTGGCCTGGGAGACGTAGATCGCGAGCGCCGAGACCGCCGCCAGCACGATGGCGGCCGCCAGGAACAGGAACTCGCGCCGGAGCAGGAAGCTGGGCATCGTCGTCGAACCCTGCCGGGGAGCGGCCATCCTGCCACCGTGCGGCCTCGGTTCCGATCCGCACCGGCGGACCCAGGATAACGATCGCGTGTAGTGTCATATCAACTTGACACTCGCATCGTCCAAAAATAGCGTCACCGCCATGGCAACGCCGGCCCCAAGCGCACTCATCGAGCTTCTGAAGCCGATCACGTGGTTCGCGCCAATGTGGGCCTTCGCCTGCGGGGTCGTCTCGTCGGGCCAGCCGACGGCCGGGCAATGGCCGGTGATCGCGACGGGCATCCTGCTCGCCGGACCGCTCGTCTGCGCGACGAGCCAGGCGGCGAATGACTGGTTCGACCGTCACGTCGACGCGATCAACGAGCCGAACCGGCCGATCCCGTCCGGGCGCATTCCCGGCCGCTGGGGCCTCTACCTCGCCGCGGGCTGGACCGTGCTCTCGCTCGTGGTCGCGGCCATGCTCGGGCCGTGGGTGCTCGGCGCGGCGCTGTTCGGGCTGGTGCTCGCCTGGATCTACTCGGCCCCGCCGATCCGCCTGAAGAAGAACGGCTGGTGGGGCAACGCGGCCTGCGGGCTCTGCTACGAGGGGCTGCCCTGGTTCACCGGCGCCGCCGTGATGGCCGCCGCGATGCCCGACCGGCGCGTCGTCGTGATCGCCCTGCTCTATGCCATCGGCGCGCACGGCATCATGACCCTCAACGACTTCAAGTCGATCGAGGGCGACCGGGCGCTCGGCCTGCGCTCGATCCCGGTCCAGATGGGGGCCAGGAACGCGGCCGTCTTCGCCTGCCTCGTCATGGCGCTGCCGCAGACGCTCGTTGTCTCGCTCCTCCTCGTCTGGGAACGGACCTGGTATGCCGGCGCGATCGGGCTGCTGCTCGCCGGGCAGCTCGCGCTGATGGCGCAGTTCCTGAAGCGGCCGCGCGAGCGCGCGGCCTGGTACAACGGCACCGGCACCACGCTCTACGTCATCGGCATGCTGGTCGCGGCCTTCGCGCTGCGGCCGATCGTGCAGGGGGCGATGTGATGCCTACCGCGATGCCCTTCACCTGGGCCCAGATCGTCCGGCTCGGCCTTGTCCAGACGGCCCTCGGCGCCGTCGTCGTGCTGATGACCTCGACGATCAACCGCGTGATGGTGGTGGAGCTCGCCCTGCCGGCCATCGTTCCGGGCGGCCTCGTGGCGCTGCACTATGCCGTGCAGGTGCTGCGCCCGCGCTGGGGCTACGGCTCGGATGTCGGCGGGCGGCGCACGCCCTGGATCATCGGCGGCATGGCCGCCCTGGCGCTCGGCGGCTTCGGCGCGGCGGTCGCGACGGCGCTCGCCGAGGCGAGCCTGCCGGCCGGCCTCGCGCTCGCGATCCTCGCCTTCCTGACCGTCGGGATCGGCGCGGGAGCGGCCGGGACCTCGCTTCTCGTGCTGCTCGCCACCGGCGTCGAGGAGCGGCGACGCGGCGCGGCGGCGACCATCGTCTGGGTGATGATGATCGCGGGCTTCGCCGTCACGGCGCCGCTCGCCGGGCATTTCCTCGACCCGTTCTCGGGCGCGCGGCTCGTGGCGGTCTCGGGCAGCGTCTCGGCGATCGCCCTGGCGGTGGCCGTGCTGGCCGTCCGGGGGGTCGAGCCGTCCCGGTCCGCCGCATCGGCGGCCCGCCCCGAGCGCAAGCCGCCCTTCCTCACCGTGCTCGCCCGGGTCTGGGCGGAGCCCGCCTCGCGCCGCTTCACGATCTTCATCTTCGTGGCGATGCTGGCCTACAGCGCGCAGGAGCTGATCCTCGAACCCTTCGCCGGTCTCGTCTTCGCGATGACGCCGGGCGCCACCACCAAGCTTGCCGGCCTGCAGCACGGCGGCGTTCTGGCCGGGATGCTGTTCGTGGCGGCGGTCACCATGGGAATCGGCGGGCCGCGTCTCGGCTCGCTGAAGCTCTGGACCGCGATCGGCTGCGCGGGGTCGGGCGCGGCGCTCGCGGGCATCGCGGCCGGCGGCCTGATCGGGCCTGACTGCCCGCTGCGCGCGCTCGTCTTCGCCCTCGGGCTGTTCAACGGCATCTTCGCGGTGGCGGCGATCGGCTCGATGATGGGGCTCGCCGGCGCGGGCGGCGAGGCCGAGCGCGGCACCCGGATGGGCGTCTGGGGCGCGGCCCAGGGCGTCGCCTTCGGCGCGGGCGGCTTCCTCGGCACGGTCGCGGTCGACCTCGCCCGCCTCGTCGCGCCCTCGCCCGTGCAGGCCTACGCGGCGGTGTTCACGGGCGAGGCGCTGCTGTTCGGTCTCGCCACGTTCATCGCGCTGCGCATCGAGCACGCGGCGACGACCCGGGTGCCGCGGCGCCTGCGCGACCGCGCGGCCATCACGTTCGAACCCCGCTTCGAGAGGTAGACGCCATGTCCGAGCCGGCCGCGCCCGACACCTTCGACGTCATCGTTGTCGGCGGCGGGCCGGCGGGTGCGACCGCCGCGACCGACCTCGCGCGGGCGGGGCGCCGCGTCCTCCTCCTCGACAAGGCCGGCCGCATCAAGCCCTGCGGCGGTGCGATCCCGCCCCGCCTCATCCGGGACTTCGCGATCCCCGACGAGCTCCTCGTCGCCCGGATCAGGTCGGCGCGCATGATCGCGCCCTCCGAGCGGCGCGTCGACATGCCGGTCGGCGACGGCTTCGTCGGCATGGTCGACCGCGAGCATTTCGACCCCTGGCTGCGCGACCGCGCGGTCCTGGCGGGAGCCGAGCAGCGGGTCGGCACCTTCGAGCGCATCGTCCGGGACGGCACCGGCTGCGCGCACGTGCAGTACCGCGGCGGCGGCGGCACGCAGGAGACCGCGCGCGCGCGCCTCGTCATCGGGGCGGACGGCGCCACCTCGGCGGTCGGCCGGGCGGAGATCCCGGGCCACGCCGCCATGCGGCAGGTCTTCGCCTATCACGAGATCGTGGCCCGGCCCGCCTCCGGCGGCGATTTCGAGGGCACGCGCTGCGACGTGTTCTACCAGGGCAAGCTCTCGCCCGACTTCTACGCCTGGATCTTCCCGCACGGCGAGACGATCAGCGTCGGCACCGGCTCCGCCCGCAAGGGCTTCTCGCTGCGTGGCGCGATCCGGACCTTGCGCGCCGCGACGGGGCTCGACGGTGGCACGACGCTCCGGCGCGAGGGCGCCCCGATCCCGCTGAAGCCCCTGCGCAGGTGGGACAACGGCCGCGACGTGCTGCTGACGGGGGACGCCGCCGGAATCGTCGCCCCGGCCTCCGGCGAGGGCATCTACTACGCCATGCTCGGCGGGCGCCTCGCCGCCGAGGCGGCCGAAGCCTTCCTGGCGACCGGCCGGGCGAGCGCGCTGGCGCTCGCCCGCCGCCGCTTCATGAGGCTGCACGGCCGCGTCTTCCTGGTCCTGCGGATCATGCAGGCGGTCTGGTACCGCAACGACGGCCTGCGCGAGCGCTTCGTCTCGATCTGCCGCGACAAGGACGTGCAGCAGCTCACCTGGGACGCCTACATGAACAAGGAGCTGGTGCGCGCCAAGCCCGCCGCGCACGCGCGCATCTTCTTCAAGGACCTCGCGCACCTGTTCCGCTGGGTCTCGCCGTGACCGGCTCCGCGCCGGACTGGATGCCGGCGGGCGTGGCCGCCCTGGCGGCGCTCGTCGTCGGTGTCGCGGGCGGCCTCCTGACCGTGACGGGCCCCTGGTACCACGCCCTGCGCCGGCCGGCCTGGAAGCCGCCGGACTGGGCCTTCGGACCGATCTGGACCGCGATCTTCACACTCACGGCGATCTCGGGCGTGATGGCCTGGCACGCGAGCCCCGATGCGCCGGCCCGTGCGGCGCTGCTCTCGGCCTACGGGGTGAACGCGGCCCTCAACATCGCCTGGAGCGGCCTGTTCTTCCGCGCGGAGCGGCCGGACTGGGCGTTCGTCGAGGTCGTGTTCCTGTGGCTCTCGATCGTTGCGCTGATCGTCGTGACGCTGCCGGTCACCGCGCTCGGGGCCGTGCTTCTCCTACCCTATCTTGTCTGGGTCGGGATCGCGGCCATCCTGAACCGCGCGATCGTGCGCCTCAACGGGCCGTTCGGGGCCGGGTGAGCCGTGGCGGACCTCTTCGCCAGCGGCCGCATCGTCGACCTGATCCTCGGCCTCGTCGCCCTGGAGGCGCTGATCCTCCTCGCACTGCGCGCCCGAACCCGCCGCGGCCCGGCCCCCGCCCAGCTCCTCCTCAACCTCGCCTCGGGCGCCGCGCTGATGCTGGCCCTCCGGGCGAGCCTCGTCGGCGCGGAATGGCCGCCGATCGCGGGCTGGCTCGCGATCTCCTTCGGGGCGCACCTCGCCGAGCTCGCCCTGAGGCTGCGCGCCGGTGCACCCCTGCCGTTCGGTCGCACCAAACGAATTCGTGAGCGAGGAACTACGGCGAGTCGGCCGGCGTTCAACGCGCGATCCCAAAACTGAACTGTTCTTCCGCTCATCTTCAATAGCCGGAGACTGGCAACATGCATCGCATTCTCGCCCTTGCTGCCACCTCCGGTTTTATTTCCCTGGCGGCGGTCCCGCTCGCCACGGAGGCGCGGGCTCAGGGCGCCGACTCGGACCTGATCAAGCGCGGCGAGTACCTCGTCACCGCCGGCGACTGCGTCGCCTGCCATACCGGGCCGAGCGGCAAGAAATTCGCCGGCAATTACGTGCTGAACACGCCGATCGGGAAGATCCGCACCCCGAACCTGACGCCCGACAAGGAGACGGGCCTCGGCACCTGGAGCGAGGAGGACTTCTACAGGGCCTTCCACGACGGCATCAGCAAGGACGGCTCCTATCTCTACCCCGCCTTCCCCTTCGCTTGGTACACCAAGGTCACGCGGGACGACGTGAAGGCCATCTACGCCTACCTCCAGTCGCTCGAGCCCGTGCACGAGCCGCGGCAGGAGAGCGAGATCCCCTTCCCGTTCAACATCCGCACGGCGCTCGTCACCTGGCGCACCGCCTTCTTCAGCGCCGGTGAGTTCAAGCCCGATCCCGGTGCGAGCCCCGAGGTCAATCGCGGCGGCTATCTGGTCGAGGGGCTCGGCCATTGCGGCATGTGCCACAACGAGCGCAAGATCGTCGGCAACAGCGGGCTTGCCGGCAAGCTCGGCGGCGGCGTCATCGACGGCTGGTACGCGCCCAACATCACGCCGGACGGCCACCAGGGCATCGGGGCCTGGACCGACGAGCAGATCGTCACCTACCTGAAGACCGGCGCCGCGCCCGGCGATCGCCCCGGCGTCGCGGCCGGCCCGATGCGGCAGACCATCGAGGAATCCCTCAGCAAGCTGACCGACGCCGACCTCAAGGCCATGGTCGCCTACCTGCGCACGCAGAAGGCCAAGGAGACCTACAAGGTCAAGGACGTGGAGGCCTTCAACCAGCCGAACGCGCCGGGCGCGGCGACCTATCTCAGCTACTGCTCCTCCTGCCACAAGCCCGACGGCAAGGGCGTGGAGGGGGCGATCCCGGCGCTGGCGGGCAACACCTCGGTGCAGGCGGAAGGGCCCCAGACCGTGATCAACGTCATCCTGGGCGGCCTCTCGGCCAGGAGCGGCTACGCGCCGATGCTGGCGATCGGCCAGGGCATGACGGACCAGGAGATCGCGGACGTCACCGACTACATCCGCAATTCCTGGGGCAACAGCGCGCCGGTCATCACGCAGAAGGGCGTCGTCACGGAGGCGCGCGGCAAGATCCAGACGATGCTGGCCGGCAACGCTCCCTGCTCCGAGATCGGGCAGCCCGAGCTCGCACGGGCCCTGCAGGAGGCGGGCGCGACCGGGCAATTGACGAACATCAAACAGGACGATTTCATCCCGCGCCTCGACGCGCTTCTGCCGAAGGTCAAGGCTGCGGATCCGAACGCCTCCGGCGACGACGTCGTCAACGGTCTGACCTCGGTGTTCTGCAAGCTCGCCAAGGACAACGAGTTCTACCGGAACGCGCCCTGGCACACGGTGATCGGCAGCTTCGCGAACGTCGCCTACAGCCAGTTGCGCAGCCCGGAGAAGCGGGCGGAGATGCGCTCCACGCCGGGCATGGCGCCGCCCCGGTAGGGGAGCGGGCGGCCGGGGCGCGGTCCCCGGCCAGGTTGCCGCAGGTCGCCCCGCGCGCGGAACGATCGCTCGCGGCCCGGGTTGGCCCGCCACTGCGCAATCGGAGGGACTTCCGGTATCGGGCGCGGCGCCGGCCCAGGCGGGCTCGCGGCCGGCTTCCCGGAGATCGGCCGGTGGCGATTTCCGGAAACCGGGGATTTCATCACATGGAACTCGGCATCAGCGGGCGCGTGGCCGTCGTCACGGGCGGCGATTCGGGCATGGGCTTCGAGAGCGCGAAATACCTCCTGCGCGAGGGCGTCAGAATCGTCCTCACCGACATCGAGGACGGCAAGGTGCAGGCGGCCGCCAAGGAACTGGCGGGCCTCGGCGAGGTGCGGGCGATCGGGGCCGACCTCAGCGGCCTGCAGGGCGTCGAGACGCTCAAGGCCTTCGCCGACGCCGCCTTCGATGCGAGGCCGACGATCCTCGTCAACGCCGCCGGCGTCACGGGCGCGACCGGCGACTTCCTCGAACTCAGCGACGACGACTGGCTCGCGACCATCCAGGCCGACCTGATGGTGGCGGTGCGGACGGCGCGCGCCTTCATCCCGGCCATGCGCGAGGCCGGCTGGGGCCGGATCGTCCTGTTCACCTCCGAGGACGCGGTGCAACCCTACGTTGAAGAACTGCCCTACTGCGCCGCCAAGGCCGGCCTGATGAACCTCGCCAAGGGCCTGTCCAAGGCGTACGGGCCCGACGGCGTGATGGTGAACTCGGTGGCGCCCGCCTTCGTGGCGACGCCGATGACCGACGCCATGATGGAGAAGCGCGCCGAGGAACTCGGCGTGTCCTTCGACGAGGCGATCCGCTCCTTCCTCGACGAGAAGCGGCCCGGCATCGTGGCCAAGCGCCGGGGCCGGCCGGAGGAGGTCGCCGCGGCGGTCGCCTTCCTGTGCTCCGAGCAGGCGAGCTTCATCACGGGCGAGAACCTGCGGATCGATGGCGGCGCGGTGCTGACCATGGGCAGCTGAGGCCCAGTGCCGGCGTTGAACGGGGGACGATTCCCGGTGAGGGCCTTCCATGCGTGAGATGTCCTGCGACGTCGCGGTGATCGGGGCCGGCACCGCGGGCATCGCGGCCCACCGCGCGGCCCGGGAGGCGGGCGCGCAGGCCGTGCTGATCGAGGCCGGTCCCGGCGGCACCACCTGCGCGCGGGTCGGATGCATGCCCTCGAAGCTCCTCGCCGCGGCCGCAGCGGCGGCCCACGGCGTGCGCGGGGCCGAGCAGTTCGGCCTGCGTGTCCGAGGGCTCGACGTCGACGGCCCGGCGGTGCTCGATCGGCTGCGGCGCGAGCGCGATCGATTCGTCCGCCTCGTCCTCGAGGATCTCGATGGCCTGCCGCGATCCGAGCGGCTGCAGGGCCGTGCCCGCTTCCTCGAGCGCGGCGTGCTCGCGATCGACGGGCACACGCGATTGCGCTTCCGCGCGGCGATCGTCGCCACGGGATCGAGCCCGAGCATCCCGCCGCCGCTGCGGAGCCTCGGCGACCGGGTGCTCACCACCGACACGGTCTTCGAGATCGCCGATCTTCCGGCGTCCCTCGGGGTCCTCGGCGGCGGTCCGGTCGGCATCGAGATCGCGCAGGCCATGGCGCGCCTCGGCGTCGCCGTCAGCCTGTTCGACGTCGGCCACGCTCTCGCCGGACTCGCGCATCCCGACCTGACGGCCGCCGCCACCGGGATCTTCGGGGCCGAGATGACGCTGCATCTCGGCACGACGGTGATCGGCGGAGAGCCGGCGGGCGACGGCGTCCGCCTCGTCTTCGAGAGGCCGGACGGCAGCCGCGGCGAGGCGATGGTGTCCCGGGTCCTGGCCGCCGCCGGCCGGCCCCCGAACGTCGAGGGGCTCGGTCTCGAGGCGGCGGGGCTTCGCATCGGCGAGCACGGCATGCCGGACTTCGATGCCCGCACGCTGCTCTGTGCGGGCGCGCCGGTCTTCATCGCGGGCGACGCCAACGCGGAGCGCCCGGTGCTGCACGAGGCGGCGCGCCAGGGGCGCATCGCCGGCCGCAATGCCGCGAGGCTCGCGTCCGGCGGCGGCCTGACGGCTCCCGAGCCCTGGACCGCCCTCGCGATGGTCTTCACCCGGCCCGAGACCGCGGCGGTCGGGGCGCCCTACGACCCCGACCAGGAGAAGACCCGGATCACCGGCGGCATGAGCTTCCGAGACCAGGGACGCGCCCGGATCGAGGGACGCGACCGGGGCGCCGTCCGGATCTGGGCGGAACGGAGTGGCCGGCTGCTCGGCGGCGAGATGATCGGCCCCGACGTCGAGCACCTCGCGCACCTGCTCGCCCTCGCCGTGCAGGAGGGATTGACCGCGCAGCGCCTGCGCGACCGGCCCTTCTACCATCCGACCGTCGAGGAGGGATTCGAGAGCGCGCTCGCCGAGATCGCGCGGCTCTGCGACGGCGGTGCCTGAGCCGATGCGGCGGGCGGCGCCGGACGCCGTCGGCTGGCCGCGAGCCCGCATTGCGCTTCGGGCGCGCCCCGGCCATACCTTCAGGAGCATGATCACGTTTCGCTCCTGATGTCGCCGAGCACGTCCCAAGCCGGCCAGGTCGATCTCGACACGCTCTCGCCCAGCGACCTCGACGGCCTCGATGTCGGGGTGATCGGGCTCGACGCGAGCGGGCGGATCCGCGTCTTCAACGAGACCGCGAGCATGCTGACCGGTCTGTCCGCCGGCGCGGTGATCGGGCGCCATTATTTCCGCGAGGTGGCGCCGAGCACGAACGTGCCGGGCTTCCACGGCCGCTTCCTCGCTGGCATCCGCCGCGGCAGCCTCGACGAGAGCTTCGAGTTCGTCTTCGGGCGCATGCCCCAGCCGGTGCGGGCGCGCATCCACATGCGGCAGGGCGCCGAGGGCGCCTGGCTCGTGATCGCGCCGCTGGGGGCGCTCGGTCCAGGGCCGTCACGGGAGGCCGTGATGACGGCGATCGGCCGCCGAGCCCGTTCCGAGCCGGTCGACCCGGCCCTCTGCGAGCACGAGCCGATCCATGTCCCGGGCTCGATTCAGCCGAATGCGGCGATGCTGGCGGCGGACCAGAAGACCCTGCGCATCATCGCCCACAGCTCGAACATCCACGACCTGTTCCCGGCCGAGGGCACGCCGCTGTCCGGGCGCGATCTCGGCGCCGTGCTGCCCGCATCCTTCGTCGACGTGATCCGGGCGCGGATCGCGAGCGCCACCCTGGACGACGGGCGCTCGGTCCGCTGCGCCCTGCGCCTGCCCGGGCGCGATGGCGCGACCTGCTACGCGGCCGCCCACGCCCATGCGGGCCGGGTGATCGTCGAGATCGAGCGCGCGCCGGAGCGGCCCGAGGATTTCGGCGTCGCGAGCCAGGTCGATACCGAGCTCGCGGTGACGCGCCTGCGCGCGGCCGAGACCCTGACGGGCGCGGCCCGGATCGCGGCGCTGGAGATCCGCGCCCTGACGGGCTTCGAGTGCGTCCTGGTCTACCGCTTCGATCCCGCCTGGAACGGCGAGGCCATCGCCGAGGACAAGGTGCCGGACTGGTCGCGCACGCTCCTCGGCCTGCGCTTTCCCGCCTCGGACATCCCGGCCCAGGCCCGCGCCCTCTACACGAAGGCCAGAAGCCGCTTCGTGATCGACCGCGACTGCGTGCCCGTGCCGCTCGTCGCCGCGCCGGAATCCGGCAACGCGCCGATCGACCTCACCTTCGCGCAGCACCGCACGCTCTCGCCGATCCATCTCGAATACCAGCGCAATCTCGGCGTGAACGGCTCCATGTCGATCTCCATCATGGTGGAGGGCCGGCTCTGGGGGCTGATGATCGGGCATCACCGCCAGCCGCATTACGTGGCGCCCGAGACGCGGGCGGCCGCGACCGTGCTGACCGACGCCCTGGCCATGCGGGTGCAGGAGATCGAGGGCCGCCGCCTCTGGGCCGAGCGCCAGGCCCATCTCGATACGGAAGGCCGCCTCGTGCGCGCGCTCACCCGCTCCGACGACTTCGTCGGGGCGCTGACCGCCGGCCCCGTGACGCTGCTCGACCTGTTCGGCGCCACGGGCGCGGGGATCGTCTCGGGCGACGCCGTGACGCTGATCGGCCGGGCGCCCTCCCCCGATCAGGTCCGGGCCATCGCGGGCTGGCTGAAGGAGACGTTGCCGGCTCCGAGCACCGCCTACGCGACCGACACGCTCTCGGCGGCCTGTCCGGAGGCGGCGCCGGTCCGGGAGATCGCCAGCGGCCTGCTCGCCGTCTTCGTGGATGCCTCGCGGGTCAACCTGCTGCTCTGGTTCCGGCCCGAGGTTCCGAGCACCGTCACCTGGGGCGGCGACCCGCGCAAGCCGGTCCTGGCGGGGAGCGGGTCGGTGGCGGTGCTGCCGCGCCGGTCCTTCGAGCGCTGGGTCGAGCAGCGCACGGGCTTTTCCGCGCCCTGGCCGGACTGGCAGGTCTCGCTCGCCTCCTCGCTGGCCGAGGCCGTCGAGGGCGTGGTCCTGCGCCAGCGCCGCAAGATCGACGCGCTGACCGGGCTCCTCGCCGACAAGGAGAAGCTCCTCGTCCAGAAGGACCTGCTCACCCGCGAGATCGACCACCGGGTGAAGAACTCGCTCCAGATCGTGTCGGCCTTCCTCCAGATGCAGCGCCGCCAGACCGCGGACCCGGATGCCCGGCAGGCCTTCGCCGAGACCTCGGCGCGGGTGATGAGCGTCGCGCGCGTGCACGACAGCCTCTATCAGGCCGAGAGCGTGGAGGAGGTCGATCTCGGCCAGACCATCGAGAACCTGTGCAGCGACCTCGCCGGCATGGCGGGCGACGGGCACGTCGTCGAGACGAGCGCGGAGCCCGGCGTGATGGTGCCCTACCGCAAGGCGGTGGCGCTCTCCCTCATCGCCACGGAACTCGTGACCAATGCCTTCAAGTACGCGGCGGGCCCGGCCGGCGGCGGCCGCGTCGAGATGAGCGTCGCGGCCTGCGGGCCGAGCGCCGTGCGCCTGCGGGTCTGCGACGACGGCGCCGGCCTGCCGGACGCGTGGACCGACGTGACGCCTCGGGGCACCGGCCTCGGCATGAAGATGATCCGGGCGATGCTGGAGCAGATCGACGCCCGGATCGAGGTCGTCAACGACCCCGGCGCCTGCTTCACGATCGAGGCCTGAGCGTGCAGCGCGCGAGCCTTCACGCGCGCCTGCGCGACGCGACCGCCGAGGCGCACGAGCGCCTGGAGCGCGACCTCGACTGGGAGGCGCGGGTCGCGGCCCGCGCCGGCTACCGCGACCTGCTCGCGGGCTTCCACGGCTTCCACGCCGCCTACGAGCCCGCGATCGGAGAGGCGCTCGAGGACGAGGCCTTCTTCGCGCCGCGCCGCCGGCTTGCGCTGCTCGAGGCCGATCTCCGCCATCTCGGCCTCGCGGATCCCGACCTCGCCGCCCTGCCCCGCCCGGCGCGGCCGCGCCTCGAAGGACCGGCCGCCGCGATGGGCGCGCTCTACGTCCTCGAAGGCTCGACCCTCGGCGGGCAGGTGATCGGCCGCCGGATCCTCGCCCTGCACGGCCTCGATGCGCGGGGCGGTTGCCGCTACTACCTCGCGGACGGGCGGCGCGTCGGCGCGCTGTGGGCGGCCTTCCGGGCGCGGCTCGACGAGACCGCGGCGCTCTCTCCGGCCGGCGACGGGGCCGTCGCGGCCGCGACCCGGACGTTCGACGCGCTGCGCGCCTGGCTCTGCGCCGGCGAGGCGGAGGCGCCGGCCGAGGCGCGGGAGGCGGGCGCCGCGCCGTGAGGCCGGCCGTCAGCCCGCGGCGGGCTCCTCGAGCAGACCGCCCACGAAGCCGGCCAGTCCCGTGCGCCGGGTGCGCTTCAGCCGCTCGGCGGTGAGAATCCCCTGCAGCGACGTGAAGGCGTTCTGCAGATCGTCGTTGACGATGACGTAGTCGTACTCGCTCCAGCGCTGGATCTCGATGCGGGCATTGGCGAGCCGCTTCTCGATCGTGGCGGGCGAATCCTCGGCCCGGCGCTCCAGCCGCTGGCGCAGCTCCGCCAGGCTGGGCGGCAGGATGAACACCGTCACGACGTCGTCGGTGAGCTTCGAGCGCACCTGCCGGGTGCCCTGGTAGTCGATGTCGAAGATCATGTCGCGGCCGGCCGCGAGAACGCGCTCCACGGGGCGGCGCGGCGTGCCGTAGAAGTTGCCGTGCACCTCGGCCCATTCGAGGAGGTCGTCGCGGGCGCGCAGGTCGTCGAAGGCCTCGCGGTCGATGAAGTGGTAGTGGCGCCCGTCGATCTCGGAGGGGCGGCGCGCCCGGGTCGTCACCGAGATCGAGAGCTCGAGGCCCCAGCCGCCGTCCTGCGCGATGGCCCGCGTCAGCGTCGTCTTGCCCGCCCCCGAGGGCGAGGACAGGATCAGGATCAGGCCGCGCCGGCCGATCGGGTCGCGGGGCGTCGCCGTCGCTCCGGTCATGCCCGCGCCTGTCCGGGGTGTGAGCGCATCATCGTATCCACGGGCCTACTCGACGTTCTGAACCTGCTCGCGGAATTGCTCCACCACGGCCTTCAAGTCGAGTCCGATCCGCGACAGGCTCACATCGTTCGCCTTGGCGCAGAGCGTGTTGGCCTCGCGGCCGAGTTCCTGGGCCAGGAAATCGAGGCGCCGGCCGATGGCGCCGCCGGCGGCGAGCAGGTCGCGCGCCGCCGCGAGATGCGCGCGCAGGCGGTCGAGCTCCTCGCGCACGTCGGCCTTGGCGGCGAGGAGCACCGCCTCCTGGTGCAGGCGGTCGGCGTCGAAGCTGCCGGCCTCCATCAGGCTCGCCACGGAGGCGGCGAGGCGGGCGCGCACCGCCTCGGGCTTGCGGGCGGGACAATCCTCGGCGGCCTGGGTCAGCTCGGCCATGGCGAGGAGCTGCCCGGCGACGATCTCGTGGAGCTGGCGCCCCTCGGCGCGGCGCGCCTCGACGAGGTCGGCCACGAGCTGCACCACGCCCTCCGCGAGGTCGCGCGACAGGGATTCGGTCTCGGCGCCATCGTCCTCCTCGGATTCGACGACGCCGCGCACGCCGAGGAGCCCGTCCAGGGTGGCGGGGGCGAGCCCCTCCGGCCGGGGCACGCGGGCGACCGCCTCCGCGAGCGAGGCGAGCAGTGCCTCGTTGATGCGCACGCGCGCCGCCGCCTCGGGCCGCGTCAGGCTCAGAGAGACCTGGCACTGGCCCCGGCTCAGCATCTTCTGCAGGGCGGTGCGGGCCACCTCGCCGGCCGCGTCGTTGCCGCCCGGCACGCGCACGCGCACGTCGAGGCCGCGTCCGTTGACGCTGCGCACCTCCCAGGCCCACTGCACCGGGCCGGTGGTGCCGGTGGCCCGGGCAAACCCGGTCATGCTGGCGATCATGATGTGAGAACCGCTCCCCCCGCCGAGGCGTCCACGCGCGCCCCGGACATGTCCGCCCCGGTCAGGGCTGCTTCAGCACCGGCACGGTCTTGGCCGAGTTGAGGTCGAAGGTCTTGTTCTTCAGCGGGTCGAGCTTGGTCCCCTCCGAGGCATCGAAGGCGCGGGACTTCCCTCCCGGGTTCCCGTCGAGCGCGAAGGCCGCGTTGGTCCCCGGCGCGTAGGCGGAGGCGCGTCCCGGCGCCGCCCCGGCATCCGCCGGCTCGGCCTTGTCGATGCCGCTCGCGTCGGGCGCGGGCGCCTGGCCCGGCGCCGGAGCCTGCCGGGCGCGCTCCACCTGGCGCCAGCGGGCGACGTTCTTCTGGTGCCCCTCGAGCGAATCCGCGAAGGCGTGGCCGCCGGTGCCGTCGGCCACGAAGAACAGGTCCTTGGTGCGGGAGGGGTTGGCCACCGCCTCGAGGGCGGCGCGGCCGGGATTGGCGATGGGGCCCGGCGGCAGGCCCTCGATCACGTAGGTGTTGTAGGGCGTCGCCCGCTCGATCTCGGAGCGCTGGATGCCGCGCCCGAGCGTGCCGCGGCCTCCCACGAGGCCGTACACGATGGTCGGGTCCGATTGCAGCTTCATGCGCTTGTTGAGGCGGTTCACGAAGACGCCGGCGACCCGGGGGCGCTCGTCGGCGCGACCCGTCTCCTTCTCGACGATCGAGGCCAGCGTCACCATCTCGGCGGGCGTGCGGACCGGAACGTCGGCGCTGCGGCGGGCCCAGATCTGGTTGAGCACCTCGCGATGCTTGCCGCGCATCAGGTTGACGATCTGCTGGCGGGTGGCGCCGCGCTCGAACTTGTAGGTGTCGGGCAGGAGCGAGCCCTCGGGCGGGATCTCGCCGACCTCGCCGGAGAGAATGTCGTTCTCGTTGAGCTTCGCCACGATCTGCTCGCTGGTCAGGCCCTCCGGGAAGGTGATGGCGTGCTGCACCTGCCGGCCCGACGTCACCGTGTCGATGGCTTCGCTGATGCTGGCATGGGCCTTGAAGTTGTACTCGCCGGCCTTGAGCGGGGGCTTGCCGCTGAAGCGGGCGGCGAGCTCGAACAGGCCGGTATGGGCGATGACGCCCTCGCGATGGAGGATCTCGGCGATCTCGCCGGTGCCGCTGCGCGAGGGGATGACCACGACCTTGTCGGCCTGGAGCGGGCCGGGCTCCTGAACCTGCCGCTGGAAGAGGGTGAGGCCGATCATGGCGCCGATGGCGAGCACCACCGCGAAGGTGAGCAGGCCGCTGATCGTGGCGAGCAGGCCGCCGCGCTCGCGCTCGGGCTCCTCGGGCGGCGGCAGGGCGGCGGTGGGCTTGATCGCCTCGCCCGGCGAGCGCGGCGAGAGGCGGTTCGGGAGAGCCGGCTCGTCCGAGGTGATCGGCGTCGGCGCCGGCGTCTTGCGTCTGCGGAAGAACATCGGATTCCTGCTCGGGCTCGCGCTTCCTGACCCAGGCCCGTCGACCGGCCGCGTCCCGTCACCGGATGCGGCGCCGGGACGGAGCGGCCAGGATGGCACGGTTGCCTTCGCGTGTCAGGTGACCGCGCGGAGGGCCGACCGTAGCGAGATTTGTGGCGAAATTGCCGCCCGCGCCCCCCGCTAGCGCGTCGCCGCGGGCTGGCAGGCGGCGCAGTAGAAGGTGGAGCGTCCCGCCTGCACCATCCGGGCGACGGTCCCGCCGCAGCCCGCCCGGATGCAAGGCGCGCCGGCGCGGTCGTAGACCCGGAAGGCGTGCTGGAAGGCGCCCGTGCCGCCGTCCGTGTGGGCGTAGTCGCGCAGCGTCGAGCCGCCCGCCGCCACGGCCTCCGTCAGGACCTCCACGATCACGCGAGCGAGGCGACGCGCCTTCGGGGTCGGCCCGCCGTCCCGGCGCGCCAGCGCGCCGGCGGGGGTCTCGGGGTGGAGGCCCGCCCTGTGCAGGGCCTCGCAGACGTAGATGTTGCCGAGGCCCGCGATCAGCCGCTGATCGAGGAGAGCGCTCTTCAGCGGCGTGATCCGGTGCCGGAACAGGCGGGCGATCGCTTCCCCGGTCAGGGCGTCGCTCAGCGGCTCGATGCCCATTCCGGCGAAGTGCCGGCAGGCCGCGAGCGTGTCGGTCGGCACGAGGTCCATGAAGCCGAAGCGGCGGACGTCGTTGTAGGTGACGGTCGCCCCGTTCTCCATCGCCATCACGACATGGTCGTGCTTCGGCACGCCGAGCGCGCCCTCGAGGTAGAAGTCGCCGGGGGATAGGTTGCGCCCGTCCGGCAGCCTCACGTCGAAGCGCCCGCTCATGCCGAGATGCATGATCAGCGTCTCGCCGGAATCGAGGTCCGCCGCGAGGTATTTGGCGCGGCGCCTGAGCTCCGTCACCGTCCGGCCCTCCAGCCGCTCGGCGAAACGCTCGGGGAACGGGAAGCGCAGGTTGGGTCGCCGCAGCGTCACGCGCGAGAAGCGTGCGCCGACGAGGGCGGGCGCGAGGCCGCGCCGGACGGTTTCGACCTCTGGAAGCTCGGGCATTCGGATCGGGGCAGGTGACCGGGAGATGACCGGAAGACGTGGCGGGCGGGGCGAGACCTTGCATATCGGGGCGCCGCCGGGGCCGGGCAATGCCGGCGCGTCGTCGCGCCCGCCGGCCGCGCTCCGGTCTCGGCGTCGTCCGGGACGCATGGCGGTTTGCCCGCGCCTTCGCTATGGAGGCGGGCAGAAGGTGGATGGCATGAGTGCTCGCGAGCAGGCGTCGAACGACGACGCCACGGATTTCGGCTTCGAGCGCGTGGCGCTCGGCGAGAAGCAGGGACGCGTGGACGACGTGTTCCGCTCGGTCGCCAAGCGCTACGACCTCATGAACGACCTGATGTCGGCGGGCCTGCACAGGGCCTGGAAGGCGCAGCTCATCGCGATGCTGCGCCCGCCGCAGGCGCGCGCCTTCCGCCACCTCGACGTCGCGGGCGGCACGGGCGACATCGCCTTCCGCTCGCTGCAGGCGGGCGGCCCCGAGACGCAGGTGACGGTGCTCGACATCAACGAGTCCATGCTGCGCGTCGGGGCCGAGCGGGCGGGCCGGCGCTACGCGGGCCGCATCGACTTCGTCGCCGGCAATGCCGAGGCGCTGCCGCTGCCGGACGCGGCCTTCGACGCCTACACCATCGCGTTCGGCATCCGGAACGTGCCGCGGATCGATGCGGCCCTGCGGGAGGCGCGCCGGGTGCTGAGGCCGGGCGGACGCTTCCTGTGCCTCGAATTCTCGAAGGTCGACCTGCCGATCCTCGACCGGATCTACGATGCCTATTCCTTCCACGTGATCCCGCGGATCGGGGCGCGCGTGGCGGGCGATGCCGAGTCCTACCGCTACCTCGTGGAATCGATCCGCAAGTTCCCCTCGCCCGGCGCCTTCGCGGGCATGATCGAGGCGGCGGGCTTCCGCCACGTCACGCACCGCCTGCTCTCGGGCGGGATCGTGGCGATCCATTCCGGCTGGAAGGTCTCCTGATGGGGCTGCGGCATCCGCGGCGCGCCCCCTCTCCCGTGCGGGAGAGGGTTGGGGTGAGGGGTACGACCTCTCCGGAAACGGCGAACCCCTCACCCGGTCCGCTGACGCGGACTCGACCTCTCCCGAACGGGAGAGGTGAGGAGCCTTGTCCTGAGGCGGCGATCCGCCGGCCGGCATCGCCGCTCGCGCGTCCCGCGGAGCTCTCCCTCCCGTGATCGGCGGCATCATTCACCTTCTGCGCGGGGCGCATGTCGGCTTCGTGCTGGCCCGCGAGGGCGGGCTCGCCTTCGTGGACCCCTCGCAGCTGCCGCCGCACCTGCGGCTCGCCCTGAAGGTCGGGCGGATGCTGGAGCGGCCGGGCGCCGCCGACGGCGCGGCTCGCCTCTCGAAGGCGCTGACCCGGCTCGGACCCTCCTACGTCAAGTTCGGGCAGTTCCTGGCGACGCGGCCCGACATCGTCGGCATGGCGGCGGCGATCGACCTCGAGAAGCTTCAGGACCGGGTGCCGCCCTTCCCGCAGGGTCAGGCGATCCGGGTGGTGGAGATGGCCTTCGGCAAGCCGATCCGCAGCCTGTTCGCCTCCTTCAGCGAGTCGATCGCGGCCGCCTCGATCGCGCAGGTGCACCGGGCGACGGTGCTCGATGCCGACGGAACGCAGCGGACGCTCGCGGTCAAGATCATGCGCCCGGGCGTGCGCGAGCGCTTCCAGCGCGACCTGCAGGCCATGCGCTTCATGGCGCGCGTGGTCCATGCCCTCTCGCCCCAGGCCGAGCGCCTGCGCCCGCGGGAGGTCGTCGAGATCCTGGCCCGCTCGGTCATGATGGAGATGGACTTCCGGCTCGAGGCGGCGGCGATGTCCGAGCTCGCCCAGAACACCGCCGAGGATTCCGATTTCCGCGTGCCCCGGCCCGAATGGGAGCTGACCGCCCGCGACGTGCTCTCGAGCGAGTGGATCGAGGGCATCCGCCTGCACGACCGCGCCATGATCGTGGCCGCGGGCCACGACCCGCGCGCGCTCGGGCGCACTGTGATCCAGTCCTTCCTGCGCCACGCGATCCGGGACGGCTTCTTCCACGCCGACATGCATCCCGGGAACCTGTTCGTGGACGCGGACGGGCGCCTGGCGGCCGTGGATTTCGGCATCATGGGCCGCCTCGGCATCAAGGAGCGGCGCTTCCTCGCCGAGATCCTGCTCGGATTCATCCTGCGCGACTACAAGCGGGTGGCGCAGGTGCATTTCGAGGCGGGCTACGTGCCCCGGCACCATTCCGTCGACGATTTCGCGCAGGCGATCCGGGCCATCGGCGAGCCGATCCACCAGCGCCGCGCCGACGAGATCTCGATGGCCAAGGTGCTGACGCTGCTCTTCGACGTGACCGCCCTGTTCGACATGAGCACCCGCACCGAGCTCGTGATGCTGCAGAAGACGATGGTCGTCGTGGAGGGCGTGGCCCGCTCCCTCGATCCGCAGCTCGACATGTGGACCGGCGCCGAGCCCGTGGTGCGCAGCTGGATCGCCCGCAATCTCGGGCCGATCGGGCGGATCGAGGGCGCGGGCCGGGCGGCGCTCACCGTCGCGGACTTCGTCGGCGACATCCCCGACCTCGCGGTGCGCCTGAAGCGAATCATGATCCGGCTCGACGAGGCGGGGACGGGCGACGCGCACCGGCTCGAATCCTTCGCCCGCCAGGAGCGCCGCCGGGCGATCTGGTCGACCCTGGCGCTCTGGGGCATCGCCATCGGTGCCCTCGTCATGGCGTTCCGGTAGGATCGGCGCATGGATTCCTCGCTCGCCGGCCGCCGCATCCTCCTCGTCATCGGCGGGGGCATCGCGGCCTACAAGTCCCTCGACCTGATCCGGCGCCTGCGCGAGCGCGGCGCCGAGGTGCGCCCGCTCCTCACCAAGGGCGCGCAGGAATTCGTGACGCCGCTGGCGGCCGCCGCGCTCGCGGGCGAGCGCGCGCATACCGACCTGTTCGATCGGGCCGACGAGGCCGATATCGGCCATATCAAGCTCGCGCGCGACGCCGACGCCGTGGTGGTCGCGCCCGCCACCGCCAACCTGATGGGCCGGATGGCGGGCGGGCTCGCGACCGATCTCGCCTCGACGGTGCTGCTCGCCACGACCCGGCCCGTGCTGATCGCGCCCGCCATGAACGTGCGGATGTGGCAGCACCCGGCGACGCGGCGGAATCTCGCGCTGCTCACGGGCGACGGGGTGCGCGTCGTCGGCCCGAACGAGGGAGCCATGGCGGAGGCCGAGTACGGGCCGGGCCGCATGGCCGAGCCCGCCGAGATCGCCGACGCCGTCGCGGCGATGCTGGCCGAGACAGGGGCCATGCCCGCCGGCCTCGGCTTCCTGGCCGGCCGCGCCCCGGCCGGGCCGCTGGCGGGCCGGCGCGTCCTCGTGACCTCGGGGCCGACGCACGAGCCGATCGACCCCGTGCGCTACATCGCCAACCGCTCGTCCGGGCGCCAGGGCCACGCCATCGCGGCCGCCGCCGCCGCGGCCGGCGCCGCCGTGACGCTGATCTCCGGCCCCGTCGCGATCCCCGACCCGCCCGGCGTCGCGGTGGTGCGGGTCGAGACCGCGCGCGAGATGCTGGCGGCGGTCGAGGCGGCGCTTCCGGCCGAGATCGCGGTCTTCACCGCGGCGGTGGGCGATTGGCGCCCCGCCGAGACGCGCGGCGCCAAGATCAAGAAGGACGGCACGGCGCCGGCCCCGCTCCGTCTCGTCGAGAATCCCGACATCCTCGCGGCCGTCGCGGGCCGCGGCGAGGGCCGCCCCGCGCTCGTGGTGGGCTTCGCGGCCGAGACCGATCAGGTGATCGACTACGCCCGCGCGAAGATCGCCCGGAAGGGCTGCGACCTGATCGTCGCCAACGACGTCTCGGCCGCCGGCGGGGTGATGGGCGGCGCGGCCAACACCGTCCACCTCGTCGCCCGCGACGGCTCGGTCGAGACCTGGCCGACCCTCGACAAGGACGAGGTCGGCCGCCGGCTCGTCGAGCGCTTCGCCAGCATGATCTGACTTATCGGATCGATCATGTTTTCTGCGTTTTGACCGATTCGGTCAGAACGCAGCATGATCTAGGGCGTCAGAGTGCCGCCGCGGCCTCGTGCTCGGCCGCGAGCCGCGCGTCGTCCGCCGCGATCCGCTGGGCGGCGGGCCGCTCGCGGATGCGCGCCGCGTAGGCCATGATGGCGGGCTCCTCCGGGACCAGCTTGAAGGCGGTCGTCCAGCCGAGCGCCGAGCCCCACAGGATGTCGGCTGCCGAGAACCGCTCGCCGAGGATGTACGGGCCGGGGGTGAGCGCGGCGAGGACCTGCGCCAGGACCGCGTCGAAGTCTCCGTAGGCCGACATGGCGCGCGGCGCGGGCTCGCGCTCCAGCGCCCGGTCGATCACGGCGGGCTCGAAGCAGGACCCGTAGAACACCATCCAGCGCAGGTAGGGCCCGCGCAGCGGGTCGCCGGGCGGGGGCGCGAGGCCGGCCTCCGGGAACAGGTCGGCGAGGTACAGGTAGACGGCAGCCTGCTCGGTCACCAGCGCCGCGCCGTGGCGGATCGCCGGCACCTTCCCCATCGGGTTGATGCCGAGATAGGCCGCCTCGCGGTGCTCGCCCGCCTTCATGTTGAGGAGGTGCAGCCTGTGGGGCGCCCGAAGCTCCTCCAGCAGGATGCGCACGCCCGTCGAGCGGGTGTTGGGCGCGTGGTAGAAGGTGATCTCCGGGTCCATCTCGGCCTCGTCTCGAATCGCGGGGCGGCAGGCTTCCCGCAGCCCCGCCCCGGGTCAAGCGCGCACGCGGCGCTCGGCCACCGCATCGGCCAGCAGGCACAGGATCTCGAATGCGAGGGTGCCGCCCGCGAGCGCGGTGATGCCGGCGGGGTCGAGGGAGGGCGCCACCTCGACGAGGTCGGCCCCGACGAGGTCGAGCCCCCGCATGGCGCGCACGAGGTAGAGCGCCTCGCGCGCGGTGAAGCCGCCGATCTCCGGGGTGCCCGTGCCCGGCGCGTAGGCGGGATCGAGCGCGTCGATGTCGAAGCTCAGGTAGGTCGGGCCGGCGCCGGCGATCGCCCGGGCCTCGGCCACGATCTCGGGCAGGCCGCGCACGAGCGCCTCCTCCATGGTGACGACCCGGATGCCCCGGGCGCAGGCCCAGTCGCGCTCGTCCGCCGCGTCCATGCTGCCGCGTATGCCGATCTGCACGGTGCGGCGCGGGTCCAGCACCCCGTCCTCGACCGCCCGGCGGAACGGCGTGCCGTGGGTGAGCCGCGCGCCGTCGTACTGGCTGTCGTCGGTGTCGCTGTGCGCGTCGATATGGATGAGGCCGAGCGGGCGCTCGCGCCCGAGGGCCCGCAGGATCGGGTAGGTGACGAGATGGTCGCCGCCGACCGAGAGCGGTACGATGCCGCCCGCCCTGAGCCGCGCGTGGAAGGCCTCGATCCGCCGGCAGGTCTCGGCGGCGTCGATCGGGTTGACGGCGACGTCCCCGAGATCCGCGCAGGCCGCGAGCCCGTAGGGCGCGACGCCGGTGGCGTGGTTGACCATGCGCGTGCCGGTGGAGGCCTCGCGCACCGCGCGCGGGCCGAGGCGCGCACCCGGCCGGTTGGTCGTCGCCCCGTCGAACGGGATGCCGACGAGGCCGATCTCGATCTCGCCCGCCGCGCGGTCGGGATCGAGGACGGGCAGGCGCATGAAGCTCGGCAGGCCGGAGAAGCGCGGGGTCAGCATCCCGGATTCCGGCCGGTAGCGGGCGATGCGCGCGGCGTCCGTCTCGCTCACCCTGTGCGGCACCGCCCGCCTCCCGGCCTCGACAAGGGCTGATCATCCGGGCGCGGCCGGGCGAGATCAAGCGGCACCGGCCGGTCGCCGCCGCACGGAGCGGCCCCGGCGGCCCGAAAGCCGGATTTGTCTCAACGCGTTGACGACTCACGGGCACGCGACTATAGAACCCGCTCCGCCGAGGGCCCGTGCGTTTCGCGAACCCTCGGCTTCGCCATTGCCTGATAACCTGCACGCGTTGACCGACTCCCGGCCCTGACCGGCTCGTCGGTACCGCCCGACGAGACGAGGATGCCCATGGCCAACACCGTGTCGGCCAAGAAAATGACCCGCAAGATCGCCAAGCGCACGGCGATCAACCGCTCGCGCCGCTCGCGGATGCGTACCTTCGTCCGCAAGGTCGAGGAGGCCATCGCCACCGGCGATCAGGCCAACGCCCTCACCGCCCTGCGCGCCGCCGAGCCCGAGATCATGCGGGCCGCGCAGCACGGCATCGTGCACAAGAACAACGCCTCCCGGAAGGTCTCGCGCCTCGCCGCGCGGGTGAAGTTGCTCGGCGCCACCGCCGCCTGAGCCTCTCCTCCAGGACGAGCACCGAAGAGCCCGGCCCGCGCGCCGGGCTTTTTCATGTCCGCGTCCCGGATGCGCACGGGCCGCGCCCGCAGGGCCAGGCCCCGACCGCGCCGCGCATCCTCGTGTCCAGTATCCTCGCACGCATCGATCAGTCTCCGGGCCGGGACCTGTCCCGTCCCGGCACGCCGATGCACGCGCCGTTAACGCTGTTGCAGAATCTGTGCTGTTGCGGAGTCTTGGCGGTCTGTGTAGCTTAACAAAAGATGACTGAATTCGAGCGACTTCACAGCTCGTGCGGAATCGACCCGAATCATTCGCAAGTTCAGGACTCTGCCTCGACTCGTGATGTCGGGCCCCGGGCCAGCCAGGTGTCTATTTCGGCTTTCCCCGCAAGTCCCACTGTTAGGAGAACCGTAGCGAATTGTTGATAGGGTTCCTCGATCGGCAAAAGCCCGCAGTCGAGGGGTTGACTCTGCCGGAGATCCGCGTCTCGCAAATTCCTGCGGGGCCGCAAGCGTGAAGTGTGCGTACGCTCCGATCGGCGGCCCTCCGTCCTCGGTGCGAGGAGAGCGAGAATGCAAGTCGACGGAAGCTTGGCGGACGGCGGCGGAAATGGCGGCAACGGTTCCGGCGCCGCGGAGATCGCGGCGGCCTGGGCGCGGGTGAAGCGTCGCCTGCGGGCCGAGCTCGGCGAGGACGTGTTCGCGAGCTGGTTCGCGCGCCTCGAACTGGAGGATGTCACCGCCGGCACCGCCCGCCTGACGGTGCCGACGCGCTTCCTGAAGAGCTGGATCGAGTCCCACTACCTCGACCGGGTCCTGAACACGTTCCGCAGCGAGATCGAGGCCGTCTCCCGCATCGAGGTCGGCGTGCGCGGGCCGGCGGCCCCCGCCCGGCCTGTGGCGGGCGCCGTGAAGGTTCATCCCGCGAGCGGGCCCCTCGCCCGCCTGCACGCGGCCGGCCCGCAGACCCCTGCCCCGGCGGCCGTGGCGGAGCCCGAGGCGGCCTCGCGCGGCGACGGTGGCGCGGCCGAGCTGAACGGCGCGCCGCTCGACCTGCGCCTGACCTTCGCGAGCTTCGTGGTCGGCCGCTCGAACGCGCTGGCCCACGCGGCGGCCGAGCGCGTCGCCCGGCACGACGGCGAGGGCGCGCTCTACAACCCGCTCTACTTCCACGCGGGCGTGGGCCTCGGGAAGACGCACCTCCTGCACGGCATCGGCCACGCCGCCCGCGAATCCGGGCGCCGCGTGATCTACCTCACCGCCGACCGCTTCATGTACGGCTTCGTCAACGCCCTGAAGACCCAGAACGCGCTCGCCTTCAAGGAGCGTCTGCGGGCGATCGACCTGCTGATCCTCGACGACGTGCAGTTCATCCAGGGCAAGTCGATCCAGGCCGAGTTCGGCCACACCATCAACGCCCTGATCGACGCGGGCCGCCAGGTCGTCGTCGCCTCCGACCGTCCGCCGACGGAGCTCGAGGCGCTCGACGAGCGCGTGCGCTCGCGCCTCGCGGGCGGCCTCGTGGTCGAGATCGGCAACCTCGACGAGCAGCTGCGCGCCTCGATCCTGTCCGCCCGCATCGCGGCGGTGCGGGCCTCGCACCCGAATTTCGAGGTCTCGCCGACCGTCGCGGCCTACGTCGCCAAGGCGATCACGGCGAACGGGCGCGACCTCGAAGGCGCGGTCAACCGTCTCCTCGCGCACGCCACCCTCACGGGCGCGACCGTGACCATGGAGACGGCCGAGACCGCGATCCGCGACCTCGTCAAGAACCGCGAGCCGAAGCGCATCAAGATCGAGGACATCCAGAAGCTGGTGGCCTCCCGCTACAACGTCTCGCGCTCCGACATCCTGTCCGAGCGGCGCACCGCCGCCGTGGTCAAGCCGCGCCAGATCGCCATGTACCTGTCGAAGGTGCTCACCCTCCGCTCGCTACCCGAGATCGGCCGCCGCTTCGGGGGCCGCGACCACACCACGGTGCTGCACGCCGTGCGCAAGATCGAGAAGCAGATCGGCGAGGACGCGGTGCTGGGTGATGAGGTCGAGCTCCTGAAGCGCATGCTGCAGGACTGATCGTCCGTTCCCGCCGGCCGGGGCCGCGTCGCCGCCCCGGCGAATGCCCGGGACGGGACCCATCGCCCGCTTGCCTTCCCGGCGCCCCTTCGCCAAGCTGGCCGGCCAGGTTCCGGGGGGCCCGGCCTGCCGGCCGCGGCGGGACGTTTCGAACACCAGAGTATTTTGCGATGAGAGTCACTGTCGAGCGCGCGGCCCTCCTTCGGTCGCTCGGCCACGTGCACCGCGTCGTCGAGCGGCGCAACACCATCCCGATCCTCTCGAACGTGCTCCTGCGCGCCGGCGAGGCCGGCCTGCAGCTGAAGGCGACCGACCTCGACATCGAGGTGACCGAGACCATTCCCGCCGACGTGGTCGATGCGGGCGCCATCACCGTCCCCGCGCACGTGATCTACGACATCGTCCGCAAGCTGCCCGAGGGCGCGCAGGTCTCCCTCGAGACCGGAGCGGATTCCGGCCAGATGACGATCCGGTCCGGCCGCTCGCGCTTCTCGCTCGGGGCGCTGCCGGAGGGCGACTTCCCGGATCTCGCCGCGGGCGAACTGCCCCACGGCTTCGCGCTGCCGGCGGCCGACCTCAAGCGCCTCATCGACAAGACGCAGTTCGCGATCTCCACCGAGGAGACCCGCTACTACCTCAACGGCATCTACCTGCACACGATCGAGGGCGAGGGTGGCCTCAGGATGCGGGCGGTCGCCACCGACGGGCACCGCCTCGCCCGCGTCGAGATGGAGGCGCCCGAGGGCAGCGCCGGGATGCCGGGCATCATCGTGCCGCGCAAGGCGGTCGCGGAGATCCAGAAGCTCGTCGACGACGGCGGCGAGAGCGTCGAGGTCGAGCTGTCGCCCGCCAAGATCCGGCTGCAATTCGCGAGCGGCGTGACCCTGATCTCGAAGCTGATCGACGGGACCTTCCCGGACTATCAGCGCGTCATCCCGACGGGCAACGACAAGCGCCTGACCGTCGAGCGCGACCCCTTCGCCCGGGCGGTCGACCGCGTCTCCACGATCTCCTCCGAGCGCGGCCGCGCGGTGAAGCTCGGCCTGGCCGAGGGCCGGCTCGCGCTCTCGGTGAACAACCCGGATTCGGGCAGCGCCACCGAGGAGCTCGACGTCGATTACGAGGCGGCCAGCCTCGATATCGGCTTCAATGCCCGCTACCTCCTCGACATCACGAGCCAACTCGAGGGCGACACCGCCCTGTTCAAGCTCGCCGATCCCGGCTCACCGACCGTGATCCAGGACCGCGACGGCTCGGCGGCGCTCTACGTGCTGATGCCGATGCGGGTGTGAGCGCGCCCGAGGGTTCGAGCATCGTCTCTGCGGGTGACCAGGCGGGCGGATCGGCGGGGGGAGGCCAGCGCCTTACCCGCCTGATCGCGCGCGACTTCCGCAATCACGCCGATCTCGACCTCGCGGTGGAGCGCCGCTTCGTGGCGCTCGTCGGCGAGAACGGGGCCGGCAAGACGAACCTGCTCGAGGCGATCTCCCTGTTCTCGCCGGGCCGGGGCCTGCGCCGCGCGGATCTCGCCACCATGGCGCGGGTCGGCGGCCCCGGCGGCTTCGCGGTCTCGATGACGCTGGCGCGGGACGAGGCCGAGCACCGGCTCGGCACCGGCTACGAGCCGCCCGCCCACGAGGCCCGCGGCAGCCGCCTGTGCCGGATCGACGGCGCCACCGTGCCCTCGCCGGTGGCCTTCGCGGAATTCCTGCGCATCGTCTGGCTGACGCCGGACCTCGACGGCCTGTTCCGGGGCCCGGCCGGGGACCGCCGCCGCTTCCTCGACCGGCTCGTGCTCGCGGTCGACGCGACCCATGGCGGGCGCGTCGGCGCGATGGAGCGGGCGCTGCGCTCGCGCAACCGCCTTCTGGAGGAGCGCGCGCACGACGCGCAGTGGCTCGACGCGATCGAGCGGGAGGTGGCCGAGCTCGGTGTCGCGGTGGCGCTCGCGCGGCGTGAGACGGTGGAGCGCCTCGACCGCCTGATCGCCGAGAGCCGCGACGACGCGCAGCCCTTCCCCTGGGCGAGCGTGCGGCTCGAGGGCGATCTCGACGACCTCGTGGCGGTGTGGCCCGCGCTTGAGGCGGAGGACCGCTTCCGCCTCGCGCTCCGCCAGGGCCGCCACCGCGACCGGGCGGCCGGCCGCACCCTCACGGGTCCTCAGACCACCGATCTGACGGTGCGCCACGGCCCCAAGGACGTGCCGGCCGCGACCGCCTCGACGGGCGAGCAGAAGGCCCTGCTGATCGGCCTCGTCCTGGCGCATGCCCGCCTCGTCCAGGCGATGTGCGGGATCGCGCCCGTGATCCTGCTCGACGAGGTCGCCGCCCATCTCGACCCGCGCCGCCGCGCCGGCCTGTTCGAAGCGCTGGAGGCGCTGCCGGGCCAGGTCTGGATGACGGGCGCCGACCCGGCACTGTTCGCCGAGCTCGGCGGCCGGGCCGACGTGGTCCGGGTGGCGGAGGGCCGGATCGTGCCGCCGGATGCGGACTGACGCCGCGAGGTCTCAGGCCAGGGCGGACGGGATGTCGGTTCGCGCGACATCGCCGCCGCCGAAGAGAAGCGGCACGCCGTGCATCGTCGCGCAGGCATAGGCGAAGCCATAACCCAGGTTCAGGCGCGCCGGGTGGCCGCGGCCCTTGCCGAGGCGGGCCTATGCGGTGGCGGCCGCGCGAGCCTCGTCGCGGCCGATGACGACCACCGCGACGACGGGCCGGGGCTCGCCGTGGACGGCGTCGAAGAACGCCTTGGCGGCTTCGAGGCCGCTTTTCGGAAATGCCGCGAACTGTCTTGGATCGGCTTGTCTTGGATCGGCTTGCTCCGATCGCGCAGCGCCAGCGTCGCTTCGCGCCGTTGCCGTTCGTCGGCGAGTGCCATACGCACCGCCTCGCTCTTGTCGACCCGCGCGGCCGATGCCAATTGCTCGGCGAGCCGGTCGACGTCCTCGCGCCCGATGGTCAGAGACATGGCTGCCAACCCTGCTCTGCCGCGATAAGGCTATCGGCCGCCGCAGTCCCGCGCAAACCGTCGAGCCCTATAATCCTAGCTACGAGCCGTTACGCGATCCCATGACCCAACGCCTCGACGAGGCCCGCGCCGCTCTGCGCGCCACCTTCGGCTATGACGATTTCCGCCCCGGCCAGGCCGAGGTGATCGGCGCCGTGCTCGACGGCGCGGACGTGTTCGCCGTGATGCCGACGGGCTCGGGCAAGTCGATGACCTACCAGCTCCCGGCCCTCGTCGAGCCCGCGCTCACCGTCGTGGTCTCGCCGCTGATCGCGCTGATGCACGACCAGGTGCAGCAGATGCTGGGCTTCGGCCTGTCGGCGGCCACGCTCAACTCGACGGTGCCGGAGGCGCAATCGCGCGAGACCTGGCGCAAGATCCGCACGGGCGAGCTGCGCCTGCTGTTCGTCTCCCCGGAGCGCCTCCTGATGGACGGCTGCATGGAGGCGCTGCGGGGCGCGGGCGTGCGGCGGCTCGCGGTCGACGAGGCGCATTGCGTCTCGCAATGGGGCCACGATTTCCGCCCCGAATACCGCGACATCGCCCGCGCCCGCGAGGCGCTCGGCAACGTGCAGGTGCTCGCGCTCACCGCCACCGCCGACACCGCGACGCGCGCCGACATCGGCGAGCGGCTGTTTCCGGCAGGGCGCGAGCCGCGGACCTTCGTCCACTCCTTCGACCGGCCGAACATCCGACTCACCTTCGTGCCGAAGGACAACCCGACCCGCCAGATCGAGCGCTTCCTGCGCCACCGGCGCCAGGAGAGCGGCATCATCTACTGCTCCTCGCGCAAGCGCACCGAGCAGCTCGCCGAGACCCTGGCCAGGGACGGGTTCAACGCCCTGCCCTACCACGCGGGCCTCGACCAGGGCACGCGCATGAGGAACCAGGACACCTTCCTGCAGGAGGACGGGGTGGTGATGACCGCCACCGTCGCCTTCGGCATGGGCATCAACAAGCCGGACGTGCGCTTCGTCTGCCACGCCGACATGCCCTCGAACGTCGAGGGCTATTACCAGGAGATCGGGCGCGCCGGCCGCGACGGGCTGCCGGCCGACACGCTCACCATCTACGGCCTCGACGACATGGCGCTGCGCCGCCGCCAGATCGACGAGAAGGAGGTGCCGGACGAGCGCCGCCGCGTCGAGCGGCGCAAGCTCGAGGCGATGATCGCGCTCTGCGAGGGCGCCGCCTGCCGGCGCCAGTCGCTGCTCGCCTATTTCGGCGAGACGAGCGGGCCGTGCGGGCGCTGCGATCTCTGCCGCAGCGGCGTGACGCTGATCGACGGCACCGTGCCGGCCCAGAAGATCCTGTCCGCGATCGTCCGCACCGGCCAGCGCTTCGGCGCGGCCTATGTCTGCGACGTCGTCGGCGGCAAGGAGAGCGAGCAGATCCGCCGCAATGGCCATACCGGGCTCAAGACCTTCGGGGTCGGCTCGGACAAGCCGGTCGCGGCCTGGCGCGCGATCCTGCGCCAGCTCTTCGCGGCCGGTGCGGTCGCCGAGAACGCGGACGGCTACGGCGGCCTCTCGATGACCGAGAAGGGCGAGGCGATCCTGTTCGGCCGCACCCCGATCCAGCTCCGGCCGGATCCGGAGCCGAAGGCGGCCGAGCCGCGCGAGCGCCGCCGCGCGGCCGCGCGCGACGACGAGGCGCTGGCGCTGAGCGAGGCCGACGAGGCCCTGTTCCAGCACCTGCGCGGCCTGCGTGCGACGATCGCGCGCGCGGAAGGCATCGCGGCGTTCATGGTGTTTCCCGACCGGACGCTCATCGAGATGGCCCGCGCCAAGCCCGTCGACCTCTGGGCGCTGCGCTCCGTGCACGGGGTCGGCGAGCGCAAGCGGGAGGCCTACGGCGAGCGCTTCGTCGCCGCGGTCGCGGACTTCCTGTCGCACCGGCCGGGCGCGTGAGGAGGGCGGGGGACCGGCTTTTTCGCTCGTCTGTGACCCGTGCGCTCGTGTACGGACGACCAACCCGGCCGAATCGCCCCGAAACATCCCAGCCATAGGGCCCGTCATCTCCCAGTCGAGCACAACCCGCGCAGGCGTCGGCCGGCAGGTCTTCTACATGCCGGGCTTCGACCCGCGGCCCCCGGAGACCTACTGGGGCCTGTTCCGGCGCGAGAGCCGGATCACGGCCGCGCGCCGCGGCCTCGACATCGCGGTGAGCGATCCGTCCCGCGCCCCGGACGGCCTCAGCCTCGACTGGACCATCGATTTCGAGGGCGAGCGCACGCGCTACAGCCTGCTGCGCTGGGACGACATCGTGGGCGCCCGCTTCCCGCGCTCGAACTGGCGGCGCCTGCGCGACGTGCCGGCGCTGTGGTGGCGCCTCTGGCGCGTCGGCTATGTCCGCCGCTTCCGGCAGGAGGCCCGGCGCTTTGCCACCGTCATCCTCGGCGTGCACGCGATCTTCCTGGCCTTCGTCCTGCTGAGCCTCGGCCTCGCCACCGGCCTGATGCTGCTGATGCCCGAGGCGAGCCGCCCCTGGTCGCTCCTCGCGATCCCGATCCTCGCCTACGCCCTGCTCGGCGCGACGATGGTGCTGACGCGGGGCAAGCCCCTCTACGTCGCCCACCTCGTCGACGACACCACCTTCACCTACGACCACGCGAGCGGTGCCGAGATGCGGATGCATGCCCGCCTCGACGCTTTCGCGGAGCGGATCCGTGCCGCCGAGGCGACCGCCTCGGAGATCGTCCTGATCGGTCATTCCTCGTCGAGCTTCCTCGGCATCGAGGCCCTCGACCGCGTGCTCGCCCTCGACCCGCGCTTCGGCCGTCGCGGCAGGCCGGTCTCGCTCGTCACCATCGGCAGCGTGATCCCGTGGATCGCCCTCGACCCGCGCGCCGATTGGGTCCGGGGCGCCCTCGCGCGCGTCGCCGCCGCCGACGCGATCGGCTGGCTCGACGTGCGGGCTGATTGGGACTGGCTGTCGATTCACCTGCGCGACCCGCTCTCGGCCTCGGGCGTGCGCTCCCCCGGCCCCGACCGCCCCGCCGTGATCCGCGTCCGCATCCAGGACCTGATCGAGCCCGAGCTCCTCGCCGCGCGGCGCTGGAACCTGTTCCAGATGCACTTCCAGCTCCTCATGTCGAGCCGCGACCCGAACGCCTTCGACTACATCGCCTTCGTGGCGGGCCCGGAGCCGGTGCACGCGATGATCGCCCGCAACCGGATGCCGGGACCGGCCGAACGCCCGGCCGTCCCCGTCCCCGAGGCCGTTCCGGGCTAGCCGCTGACGATCGGGGCCGACCGCGGCGCGATCGAATGTTGCCAGGGCGGGCGCTTCCGCTCTAGAGCCGTCGCTCGAGCGGCCGCAGGCGCCGGGATGACGGAGATCCTCCGCTTCATGTCGCGTCGGGCAGGCCGGACTTCGCCGAGACGTGCCGCATGTTCCGAAACGATGTGCCCATCACCCCCGAGCTCGTGCGCCAGCACGGATTGACGCCCGACGAGTTCGAGCGCTTCCGCGGGCTGATCGGGCGCGACCCGACGCTCACGGAACTCGGCATCGTCTCGGCCATGTGGAACGAGCACTGCTCCTACAAGTCCTCGCGCAAGCACCTGCGCGGGCTGCCGACGAGCGCGCCCTGGGTAATCCAGGGGCCGGGCGAGAATGCGGGCGTGATCGACATCGGCGACGGGCACGCCTGCGTCTTCAAGATGGAGAGCCACAACCATCCGAGCTTCATCGAGCCCTACCAGGGGGCGGCGACCGGCGTCGGCGGCATCCTGCGCGACGTCTTCACCATGGGCGCGCGCCCGATCGCGGCGCTGAACGCGCTCCGCTTCGGCTCGCCGGACCACCCGCGCACGCGCCACCTCGTCTCGGGCGTCGTCGCGGGGATCGGGGGCTACGGCAACTCGTTCGGCGTGCCGACCGTCGGCGGCGCGGTCGGCTTCCATCCGCGCTACGACGGCAACATCCTGGTCAATGCCATGGCGGTGGGCCTGGCCCGCGCCGATTCGATCTTCTACGCGGCGGCCACCGGCGTCGGGAACCCGATCGTCTATCTCGGCTCGAAGACGGGTCGCGACGGCATCCACGGCGCCACCATGGCGTCCGCGGAGTTCGACGAGGAATCCGAGTCCAAGCGCCCGACCGTGCAGGTCGGCGACCCCTTCGCCGAGAAGCTGCTGCTCGAGGCCTGCCTGGAACTGATGGCGTCCGGCGCCGTCATCGCGATCCAGGACATGGGCGCGGCCGGCCTGACCTGCTCGGCCGTCGAGATGGGCGCCAAGGGCGATCTCGGCGTCGAGCTCCACATCGAGAAGGTGCCGGCCCGCGAGGCCGGCATGACGCCCTACGAGATGATGCTGTCCGAGAGCCAGGAGCGCATGCTCATGGTGCTGAAGCCCGGCATGGAGCGGGAGGCGGAAGCCATCTTCGTGAAATGGGGCCTCGACTTCGCGGTGATCGGGCAGACCACCGACACGTTGCGCTTCGTGATCAAGCATCACGGCGAGACGGTCGCGGACCTGCCCATCAAGGAACTCGGCGACGAGGCGCCCCTCTACGACCGGCCGCATCGCGCCAACACCCACCTGCCGGTCCTGAAGGCGGCGGACGTCCCGGCGCCGGCCTCGCTGACGGACGCTCTGAAGCGCCTCGTCGGATCGCCCGACCTCGCCTCGAAGCGCTGGGTCTACGAGCAGTACGACCACTTCATCCTCGGCAACACCGTCGCGACGCCGGGCGGCGACGCCGCGATCGTGCGGGTCGAGGACGGGCCGAAGGGCCTCGCGCTCACGGCCGACGTGACGCCGCGCTACTGCGAGGCCGATCCCGTCGAGGGCGGGCGGCAGGCGGTGGCGGAAGCCTGGCGCAACATCACGGCGGTGGGCGGGCGCCCGCTCGCGATCACCGACAACCTCAATTTCGGCAATCCCGAGAAGCCCGAGGTGATGGGCCAGCTCGTCGGCTGCCTGACCGGCATCGGCGAGGCCTGCCGGGCCCTCGACTTCCCGGTCGTGTCGGGCAACGTCTCGCTCTACAACGAGACGAACGGCATCGGCATCCTGCCGACGCCCACCATCGGCGGCGTCGGCGTCGTCGACGATGTCGAGCGCCACGCGACGATCGCGCTCAAGCGCGAGGGCGACGCCCTCCTCATCGTCGGCGCCACCGACGGCTGGCTCGGCCAGTCGAGCTACCTCGCGGTGATCGAGGGCCGCGAGGAGGGCGCGCCGCCGCCCGTGGATCTCGGGCTCGAGCGCCGCAACGGCGACTTCGTGCGCGGGCTCATCACCTCGGGCCTCGTCGACACGGTGCACGATCTCTCGGACGGGGGCCTCGCGGTGGCGCTCGCCGAGATGGCGATGGCCGGCAACATCGGCGCGGCGCTTCCCGAGGTTCCGATGGACCTGCCGGCCCACGCCTACCTGTTCGGCGAGGACCAGGGCCGCTACCTCATCGCGGTCGATCCCGAGACGGCGACCGAGATCCTCTACAGCGCCTCGGCGCAGGGGATCGACGCCGCCGTCGTCGGCGTGACGGGGACCGAGCATTTGACCCTGCCGGGCGGCCAGACCATATCGGTCGCGCAGCTGCGCGAGGCGCACGAGGGCTGGTTTCCCGCCTACATGGCAAGCCAGCCCGCCGGACCCGCGGCCTGAGCCGCCCCTCCCCCCGAGACCCTTGAGGAGCCAGACGATGCCGATGGATGCGCGCGAGATCGAGGCGATGATCCGCGAGGCGCTGCCCGACGCGCAGGTCGAGATCAAGGACCTCGCGGGCGACGGCGACCACTACGCCGCCACCGTGATCTCGGCGGCCTTCAAGGGCAAGACCCGGGTCGCCCAGCACCAGATGGTCTACGGCGCGCTCCAGGGGCGGATGGGGGGCGTGCTCCACGCCCTTGCGCTCACGACGGGCGTCCCGCAGGATTAGGCAAGCCTGCCGGGCCAAGACTGAGGGCCAAGACCGAGGGCCGACGCCTCGATGGATCAACCGAGCCTCTACGACGACGACATCGTGAGCTGGGCCGAGGAGCAGGCTGCGGCCCTGCGCGAGCTCGCCACGCGTCCCGGACTCACGAACGCCCTCGATTGGGAAAACGTGATCGAGGAGATCGAGACCTCGGGGCGCTCACAGATCCAGGGCGTCGAGAGCGCTCTCTCGCTCGTTCTCATCCATGCCCTGAAGTACTTGTCAGCGTCGGTCGCACAGCCCGCGAGCTCCTGGCGCGTCGGGGGCTTGACCTATCAGACGACGGCGCGTCGCAACGACCGGCCGGCGATGCGGCAGCGGATCGACTGGGAGGATCTCTGGATCTCGGCCAAGACGAGCGCCGACGCTCAACTGCGGCTGTTCGGCGACCGGTTGGTCGACGGCCTGCCAGCCGCGATGCCGTTCACGTCCGATGAGCTGGTGTCGCGGGGTTTCGACATGGACCGCGCCCTCGAACGCCTCGCCTCCGCGATGGAAATGCCCGGCGACCGTCACTAGATCAGGTACCTACAGCAAGGAAGACCCTATGACCGACGTCAACGCCACCATCGAGAACGAGATCAAGTCGCAGGACGTGGTCGTGTTCATGAAGGGCACGCCGCAATTCCCGATGTGCGGCTTCTCGGGCCAGGTGGTCCAGATCCTCAATTACCTCGGCGTGCCGTTCAAGGGCGTGAACGTCCTCGACGACATGGCGGTGCGCGAGGGCATCAAGGCCTTTTCGAACTGGCCGACCATCCCTCAGATCTACGTGAAGGGCGAGTTCGTGGGAGGCTGCGACATCACCCGCGAGATGTTCCAGTCGGGCGAGCTGCAGCAGTTCCTGTCCGAGAAGGGCATTCCGGTGAAGACCGCGGCGGCCTGATCCGCCGCCCCGGACGTTGAGAGGGCGCCGCGGGCGCCCTTTTTCATGGATGAACGGAAACGTTCGGGCGGCCCGGCGCTTGCCTCCTGGACTTGTCCAGGCGGGAGGTGGGGGCCATGCGCGACGTCATCATCGTGGGCGGCGGCCCGGCGGGCCTCAACGCGGCCCTGATCCTCGGCCGCTGCCGCCGCAGCGTCCTCCTGTGCGACAAGGGCGAGCCCCGCAACGCCTGCACGCCGCGGACCTGGGGAGTCTTCACGCGCGACGGCACGCCGCCTTTCGAGCTGAGGGCGCGGGGCCACGCGGATCTCGAGCGCTACGAGACGGTCGAGCGGCGCGCGGCCGAGGCCGTGGGCGCGCGGCGCCTCGACGGCGCCTTCGAGGTGCGGTTCAGCGACGGTCGCAGCGAGCGCGCGCGCCGGCTGATCCTCGCCACCGGCCTTCACCAGAACCTGCCGGAGGTGGAGGGCTTCGACCGCTACTGGGGCACCGGCGTCCATTCCTGCCCGTACTGCGACGGGTTCGAGAGCCGCGACGCGCCGCTCGTCGCCTACGCGCACGGGCCGGGCGCCAAGGGGCTCGCGCTCGAGCTGACGGTCTGGAGCCGCGACGTCACCCTCTGCACGGACGGCCAGCCGACGGATCTCACCGACGACGACCGCGAGCGCCTCGGCCGCCACTGCATCCGGATCGTCGAGACGCCGCTGCTGCGCCTCGAGGGCGACGAGGCGTGCCCGAGCCGGCTCGTCCTGCGGGACGGCAGCACCCTGCCCTGCCGCGCCGTCTTCCTGATGCCGGCCGAGTGCCTGCCCTCCGACCTGATCCGCGACCTCGGCTGCGAGCTCACCGGCAAGGGGACGGTGCCGACGCGCGACTACGAGCGGACCAACGTGCCGGGCCTGTTCGTAGCGGGCGACGCCTCGCGGCGCGTGCAATTTGCGGTGGTGGCCGCCGCCGAGGGTGCGATGGCGGCCTTCGCGGTGAACACCGAGCTTCTGCGCGAGGACACGCGCTGACGGCAGCGCGCTGCCCCGGCGCCCGGGGACGAACGGCCGCGGTCGGGCGTTGAGGCAGAGCGCCCGTCCCACGCCCCGGAGAGTCCCGCCGCATGTCGCCTCCCGTCCATCCCTACACGCCCCGCGTCGTCGTCGCCTCCGGCTGCGAACTCGGCGAGGAGATCCTGTGGGATGCGCGCTCCGGCACGCTCGTCTGGGTCGACATCGAGAACCCGTCCGTCTGGCGCCACCGGCCCGCGACGGACGAGACGCGCCGCCTTCCCGTCGACGAGAAGATCAGCTTCGCCCTGCTGACGCCCGAGCCCGACATCGTGCTCGCCGGATTCAAGTCGGGCGTGGCCCGCCTCGATCTCGGCACCGGCGCCCGCGAGGCGCTGGCGCGACCGGAGCCGCATCCCCCGAACAACCGTCTCAACAGCGGCCATGTCGGCCCGGACGGGGCGCTGTGGTTCAGCAGCATGGACGATTCCGAGCAGCGGCCGACGGGCGGCTTCCATCGCTGGGACGGCGAGACCGTGACGGATTTCGGCGGCCGCGCCGCGGTCACGAACGGACCGGTGGTGAGCCCGGACGGCGCCAGCGTCTACACGATCGACACCGCCGACAACGTGGTGCGCGTGCACGACCTCGACGGGACCCGGGTCGGCGAGCCCCGACCGCTGATCACCTTCGAGCCGGGCTGGGGGAAGCCCGACGGGCTGACCCTCGATGCCGAGGGACATCTCTGGATCTGCCACTATGCGGGATCCCGCATCACCCGCTTCGCGCCGGACGGCCGGGTCGAGCGCATCCTGCCGGTGCCGACCGCGCTCGTGACGAAATGCGCCTTCGGGGGAGCGGACCTCGCCACCCTGTACATCACCACCTGCCGGCGCGGGCGCGACCCGACGCTCGATCCGATGGCCGGCCACGTCTTCGCGGTCGAGGCCGGCGTGCGGGGCTACCCGGCCAACGTCTTCCGCCGCGCCGGCGGCTGAGGGCGCCCGGTCGCGCCGTCAGAATCATCCGGAGCATTGTCTGCGCGCGAACACTTCTCGCGGCGAGGCCGGAAGCGGACGAAACCCGTTCAGAAGCATGGGCGTGCGGTATCGCACTGCGGCCGGCTACCGCCAATGCAATCATTGATTATTGATGAATGGATGACGACTTTCGGAACTTGTTCAGGTTGTCCCCGTTATCCCCGTACGGCCGAGCTTGCCCGGCCGCCCCTCCCTCTCTCGCCACCGCAGGTGCGAGGCCGCCGATGCCCGTGTTCGACGCCAAGAACCTGGATAGTGAATTCGAGGGGCAGGTCCTGCTCGCGGCGATCCTTCATCCGACCCGCGCCGAGCGCGTCCGCGCCCGCGTCAACGGGCGGCGGCGGGCGATGCGCGCGGCATCCATGATCGACGCGATGACGATCGAGCCGCGCTTTCCCGTGCGGGCCGACGAGCTCGCCTCGACGCCGGTGCCCACGACCTGAGGACGGCGCCGCGCTCGTGTCGAGCGGGATTTACCAAGCCTGCGGGGTGATGACGCCCTGGCGCGTGACGACGACCCATTGGCGCCCGCGGCGCTCCACGGCCTCGACGCGTCCGACGCCCGGCACCGTGTCGCCCGGCCCGACCTCGACGAGCCTGCGGCGGCGATCCTCCAGCATGGCCGTGCCGTCGTAGACGTCGCGCAGGGCCCAGTTCTCGACGACGGACGGCTTCGGCTTCGCCTCGGCGATGCTGCCGGTCTGTGCGGGCTCGGGCTTGGCGGGCTCGGCCTTCGGGGCCGGCGCCGCGGACGGCGGCGCGGCCGCGGCGACGGGCTGCGGCGCCGGAACGGGCGCGGCGGCCCGCTTCTCGACCTGCGTCGCCAGGGCCGCGATGCGCTGGCTCTGCTCGCGCTCGGCCTGGTCGAAGCGCTCGCCGAGGCTCGCGATCTTGCCCGCGAGCGCCTGCTCCAGCTTGCCCAGCCGCTCGGTCACGCCGCTGCTGCTCGCCTTGGCGTCGTTGCGGCGCCCTTCGCTCGCCTCGCGCAGGCCGGCGAGCGTGCGCCCGAGCCGCTCGATCTCGGTGTTGAGACGCGCGGACTCGACGCGATTGGCTTCGAGCCCGGCATTGACCTCGGCAAAGGCCGACGCGCTCCGGTCGCCTCGCGGCCCGATCAGCGCGGTGGCGCCGCCGCCGAGGATGAGGCCGAGGCCGAGCGCCGCGCCGCCGAAGCCCAGCAGCCGCGCGTCGAGTGCGACGGAAAACCGTTTCGTCGCGCCGGAGCCGGACGCGGGCGCGGCCGCCGCCTTCTCGGGCTCGCGGGCGCCGCTGACGGCGGCCTTCAGCAGGGCCTCGGGCGAGGGAGCTTTGGCCTCGGGCGCCTTGGTGCCGGCGCCCGCCTCGGTGGCTGTCTGCGTCATGGCTGTCGTCCTGACCGATGCTGTCGCGGGATCCCCGAAAGCATGGGTTAAGGACGTTTGTTTACCGAAACGTTACCGCGACCGGAGGTTGCGATCCGTCAGGCTGCGAGGCCCCGCTTGCGCAGGAGCGGGTCGATGCTCGGCAGGCGTCCCCGGAAGCCGGTATAGGCCTCGCTCGCGTCGCGCAGATTGCCGGCGCCGTAGACGTAGCGGCGCAGGCGCGCGGCGGTCTGCGGGTCGAAGATGTCGCCCGCCTCCCGGAAGGCGTCAAAGGCGTCGGCGTCGAGCACTTCCGACCAGAGATAGCTGTAGTAGCCCGCCGCGTAGCCGTCGCCCGCGAAGATGTGCGCGAAATGGGGCGAGCGGTGCCGCATGCTGATCTCGGCCGGCATGGCGATGCGCCGCAGCGCCTCCGCCTCGAAGGCCGGCACGTCGAGCCCGTCCTCGCCCGCGGCGGAGAGGTGCAGCGTCATGTCGACGATGGCCGAGGCCGCGTACTCCACCGTGGAGAACCCCTGATTGAACGTGCGCGCCGCGAGCAGCCGCTCGAGCAGGGCCTCGGGCATCGGCTCGCCGGTCCGGTGGTGCCGGGCATGGGCGCGCAGCACCTCCGGCTGCTCCAGCCAGTGCTCGTAGAGCTGCGAGGGCAGCTCCACGAAGTCGCCCGACACGGCCGTGCCGGAGAGCAGCGGGTAGGTCACCTCGGAGAGGAGCCCGTGCAGGGCATGTCCGAACTCGTGGAACAGGGTGCGGGCATCGTCGAACGACAGGAGGGTCGCCTCGCCGTCCGGTGCGCGGGCGAAGTTCATCACGTTGACGATGACCGGCTTGATGTCGCCGTTCAGGCGCTCCTGCGAGCGGAAGGCGCTCATCCAGGCGCCGCTGCGCTTCGAGGGCCTGGCGAAGTAGTCGCCGAGGAACAGGCCCACCTCGGAGCCGTCCTGGTTGCTGACGCGCCAGGCCCGGACGTCGGGATGGTAGCGCGGCACGTCGCCGAGTTCCTCGAAGCGGAGCCCGAACAGCCGGCTCGCGGTGTCGAAGGCCGCCGCGATCATGCCTTCGAGAGGCAGGTAGGCCTTGATCTCGCTCTCGTCGAGCGCGTGCTCGGCGCGGCGCAACTTCTCGGCATAGTGGCGCCAGTCATGCGCCTGCAGGGCGAAGTTGCCGCCCTCGGCCTGAACGATGGCCTGAAGGCGATCGCGCTCGGCCGCCGCCCGGTGGTGGGCCGGGGTCCAGACATTGCGCAGCAGGTCCATCGCGGCGTCGGGCGAGCCCGCCATCGTGTCGGCGAGCTTGAAATGCGCGAAGCTGTCGAAGCCGAGGAGCCGCGCCCGCTCGGCGCGCAGCGAGACGATCTCGGCGATGATCGCCCGGTTGTCGGTCTCGCCGCCCATCTCGCCGCGGCGGATCCAGGCCGCATAGGCGCGCTCGCGCAGGTCGCGGCGGGTGGAGAAGACGAGGAAGGGCTCGATCAGGGAGCGCGACAGGGTGATGACGTGTTCGTGCTCGCTTCCCCGCTCCCGCGCGGCGCTGGCCGCCGCCGCCCGGAGGAAGGGCGGAAGGCCCGCGAGATCCGCCTCGCCCGCCAGCGGCAGGGCGAAGCCGCTCTCGTCGGCGAGCAGGTTCTGGCTGAAGCGGGTGCCGAGTTCCGCGAGACGCGCGGCGATCTCGGCCATGCGCGCCTTGGCAGCCTCGCCGAGATCCGCTCCGGCGCGGCGGAAGCGAGTCCGGTAGCGGTCGAGGACGCGGCGCTCCTCCTCGCTCAGGGCCTCCGCGTCCGGGTCGATTGCCGAGATGCGCGCCCACAATGCCGGGTTGAGGTAGATCGCGCTGCCGTGGCGCGCGAGACGCGGCGCGATGGTGCGCTCGACGGCCTGAAGTTCGGGGTTCGTATGGCTCCCCGTGAGATTGTAGAAGACCGAGGCGACGCGATCGAGGGCGAGGCCCGCCCTCTCGAGCGCGCCGAGCGTGCCGGCGAAGGTCGGCGGCCTCGTCGCTCCGGCGATCGCCGCGATCTCGGCCTCGTGCGCCGCGAGCGCCGCCTCGAAGGCCGGCAGGTAATGATCGGGACGGATGCGCTCGAAGGGCGGCAGGCCATGCGGCGTACCCCAATCCGCTTCCGAGAACGGGTTGGCGGGATCGAGGTTCGGTGTCGCGGCTGCGGCGTGTCCTGCGGTCATGGAGATCCTCGCCAATCCTCGAAGTCCTGCGCGCGGTCGGGAATGCCGCCAAGATAGGTGAAGGCAGGCGCCAAGATAGGGACGCGCCTGTGCGGACGCAAAGCGCCGGGACAAGCTCCGCGCTCGGCGGGCAGATGCCGGCAGTTTGCTCGTGGGCGTTGCATCGGCGCCCTTGCCGGTCCGGCCGATCGCCTCGATCGTGCGCGGGGCCCCGGGGGCGCCGCGACGGGCGTGCCGCCCGGGTCGAGGGAGGTGGGATGCGCGCGGGCCGGGTTTTCCTGTCGACAGCCGCGCTGCGCCTCGCGGCCGGAACGATTCTGATCGCCTCGGCCGGCCTGGCCGGCCTGCATGCGGTGACCGCCGAGCCGACGCCCACCGTGCCGGTGCCCCCGCCCCGGCCGCCGGAGCGGCCAGACGACCTGAAGGCGCCCGCGCCGGGCCCTGCACCCGACAGGCCGCTCCCGCCCGAGCGGCCCGCGGAGCTCAGAACCCCGCAGCCCGAGCCCGCGAGGCCCCCGGGCGCTGCCGCCGACCGGGCGCCCGAGATGCCGCAGCCCCCGCCCCTGCCGCCCGCGCGGCCGCCGGAACTCTCCGGCGAGGCGGCGCTCGCCCTCAAGGTCGCGGCGGCCGACGACAGCGCCTGCCGGCGTCGGCTGACCCGCCTCGGCGCCACCTTCGAGCCGCTGCCCGCGATCGAGAACGGCCAGTGCGGGGCGGCGAGGCCGCTCAGGGTGACCGCTCTCGACGGGGTCGCGCTGCCGCAATCGGCCACGCTCGTCTGCGGCGCGGCCGAGGCGCTGGCGCGCTGGGCGACCGAGGTGCAGGTTGCAGCCGAGCGCGATCTCGGGCAGCCCCTCAAGGCGCTCGCCATCGCCACCTCCTACGAGTGCCGCGGCCAGAACCACGATCCCGACGCGAAGCTGAGCGAGCATGCCTTCGCGAACGGCGTCGACGTGATGAGCTTCGCCTTCGCCGAGCGTGCGCCGATCGCCGTCGGCCCCCTGCCCGACGGGACGCCGGAAGCGCGATTCGTGGCAGGGGTGCGCGCCAAGGCCTGCGGCTTCTTCCGCACCGTGCTCGGGCCGGGCTCGGACGCGGCCCATGCCAACCATCTCCACCTCGATCAGCGCGAGCGCAACGGCGGGCACCGCCTGTGCCAGTAGGGCCGCGGAATTTGCCGGAACGCTCCGACGGGCCGAACGCTTAATGGCCCGGAGCGCTTCCGCTCCCGGAGCGTTCGGCCGGTCATGCTGCGTCACGGGTGGGTGTTGGGTCTCGCGGGTCTGGCGCTCGCCTGCGCCTCGACGGCCGGAGCCGCCGAGAAGGCCAAGGGCAAGGATGCGGGCAAGGTCGCGGGGACGGACGAGCTGACGCTGGAGGCGGTCAACGCCGCCACCCTCGACAAGGGCGGCGACAAAGGTGGCGACAAGGGCCGCGCCCGCAAGCGCGACGACGACAAGCCGGACGCGCTCACCGTCAAGGTCCAGGTCCTGCTCGACCGCGCCCGCTTCTCGCCCGGCGCCATAGACGGGCGCGACGGCGACAACCTGCAGGGCGCGCTCGCGGCCTTCGCGGCGGCGCAGGGCCTGCCCGCGGCCAAGAGCCTGACGCCCGACCTGTTCGACAAGCTGCAGGCGACGAGCGGCGAGCCCGTCGCGACCGCCTACACGATCAGCGAGGACGACGTGAAAGGGCCCTTCGTCGAGAAGATCCCGGCCAAGATGGAGGATCAGGCCGATCTCGAGGCGATGGGCTACACCAACCCGCGCGAGATGCTGGCCGAGCGCTTCCACATGAGCCGCGATCTCCTGAGCGCCCTCAATCCCGGCAAGCCCCTCGACAAGGCCGGCACCGTCATCACGGTCGCGGCCGTGCCGCCCCTGGAGCGGGGCAAGGCGAAGGATCTGCCCCGGAGTCCGAAGGTCGCCCGCATCACCGTCGACAAGACGAGCCGCGACGTGCGGGCCTTCGACAAGGCCGGCAAGCTGCTGGCCTATTACCCGGCCTCGATCGGCAGCGAGGAGAAGCCGGCGCCGGACGGCGAGGCCAAGGTGAAGGGCATCGCCTTCGAGCCGTCCTATACCTACGACCCGAAATACCGGTTCGCGGGCGTCAAGGCGAAGTCCAAGTTCTCGATCAAGCCCGGCCCGAACAACCCGGTTGGCCTGGTCTGGATCGACCTGTCGATCCCCTCCTACGGCATTCACGGCACGCCGGAGCCCGAGAAGGTCGGCAAGACCGAGTCGCACGGTTGCATCCGTCTCACCAACTGGGATGCCCGCGACCTCGCGCTGCACGTGGTGCGCGGCGCGAAGGTCGAGTTCAAGGCGGAGTGATCTGCCGGCGCTGAAGCGGGCGCGTATCTGCAGGACGGCTTAACCTGGGTGAATGCGGGGGCCGGCCATGCCGTCAAGCTTCGGTCGATGCCGCGCTACTTCTTCGACCTGCTGATCTGCGGAAATCCGTCGCGGGACGTCGAAGGGCTCGTCCTCGACAACGACGACGCGGCGCGCAGCGCCGTCACGGGCATCCTGCACGACGTGGCGCTCGCGACGCTGCCCGACGGCAAGCCGCAGACCTTCGTCGCCAACGTGCGCGAGCACGAGCGCGGACCGCTCTTCCGCACCACCATGACCCTTGTGACGGAGGCGCAGGCGGACGCGCTCAGCGGAGCCTGAATGCGTCGCCGGGGCTCCCCGCACGGGCTCCGCCCGAGGGCGGAGGAACGGCAATTTCCGGTTGCGTTGCGGTGGAGCGGTGCAAGCAGGTCGCACCGGGCGAGGAAAATGTATCGGACCGTAACATTGAGGCGCGTCGCTGTGGGTCCGCCGGCGCGGGAGCGCTTGACACGCTTCGGTTTACGGGCGACGGCTCGCATTGTCCCGGGGTGGCCGAGAGGCTGTGCCGTGGCGGTGCCCCGATGCGCCGCCGGGACCGCGTGCCCGTTGGGCGACGCGTTCCTCAACAAGACCGATTCTTCAACGGCAGCGTTCCGGCACGGAACGGATCCAAGGGAAGACCATCCGGCGTGAGTGCGGACACGAACGACGACCTGCTGAACGGGGCTCGGGTTCTCGTGGTCGAGGACGAGGCCGCGATCTCGATGCTGCTCGAGGACATGCTGCTCGACTTCGGCTGCACGGTCGTCGGGCCCGCCGCGCGCCTGTCGACCGCCCTGGAGATGGCCGAGGGCGAGACCTTCGAGGTCGCGATCCTCGACGTGAACGTCGCGGGCGAGCCGATCTACCCGGTGGCCGAGGCCATCGCCAGGCGCGAGCTCCCGCTCGTCTTCTCGACGGGCTACGGCGGCGCCGGCATCCGCGAGCCGTTCCGCGATCGCCCGGTGGTGCAGAAGCCGTTCAGCCAGGCCGACCTCAAGCGCACTCTGATCGCCGCGATCGCCGCCGCCCGGGCCTGACTCTCAACGCTCCTCGATCGGAAAGGCGTCGGCCACGTGCACGGGCCAGGCGCGGCCCGCGAGGAACACCGCGTCCGCCCGCAGCGTCAGCCCGGCGAGATCGGGATGCCGTCCGAGCCACGCCCTCGCGGCGCGCGAGAATCGGCGGCGCTTGATCGCGCCGATCGCATCCCGCGCCTCGGCGAGCGTCGGGCGTGCCTTCACCTCCACGAAGGCGACGGTCGCGCCGCGGCGCACGATCAGGTCGATCTCGCCGCCCGCGGCGGCGAAGCGCAGCGCCAGCGGCCGGTAGCCCTTCAGCATCAGCGCGGCCAGCGCCAGCCACTCGCCCCGGCGCCCGCGCCGGTAGGCGGCCCGCCGCGCCCCGGCGCCGTCGGGCCTACCCCTGCGCATCGTCGCGCCGGGCGAGCGCGAGGGCGCGGGCATAGACGGCGCGACGGGGCTGGCCGGTCTCGTCGGCCACGAGGCTCGCTGCATCCTTGATGGAGTGCCGCGCGAGCGCCGCCTCGATCGCCGCGTCGAGGGCGGCGTCGGCGCCCTCCGGGGCCGGCGCCTCCGGGTTGGCGCCGATGACCACCACGACCTCGCCCTTCGGCGCCCCCTCCTCGGCGAAGGTCTCGGCAAGCGAGCCGAGGGTGCCTCGCCGGATGGTCTCGTAGAGCTTGGTGAGTTCCCGGGCGACGGCGGCGGGGCGGCCCGCTCCCAGCATGGCGGCGGAATCGGCCAGCATCTCGGGCAGGCGGTGGGGCGATTCGAACAGCACCAGCGTGCCCGGCACGGCGCCGAGCGCCGCGAGGCGGTTGCGGCGGGCCCCGCCCTTCTGCGGCAGGAAGCCCTCGAAGTAGAAGCGGTCGGTGGGCAGCCCCGCCGCCACGATCGCGGTCATCACCGCGGAGGGGCCGGGGATCGGCGTTACCGCGATGCCCGCCTCGATCGCCGCCTGGACGAGCTTGAATCCGGGATCCGACACGAGCGGCGTGCCCGCATCCGACACGAGCGCGAGCGCCTCGCCGCCCCGCATGCGGGTCACCATCCGCTCCCGCACGGCGGCGTTCGAGTGCTCGTGATAGGCCACGAGCGGCGTCGTGATCCCGTAATGCGCGAGAAGCGTGCGGGTGACGCGGGTATCCTCGGCCAGCACCGCGTCGGCGGCCGCGAGCGTCGCGAGCGCCCGGAAGGACACGTCGCGCAGGTTGCCGATCGGCGTCGCGACCACGTGCAGGCCGGGCGTCAGCGGCTCGGCCTCGGCGGCCAGCCCGAAGGCCGTGAAGGTCGAGGCCGGCCGCGCCCCGGAGGGCTCCGGCCGGCGCCTGGGCGGAGGGGCTTTGGCGGGTCTGTCGATTCGCTGCGTCATCGCGGGCGACATTGCCACGCGGCGGGGCCCCGCGGAATTTCCCGGGCGTCCCGCGCGCCCGGTTTCCGTGCGTTTACTTTTCGGGCTCACCCTTTATCCCTGGGCCGGGGAGCCAAGAAGGAGACCGGGGATGGCGCGGACACGCTCGTTGCACGCCCGCGTTGCAGGATTCGGCCTGGCCGTGCTGATGGCGGGCGGGCTCGGCGCCTGCATCGGCGGCCCCGACGGTCCCCGCTCGACCCGCTCCGAGCCCGTGCCGCAGGCCGATCTCGGGCCCGCGGCGGAGCCCGGCGCCGGCGGCGCCCGAATCGGCACCGGCACGGTCAAGGTCGCGCTCGTCGTGCCTCTCACCGGCCAGGGCGCGGCGCTCGGCGCCGCCATGCGCAACGCGGCCGAGCTTGCCATGTCGGAGTTCCAGCAGCCGGACCTGCAGATCCTCGTGAGGGACGACCGCGGCACGCCGGACGGGGCCCGCGACGCCGCGCAGGCCGCGCTCGGCGAGGGGGCCGAGATCGTGCTCGGCCCGCTCTTCGCCGCCAATGTCCAGGCCGCCTCGCTGCCGGCCCGCAACGCCGGCAAGCCCGTCATCGCCTTCTCGACCGACGCCAACGTCGCCGGGCGCGGCGTCTATCTCCTCAGCTTCCTGCCCCAGGCCGAGGTCGACCGCATCGTCGACGAGGCGGTGGCGAGCGGGCGGCGCTCCTTCGCGGCGCTGATCCCCGAGAACACCTACGGCAACGCCGTCGAGGCCCAGTTCCGCGAGGCGGTGGCCCGCAAGGGCGCGCGGGTCGCCGGGCTCGAGCGCTACGCGCCGGGGGCGCCGGGACCCGCGATCCAGCGGCTCTCGGGCGTGATCACCGGCCCGCAGGCGCAGGCCGACGCGCTGTTCCTGCCCGAGACCCCGGACGGGCTCGCGCTGGTCGGGGCGGCGCTGACGAGATCCGGCTTCTCGCCGGCGCGGGTGCGGCCGATCGGCACCGCGGTCTGGAACGAGCCCCGCGTCTTCGCCCTGCCGGCGCTTCAGGGTGGCTGGTTCGCCGCGCCCGACACGGCGGGCTTCGGCAATTTCGCCGGGCGCTACCAGGCCCGCTACGGCACGAGCCCGCCGCGGGTCGCCTCGCTGGCCTACGACGCCGTCTCGCTCACCGCCGCGCTCAGCCGGCAATACGGCACGCAGCGCTTCGCGGAGGCGACGCTCACCAACCCGTCGGGCTTCTCGGGGATCGACGGCACCTTCCGCTTCCGGCCCGAGGGCACGAGCGACCGATCGCTCGCCGTCTACGAGATCCGCAACAACGCGACGATCCCGGTGAGCCCCGCCCCCCGCATGCTCGCCAAATCGGGCATGTGAAGCCGGGAAACGCGAAGCCGGGAGCTTGCAGGCGGGGACCCGATCAGGCCGACAGCTCCGCCACGAGCGCGTTCAGCACCGGCGCACCCCGCGCCGTGGCGGCGATGCGGCCGTCCGGTAGCCGCGCGATGAGCCCGTCTCCGGCGAGCATCGCGATCCGCTCCGGATCGAGCGGCCGCCCGCTCAGCGCCGCGTAGCGGGCCGGATCGATGCCCTCGCTGAGCCGCAGGCCCATCACCAGGAACTCGTCGCCCTGGTCCTGCGCCGAGAGATCCTCGGTCTCGACGATGCCGTGCCCCCGGGCCTCGACCAGAGCCAGCCACGCCTCCGGCGACCGCTCGGTGACGGTGCCGAGCCGGCCCGTCTCCGTCACGAGCCGCCCGTGCGCGCCGGGGCCGATGCCCGCGTACTCGCCGTAGCGCCAGTAGAGCAGGTTGTGACGCGACTGCGCGCCGGGCCGGGCATGGTTCGAGATCTCGTAGGCCGGCAGCCCGGCGCCCGAGCAGACCTCCTGCGTGACGTCGTAGAGGGCGCGCGCGGTGTCCTCGTCGGGCGGCACGAGCCTGCCCGCCGCCGCGAGTCCGTGGAAGGGCGTGCCGGGCTCGATGGTGAGCTGGTAGAGCGAGAGGTGCTCGGCCGCGCGGGCGATGGCCTCGCCGAGCTCTGCCCGCCACGCGGCCGGGCTCTGGCCGGGCCGCGCGTAGATGAGGTCGAAGGAGGTGCGCTCGAAATGGGCGGCGGCGGTGCGCAGGGCGGCGAACGCCTCCGCGGCGCTGTGCAGGCGGCCGAGGCCCTTCAGCGAGGCGTCGTCGAGCGCCTGCACGCCGAGCGAGACGCGGTTGACGCCGGCCGCCCGGTAGCCGCGGAACCGGCCCGCCTCGACGCTCGTCGGATTCGCCTCGAGCGTGATCTCGACGTCCAACGTCGTGCCCCAGGCCGCCTCGATCGCCTCCAGGAGGCCCGCCACGGTCGCGGGCTGCATCAGCGAGGGCGTTCCGCCGCCGAGGAACACGCTCGACACGCGCCGCCCCCTGGTGCGGGCCGCGGCGTGCGCGATCTCCGTCCGGAAGGCGCTGAGGTAGCGCGCCTCGTCGACGGGCGCGCGGCGCACGTGGCTGTTGAAGTCGCAGTACGGGCATTTCGAGGCGCAGAACGGCCAGTGCAGGTAGACGCCGAAGCCGACGTCGCGGGTCGGGTGCTCAGGAACCATGATGCCGCCGGGGGCGATCTCCGCTGTGTTGGTCTGCGCGCTCGCGCGCCGCAACGCTCCTCCCCCGCAGATCTCGGGCCTTTCCGGGATCTGCCCTTGCCGGCCCGGATCGGGCAGGCCCGGTCCGGGTGGGGAGGCGTTGCAGGTGGGGGTGGTGCCGGAAAGACCTCAGCGGTGGCTTCAGCACCGCCCCACCCCTGACCCCTCCCCGCGAGGGGGAGGGGAAACGCGTCGTGTTTCAGAAGCCTGTTCTTGCTCTCGCGATGTGACCGTGCAAGCCACGCCCCCTCACGGCCGCCGCAGGCAGGCCCCGGCGAGCCTCACGAAGGCCCGCGCCCGGTGCGAGAGCGCGTTGCCGCTCCGCCAGTCGACGCCGTGCTTCTCCTCCGACGAGATCTCCCCGAAGGTCCGCTCGAACCCGTCGGGGCGGAACATCGGATCGTAGCCGAACCCGGCGGTCCCGCGCGGCTCGACGAGGTCGCCGAAGACGCGGCCCTCGAACAGCTCGGTGTGTCCGTCCGGCCAGGCGAGCACCAGGGCCGAGACGAAGTGGGCTCGCCGGTCCGTCGCGCCCCGGCGGTCGAGCTCGGCCGCGACCCGCGCCATGGCGGCGGAGAAATCCTTCGCCGCGCCCGCCCAGCGGGCGGAGAACAGTCCCGGCGCACCGTCCAGCGCATCGACGCAGATGCCGGAATCGTCCGCGAAGGCGGGCAGGCCCGAGGCCCTGGCGGCCGCGAGCGCCTTGATGGCCGCGTTCTCCGAGAACATCGTGCCGGTCTCCTCGGGCTCGGGCAGCCCGAGCTCGCTGGCCGAGACGGCCTCGACGCCGAAGGGGGCGAGGAGCTCGCGCATCTCCGCGAGCTTGCCGGCATTGTGGGTCGCGATGACGACCCGCCCGGTCAGGATGCGGTGGCTCACGCGATCACCTGCTTCTGCAGGGCCACGAGCTGCTCGACGCCGCCCTTGGCGAGGCGCAGCAGCTCGAGGAGCTCGGCCTCCGTGAACGGGACGCCCTCGGCGGTGCCCTGCACCTCGACGAGCCCGCCCGAGCCCGTGATCACGAAGTTGGCGTCGGTCTCGGCCGCCGAATCCTCGGCGTAGTCGAGGTCGAGCACGGGGCTGCCCTTGTAGATGCCGCAGGAGATCGCGGCGACGTGCTCGCGCAGGGGATCGACCGAGATGATCGAGCGGGCGCGCATCCACGCGAAGCAATCGTGCAGCGCCACCCAGGCGCCCGTGATCGCGGCCGTGCGGGTGCCGCCATCGGCCTGCAGCACGTCGCAATCGACCGTGATCTGGCGCTCGCCGATGGCCGGCAGGTTGGTGACGGCGCGGAGCGAGCGGCCGATCAGGCGCTGGATCTCCTGGGTGCGGCCCGAGGGCTTGCCGGAATTGACCTCGCGCCGGGTGCGCTCGTGCGTGGCGCGGGGCAGCATGGAATATTCGGCCGTGACCCAACCCTTGCCGGAGCCGCGCAGCCACGGCGGGCCCCTCTCTTCGAGTGAGGCCGTGCACAGGACCTTGGTCTCGCCGAACGTGACGAGGCAGGAGCCCTCGGCGTAGCGCGCCACCGCGCGCTCGAGCGTGACCTTGCGCAACTCGTCCGGTGCGCGCTTCGAGGGCCGCATCGCCACTCTCCCTGTCGGATGCCAGGGCCCGGCTCTTAGGCCGATGGTGCGGGGGCGGCAACCCGCGCCACGACCGGGCTTCGATGCGACGCACCCCGCCGCTCCCGTCGGCGCCCGGAGCGTCCCGGACGGGAGAGGCGCCGCCGCGCGCCACGAGCCGATTGATCCGAACCCGCGAGGGGGACACAATCGGCGCCCAGGATCAGTGACCGTGACAGAACCGCCCCGTACCCTCTCCGCCCCGCATCAGTTCCAGGCGCTCGCCGCCCTCAACGACCGCGCCCGCGAGATCTTCCGACAGATCGTCGAGAGCTATCTCTCGACCGGCGAGCCCGTCGGTTCGCGCAACCTCGCGCGCATCCTGCCGATGACGCTCTCGCCGGCCTCGATCCGCAACGTGATGGCGGATCTCGAGCATTCCGGCCTGATCTACGCGCCGCACACCTCGGCCGGGCGTCTGCCCACCGAGCAGGGCCTGCGCTTCTTCGTGGACGCGATGCTCGAGCTCGGCGATGTCGGCCGCGAGGAGCAGGAGCGCATCGAGGCGCAGATGCGCGCCGCCGCCTCCCGCCACACCTTCGACTCCGCGCTCGCCGAAGCCTCCACGCTCCTGTCCGGCATCTCGCGGGGCGCGGGCGTCGTCGTCACCACCAAGACGAACGTGCAGCTCAAGCACATCGAGTTCGTGCGCCTCGACGTGAGCCGCGCCCTCGTGGTCCTCGTCTCGGACGACGGCTCGGTGGAGAACCGCCTGCTCGACCTGCCGCCGGGCCTGCCCGCGAGCGCCCTGCAGGAAGCCTCGAACTACCTCAATGCCCGTCTCCAGCAGGGCCGCACCCTCGGGACCCTGCGCGCCGAGATCGAGGCCAACCGGCAGGCGATGAAGCGCGAGCTCGACGCGATCACGGAGCGCCTCGTCGATGCGGGGCTCGCCACCACGGTCGGTCCCTCGGATGCGCGCCAGCTCATCGTGCGGGGGCAGGCGAACCTCCTCGACGACCTGCGGGCCGTCGACGATCTCGAGCGCATCCGCCTGCTCTTCAACGATCTCGAGACCCAGAAGGACGTGATCGAGCTCCTCGCCCGCGCCGAGGGCGGCGAGGGGGTCCGCATCTTCATCGGCTCGGAGAACAAGCTGTTCTCGCTCTCGGGCTCATCGATGATCGCCGCGCCGTTCCGGGACGGCTCGCAGCAGATCGTCGGCGTCGTCGGGGTGATCGGGCCGACGCGGCTCAACTATGCCCGCATCGTGCCGATGGTGGACTACACCGCCCGCGTGGTCTCGCGCCTGCTCGAGGGCGGGCGTTGAAGGCGAGAGGGGCGGCGCCGCGCGGCACCGCCCCTCCCCTCCCCTCAGCAGAGGGCTTGCCCGGCTTCAGGCCGGGATCACGTCCACGATCTCGTAGGTGTCCGGATCGATGATGACGATGTCGTCCTCGACCAGGATGAACTGCAGGCCGCGATAGGCCGGCACCAGGGTGAGGATCGCCGGCGGCAGCGCGTGCAGGGTCACCGAGCGCGGGATCGCCGTGCCGACGCTGAGCCGGAAGTTCACGTTGCGCACCGGCGAGACGCCGACCCGGGTGATCGACTGCCGGAACTCGGTGCGCTGGCGCGTGTCCAGGCGGTTGGCGGCGCCCCGCGCCTCGACATGGCCCGCGCCGCCGCGCTCGCCGCGCTCTGCGCCTCCGCGCTCGTTGCGGTCACCGCGCGCGCCGCGCTCTGCGCCTCCCCGCTCCGCGCCCCCCCGCTCTGCGCCTCCGCGCTCGTTGCGGTCGCCGCGCTCGGCGCCGCCCCGTTCGCCCGCGCGCCCGCCGGTCTCGGGGGCGCGCTGGGCCGCGCCGCCCTCCTCGCGGCCGCCGCGCTGGCCGGCCTGTCCGGGCTCGCGGGCCGCGCCGCCCTGCCCCGCCCCGCCCGGCGCGCGCTCGGCGCCGCCCGCACCCTCCGCGCCGCCGCGCGTGCCGGCGCCGCCACCCTCGCCGCCGCGCATGCCGCCACCCCCGGCTCCCGCGCCGCCGCCCGCTCCCGCGCCGCCGCCCGCTCCCATTCCGGCCCCGCCGGCCCCGCCTCCGGCGCCGCCCGCGCCGCCTCCACCCGCGCCCTGCTGCGCGAAGGCCGTCGCGGCACCTGCCACCAAGAGGGCGGCCGTCATCGTGCTCCGAACGAGCTTGTTCATGGCGTGTGTCCCTGTCCCGTTTCCGTCGGCGGGACCCAACCGGCCCCGGCTCGGGCCCGCAACGAGGAAGGATCTGAAACCGTTCCGTGCACCGACGAAAACGCTGCAATCGAAGCGCGATAACCGCGCGGGCGGACCCCCCGGCCGCACCCGGCGTTGTCGCCGAACCGGCCCGCTTCGGGCCGGCCGAAGCGGAAGCCGCATGAGCCGGATCACCACCCGAACGATCGAGGCGAACGGCCTCCGCTTCGCCCTGGACGAGGCCGGAACCGGGCCGGACGTCGCGCTCTGCCTGCACGGATTCCCGGAGAGCCGGATCTCCTGGCGCCATCAGCTGCCCCGTCTCGCGAATCTCGGCTGGCACGCGGTGGCGCCCGACATGCGCGGTTACGGCGAGAGCAGCCGCCCGGCGCGCCGCGACGCCTACCGCATCGGGAACCTCGTCGAGGATGCGGCCGCCCTGTTCGACGCGCTCGGCGCGCGCCGCCGCCTCCTCGTCGGGCACGATTGGGGCGCGCTCGTCGCCTGGAGCTTCGCGATCGGCCGGCGCCTTCCTCTCGACGGCCTCGTGGTGATGAACGTGCCGCATCCGGAGGTCTACCGGCGGGTGCTGCGGAGCTCCTGGCGCCAGCGCGCCCGCTCCTGGTACGTGGCGTTCTTCCAGATTCCCGGCCTGCCCGAATGGCTCCTCACCCGGAACCGCGCCGGCATCCTGGCCAGCGCCTTCACCCGCACGGCCAACGACGCGCGCACCTTCCCGCCGGGCATCCTCGAACGCTACCGCGCCAACGCGCTGCGGCCCGGCGCGATGACGGCGATGATCGACTATTACCGGGCCAATCTGCGCGGGTTCGGCGAGCCGGACCGGAGCCCGCGCATCGCGGTGCCGGTCCTGATGGTGTGGGGCGAGGACGACGTCGCCCTCGACCTCGCCCTGACGGAGGGCTACGCCGCCTATGTCAGCGACTTCACCCTGCGGCGCCTGCCCGGCGTGTCGCACTGGGTGCAGCAGGAGGCGCCGGAGGCGGTCAACGCGGCGCTCGCCGCGTGGCTCGCCGGCCGCGGCCTCGCGGCCGAGGCCCCGGGCCCCGGTGACAGATCCGGTCCCGTCATCCCCTAACTCCGCGCTCGGCCTTGTTCACCTCACCGTGAGGGGGCTAAGTCCGGTCTTCGAGAGCGGCCACGAGGCCGACAGACAGGTTCAGGGGAACGCCATGTCCGACTCGATCGGGATCGCACCGTCCGCCCAGGACGAGGCGGCAGACCGGCGCCGACGCATCATGGCGATCGTCGGCTCGTCCTCGGGCAACCTGGTCGAGTGGTACGACTTCTACTGCTACGCCTTCTTCGCCCTCTACTTCGCGCCCGCCTTCTTCCCGAAGGGCGACAGCACCAGCCAGCTCCTGCAGACCGCCGGCATCTTCGCGGTCGGCTTCTTCATGCGGCCGATCGGCGGCTGGCTGTTCGGGCGCATCGCCGACCGGCTCGGGCGGCGCACCTCGATGGTGATCTCGGTGCTGATGATGTGCGCGGGCTCGCTCGCCATCGGCGTGCTGCCGACCTACGAGACGGTCGGCACGGCGGCCCCGGTCCTGCTGCTCCTCGCCCGCATGGTCCAGGGCGTCTCGGTCGGCGGCGAGTACGGCACCAGCGCCACCTACATGAGCGAGGTGGCGGTGAAGGGGAAGCGCGGCTTCTACGCCTCGTTCCAGTACGTGACGCTGATCGGCGGGCAGCTGCTCGCCTCGCTCGTCCTCGTCTCGCTGCAGGCGATCCTCTCCGCGGACGAGCTCAGGGCCTTCGGCTGGCGCATCCCGTTCTTCATCGGCGCGCTCGCGGCGGTGGTGGCGCTCTACCTGCGGCGCTCGCTCGCCGAGACGGTGGTGCATGGCGGCGACCGCGAGCAGGCCGGCACCTTCGGCGAGCTCGCCAAGCACTGGCGCGCCTTCTGCGTGGTGCTCGCCTACACGGCCGGCGGGTCGCTCAGCTTCTACACCTTCACGACCTACATGCAGAAATACCTCGTCAACACCGCGCAGATGGAGAAGACCACCGCCTCGCAGGTGATGACCCTCGTGCTGCTCGTCTACATGCTGATCCAGCCGATCTTCGGGGCGCTCTCGGACAGGATCGGCCGCAAGGCCAACATGCTGCTCTACAGCGGGCTGGGCACCCTGATGGTGGTGCCGCTGATGACGATGCTGGGCTCCAACAAGGACCCCGTCCTCGCCTTCGCGCTGATCACGCTCGGCCTCGTGGTGATCAGCTTCTACACGGGCATCAGCGGCATCGTGAAGGCGGAGCTGTTCCCCACCACGGTGCGGGCGCTCGGCGTCGGCCTCTCCTACGCGCTCGCCAACGCCACCTTCGGGGGCACGGCCGAGTACGTCGCCCTCTGGTTCAAGGATGCCGGCAACGAGCCGGCCTTCTTCTGGTACGTCACCGTGATGCTGGCCATCGCCTTCGTGGCCTCGGTGATCATGCCGAACCCGAAGAAGCACGGCTATCTCGACGGCGCCGGCACCGTCGAGGAGGCGCTCGGCGCCAAGCCCAGGCTCGCGCCCGCCTGATCAGGGAGGCGTCCCCGCCCCGCGAGGGCGCGCGCCCTACTTGATCACCGCGCAGGCGATGCGCGGGCCCGCGCCGCCGATCGGCTGGGTCGAATGGTCGTCGGGGTTGGCGTGGATGATCAGCGCCGAGCCGTCGCCGTCCCTCAGGCCGCCCTCGCCGGTGAGCGGCGTCTCGCTCGAGACCTCCGCGTTCACCGAGCCGTCCTGGCCGGCGAAGACGTTCGGCAGGTCGCCCTCGTCCGGCCCGTCGGGGTTGAGGAGCCCGTGCTTGCTCTGGTCGTGGTTCACGTGGGCCTTCGACTTCTCGAACTTCTCGGTGTCCGTGCAGTCGCCCACCGCGTGGAAGTGGATGCCGTGCCAGCCGGGCGGCAGGCCGCCGGCCTTGATGGCGAGACGCATCACCAGCGCGTTGGCGCCGTCCCGGATCGCGATCGTGCCGATCGGCTCGCCCTTGGTGTTCCGGATCTCACTCTCGAAGGTCTGGGGCGCGGCGGGGGCGGCGGGGGTCTCGGCCGGCTGGGCCAGGGCGACGGTCGCGGCGGCGGGCACGCTCGCGAGAAGCGCGAGAAACGGCAAAAGGCGTGTCATGTGATGGCTCTCCTCTCCACGCTGGGCTAGTTAGGCGCGCGCGCCGCCCTTCGACAGGGCTTGACCGTAAACGATCCGCGGAGACTTCCGAACGACATGAATCGGGACCGGCCCCGCGCCGACCGGCTCCTGGTGGAGCGGGGCTTCTACGAGAGCCGGGCGCGGGCCCAGGCCGCCATCGCGGCCGGGCTCGTCACGGCCGACGGCCGCGCGGTGGCGCGCGCCTCGGACGCGCTCGCGCCCGACGCCGTGATCGAGGCGCGCCAGCCCCATCCCTTCGTCTCCCGGGGCGGCCTCAAGCTCGCCGCGGCCCTCGACGCCTTCGCGCTCGATCCGCGCGGCCGGATCTGCCTCGACGTCGGCGCCTCGACGGGCGGCTTCACCGACGCGCTGCTCCGGCGCGGCGCGGCCCATGTCTACGCCGTCGATGTCGGGCGCGGCCAGCTGCATCCCTCGCTGCGGGCGGACCCGCGGGTGACGAGCCTCGAGGGCACGGATGCCCGCAGCCTCGACCGCGCGGCGATCCCGCGGCCGCCGGGCCTCGCGGTAATCGACGTGAGCTTCATCTCGCTCCGCCTCGTGCTGCCGGCGCTGCCGCCGCTCCTGGCGCCGGGCGCCCCCCTGGCGGCCCTGATCAAGCCGCAGTTCGAGGCCGGGCGGGACCGGGTCGGGCGCGGCGGGCTCGTGCGCGACGCCGGCATCCACGCCGAGGTCTGCGAGGCGGTCCGCGCCTGCCTGGAGGGGCTCGCCTTCGCCGTCCTGGGCCTCGTGCCCTCCCCGGTCGAGGGCGGCGACGGCAACCGCGAATTCCTGATCGGTGCCACCGCCCCGGTCGAACCCGGACAGACCCATGGTTGAGACCGACACCGTCACGATCCGCCGCCTCGGTGCGCGGGGGGACGGCATCGCGGAGGACGGCACGCCGGTTTCCGGCGCGCTGCCCGGCGAGCGCGTCGCGATCACCCGCGCCGGCAGCCGCGGCGACCTCGTCGCCGTGGAGGAGCCCTCCCTCGACCGCGTCGCGCCGTTCTGCCCGTATTTCGGGCGCTGCGGCGGCTGCGCCGCGCAGCATCTCGCGCCCGGTCCCTATGCGGCCTGGAAGCGCGGGCTCGTCGCCCAGGCCCTGTCGCAGGCCGGGATCGACATCGAGCCGGAGCCGCTCGTCCTCGCCCACGGCGCCGGGCGGCGGCGCATCACCCTGCACGTGCGCGCGCCGCAGGGCCGGGCCGAGGCCGGGCTGATGGAGGCCCGCAGCCACGCCCTCGTCGCGATCGACCGCTGCCCCATCACGGTGCCGGCCCTGGCGCCCGCCCCGGAGATCGCCCGCGCCCTCAGCGCCCCGCTCGGCCACGGCCGCAAGGCCCTCGACGTGGCGGTGACGGCGACCGGATCCGGCCTCGACGTGGATATCCGCGGCCACGGCCCCGCGCCCGACGGCGTGCGCGCCGCGCTCGTGCGGCTCGCGGGCGAGCACGACCTCGCGCGGCTCTCGCTGCACGGCGACACCCTGGTCGAGCGCCGCCCCGTCCGCCTGACCTCGGGCGAGGCCGACCTGCTGCCCCCGCCCGGAGGCTTCCTGCAGGCGACCGAGGCCGGCGAGCGGGCGCTCACGGCCGAGGTGCTCGCGGCCATGGACCGCAGGACCCGCCGGGTGGCCGACCTGTTCGCGGGCTGCGGCCCCTTCACGCTGGCGCTCGCCCGGGCGCACGAGGTCCACGCCGTCGAGGGCGAGGCGGCCGCGCTCGCGGGCCTCGACCGCGCCGTCCGGGCGACCGCGGGCCTGCGCCGCGTCACCCACGAGCGCCGCGACCTGTTCCGGCGCCCGCTGCTCGCCCACGAGCTGAACGCCTTCGACGCGGTCGTGTTCGACCCGCCGCGGGCCGGCGCGCAGGCGCAGGCGAAGCAGCTCGCCGAATCGAAGGTCCCCCGCGTCGTCGGCGTCGCCTGCGACGCGGGCACCTTCGCGCGCGATGCCGCGACCCTCGTGGCCGGGGGCTACCGGCTGGAGCGGGTCACGCCCGTCGACCAGTTCGCCCATTCGGCCCACGTGGAGCTCGTCGGGGTCTTCGGCCGGGAAACGGTGCGCAGGCGGCGATAGACAGGCCCGGGCTGATTGATACGGTTGTGCCCCCCGAACCTTCGCGCGAGAGCCGCGTCGTCCGGGCGCCGGAGGCCGCCATGCTGTCATCCCATCTGATCCGCGCCGCCGCCGCGGCCAGCCTGTTCGCCCCCCTGCCGATCCTCGCCCAGCGGGACCTCCGGGGCCCTGCCGACGAGACCGGCACCGGGGGCGGCCCGCAATCGACCATCACGGCGCCCTACACGAACTCGCTCGGGGTCACGAAGCCGCCGGGCACCTCGCTCGGACCGGGCGAGACGCCGCCTCGGGCCGAGGAGCGCCGCGAGCGCAAGACGATCGACGGGATCGAGGGCAGCATCTGCCGCGGCTGCTAGATCATGCCGCGTTTCGACCGAATCGGGCAAAACGCGGAAAACATGATCGACTCAATGAGTTAGAGCATGCTCTAGGCGCCGTCAGAACAGCGAGCCCTGCCCGCCCTCATCGCTGTTGCGGGGGCCTTCCCGGGCCGAGGCCGATGGCGGCGCCGCCTGCGGCCGGCCCGTCGGCTCGATCAGGCCGGCATCGTCGTTGCGCGCGTCGTTGACGCGGGCGCTCACGGGGTCGAGGCGCAGCCAGTCGTCGGGACAGGGGCGGCACAGGGCGGCGGCAGGCCCGGCCTCGACCGCGCGTGTGTCGAGCCAGGGCTCGACCGCCTCGGGCGCCAGGATCGCGGGCATCCTGTCGTGGATCGCCGCCATCGTGCCGTTGGCGCCCGTCGTGACGATCGCGGCGGTGTCGACCTCCGAGCCGTCCGCCCCCGCCCAGGTCTCCCACAGGCCGGCCAGCGCCATCGGGGCGCCGTCCGCGCGGCTGATCTTGAACGGCGTTTTCACGGACTGGCCCCCGCTGCCCTCGCGGCGCCACTCGTAGAACCCGTCGGCCAGGAAGACGCAGCGGCGGTGGCGCAGCGCCCCGCGGAAGGCCGGCTTCTCCCGCACCGTCTCGACCCGGGCATTGATGAGCAGGGGGAAGCCCTTCGGGTCCTTCAGCCAGCCCGGCCAGAAGCCCCAGCGCATCAGCCGGAAATGCCGTTCGGCGCCGTCCTGCAGCACCACCGCTACCGGCTGCGTCGGCGCCACGTTGTAGCGGGGCGGGAAGTTCGGCCGCTCGGGATAGCCGTAGAACGCCCGGAACACCTCCGGGGCCAGCGCGATGATGAAGCGTCCGCACATGGCTCCGGAGCCTCAGGCGATCGGCGCGTCCACCGTGCAGACGACGCCGGTGGGCGCGAAGCGGATCTCGACCGCGCCGTCGAGATCGCGGGCGAGGTTGCGCTCGATCAGGCGCGAGCCGAAGCCGCGGCGCTTCGGGGGCCGCACGGTCGGGCCTCCCGACTCGGTCCAGCGGAAGGCGAGGCGCGGCGGGCTGGCGCCGTTGATCACGGTCCAGTCGATCGTCACGCCGCCATCCGGGCTCGAGAGGGCGCCGTATTTCACCGCGTTGGTGGCGAGTTCCTGGATCGCCATGGCGATGGCGAGCGACATGCGGGGGCACAGGCGCACATCGGGACCGTCGACGCGGAAGCGCTCGCCGCCCCGGCCGCGATAGGGCGCGATGGCCTGGGTCACCACCTCGCTGAGGTTGGCGCCCTCCCAGTTCTCGCGGGTGAGCACGTCGTGGGCGCGCGACAGCGCCAGGAGCCGCGTCTCCAGCGAGGCGTAGGCCTCGTCGTTGGTGTCGGCGTTGCGGAGCGTCTGCGTGGCGATCGACTGCACCGTCGCCAGCGTGTTCTTCACCCGGTGGTTCAACTCGTCGATGAGGAGGCGCTGGTGCTGGGCGCCGCGCTGCTCGGCTCGCAGGGCCACCTTCAGCTTGCCCTCGCCCTCGCGCAGCTCCTCCAGGCGCGCCCGCGCCTCGTATTGCCGCCGCCGGCCGCGCAGCGCCGTGCGCGCCACGCTCACCAGCGTCGTCGGGTGGAAGGGCCGCTCCAGGAAGGTGACGTTGCCGAGCACCTCCGAGAGCCGGGCCGCCGCGGGATTGCGCTCCGGCCCGCCGCCGCGTCCCGTCAGCAGGATGAAGGGCATGTCCGACCAGGGCGGCTGGTTCGCGATCCACTGGCGGATCGGCCCGAGATCGGCGGTGCGCACGGCCTCCTCGGTCATGAGGGCCATGCCGGCCCCCTCGACGAGGCCCCGATGGACGCCGTGGAGGTCGTCGCAGAGCACGGCCGGGATTCGCGCCTCGGCGAGCAGCGAGGCCGCGATGGCGGCGTCGCGCCCGTGCGGAGCCAGGATCAGGATCCGCTCGGAAAGCGGGTTGTCGGGCGCACTCACGCGCCGGCCTCGCTCTCCAGGCGAGACAGGCTCCCGCCCTTGCCGACATAGGTCGGGACGCCTCGCAGCACCCCCTGGAATCCTTCGAGCGGTGCGCCGATGCTCAGGCCCGAGCCGCCGATCCGATACTCCCGGATCGTGTCCTCGTGCGCGCCGGCCCGCTTCTTGACGACCGAGATCGCCCGCCGCACCCGCCCGAGCGCCTCGAAGTAGCGGAGCAGGATCACGGTGTCGGCGAGGTAGGTGACGTCGACGGGGGCCTGCATGTCGCCGACGAGGCCGTGCTGGGCCACCGTCAGGAAGGTCGTCGCCCCCTGGCGGTTCAGGTATTGCAGCAGCTCGTGGACGTGCAGGACGAGGGACTTCTCCTCGGGCATCGCCGCCTGGTAGCCGTTGAGGCTGTCGACCACCACGGTCTTGACCGCGTTCTCGTCGACGAGCCCGCGCACCTTGTGGGCGAACTCGCCGGGGGACAGTTCGGCGGCGTCGACCTGCTCGATCATGAGCTGCCCCGCGTCGCGCAGGCCTTCGAGGTCGAATCCCATCCGGCGGGTGCGCTCGAACAGCAGGCCGAGCTCCTCGTCGAACACGAACATGGCGGCGCGCTCGGCCCGGGCCGCCGCCGCCAGGACGTACTGGATCGCGAAGAGCGACTTGCCGGTGCCGGCCGGTCCCAGGATGAGCGTGCTCGAGCCCTTCTCGATGCCGCCGCCGAGCAGGGCGTCGAGCTCGCCGATGCCGCTGACGAGGCGATCGCGTCCGAAGCCGGTCTTGTGCTCGAGGGAGACGAGGCGCGGGAACACCTGCACGCCGCCCGTGGCGATGGTGAAATCGTGGTAGCCCCCGCGGAAACGCTGGCCGCGGTACTTGAGCACGCGCATGCGGCGGCGCTGGGCCCCGTAATCCGGGGCGAGTTCCTCGAGCCGGATGACCCCGTGCGCGACGCTGTGCACGGTCTTGTCGAGGGCGTCGGAGGTCAGGTCGTCGAGCATCAGCACCGTGGTGGCGTGGCGCGAGAAGTAGTGCTTGAGCGCCAGGATCTGGCGCCGGTAGCGCAGCGACGAGCCGGCGAGCAGCCGGATCTCCGAGAGGCTGTCGAGCACGATGCGGCTCGGCTTGACGCGGTCGACCACGTCGAAGACCTGCCGGGTGGTCTCGCCGAGTTCGAGGTCCGACGAGTAGAGCAGGCTCTGCTGCTGATTGGCGTCGAGCAGGCTCTCGGGCGGGATCAGCTCGAACACCTCCACGCTCGCGTCGAGCGTCCACCCGTGCGACCGCGCGGTCTCGCGCAGCTCCACCTCGGTCTCCGACAGGGTGATGTAAAGGGTCTTCTCGCCGAGCGCCGCGCCTTCGCGCAGGAATTGCAGCGCCACCGTGGTTTTGCCGGTGCCGGGGCTGCCCTCGAGGAGGTAGAAGCGGTCGCGCACGAGGCCGCCCGCCAGCACGTCGTCGAGTCCCCAGATCCCGGTCTTCGCCCTGTCCGATGCCTCGGCTGCCGCTGTCATGGAGTCCGGTCTCGATCCTTGAGGTGAACCCGCCCCCGGACCCGCCGGACGGAAACTGCCCGTCCCGCACGAGAGCGCAACCGAGTCGTGTCTATCCGCGGCCGGATCGCGTGCCAAGGCGGAGCCTGGCCGAACAGACGACGATCACAACCCAGAGGTGTATCCGACGACCGGCCGGTCAGAGCCAGCGCTTCCAGCGGAAGAACACGTAGGGCAGCACCGCCGCGACGACCATCATGATCACCGCCATCGGGTAGCCGAGGCCCCAGTCGAGCTCCGGCATCGCCTTGAAGTTCATGCCGTAGATCGAGGCGATCAGCGTCGGCGGCATGAACACCACCGCCATGACCGAGAACAGCTTGATGATGTTGTTCTGCTCGAGGTTGACGAGGCCGAGGGTCGCGTCGAGCAGGAACTGGATCTTGGTCGACAGGAAGGTGGCGTGCTCCTCGAGCGATTGCAGGTCGCGCAGGGTCGAGCGCACATCCTCGCGCAGCTCCCGCGGCGCCTTGCTGCTGCGGTAGGTCGCCGAGAGCGAGAGCAGGATGCGCTCCATCGACACGAGGCTCTCGCGCTGCTTCGAGATCAGGTCGCCGTGCCGCCCGAGCGCCCGGAGCGTGTCCTGAAGCGCGGTGTTGCGGGCGGAGGGGTCGTCCTGGACCTCGAAGATCTTGCCCGAGAGCCGGTCGATGCGCTCGCCCTGGAGCTGGAGCACGTCGGCGGCCCGGTCGATCACCGTCTCGATCAGGCCGGCCAGGATGGTCTCGCCCGAGGTGAAGCTCGCCGGGCCGTTGCCGGTCGAGCGGCCGGCGCGCTGGGTGTACATCCGGAAGGCCTGCGGCTCCTCGTAGCGCACCGTGACGAGGCGGTTGTCGCGCAGGATGAAGGTGATGCCGGCGAGCCCCGGCTCCTCGGAATCGCTGACCTTCGAGAGCACGCGCCCGGTCATGTAGCGGGCCCCGTCCTCGACATAGAGGAGCTCCGAGGGCTCGATGTCCTTCATCTCCTCCCGGGTCGGCACCTGGATGCCCATGAAGCCCTCGACCTTGAGGTCCTCCTCGCGGCTCGGGCGGATCATGTCGAGCCAGACCGTGTCCTCGGGAATGGGCTCCTGCAGTTCGAGGGGTCGGCGCTCGAGCAGGGAATGCCCGATGCCGGCGACCGGCTGGTGGATGAAGATCAAGGGGAGTCTCAGGCTAGGGCGTTGGGCGGTGGCTCGTTCCCATCTGGCACGAAGAAGTCCGGCGCAAGCGGGACGCCGGGTGTGACGCGGTATTTTGAAAAGTCCGTGACGCCGTTCTCGTGCAGGAAGGTGTCGTCGATGAGGAACCGCCCGGTGATCGCGCGCGAGGATTTCATGAAAAGTTCATGGGCTGCGTCCGCCATGATCTCGGGCGTGCGGCTCGCCTGCATCAGCGCCTCGCCGCCCAGCAGGTTGCTGACGGCCGCGGTCGCGATCGTGGTCCGCGGCCAGAGCGCGTTGACGGCGATGCCGCGGCCGCGCAGCTCGCCCGAAAGTCCCAGCACGCACAACGACATGCCGAACTTCGCCAGCGTGTAGGCGAGGTGCGGCGCGAACCACTTCTCCTGCATGTCGAGCGGCGGCGACAGCATCAGGATGTGCGGGTTCTGCGCCTTCTCGAGATAGGGAATCGCGTATTTCGAGACCATGTAGGTGCCGCGCGTGTTGATCTGGTGCATCAGGTCGAAGCGCTTCATCTCGGTCTGCGGCGTCGGCGTCAGCGAGATCGCGCTCGCGTTGTTGACGACGATGTCGAGGCCGCCGAACGCCTCGGCGGTCCTGGCGATCGCGGCCGCGACGCTGTCCTCGTCGCGCACGTCGACGACGAGCGGCAGCGCCCGGCCGCCGGCTTCCTCGATGGCGGCCGCGGCCGTGTGGATCGTGCCCTCGAGCTTCGGGTGCGGCGTGTCGGTCTTGGCCGCGATCGCGACGTTGGCCCCGTCGCGGGCCGCCCGCAGGCCGATGGCGAGCCCGATGCCCCGCGAGGCCCCCGTGATGAAGAGGGTCTTGCCCTTCAGCGATCCGCCCATGGTGCACTCCTCACGTTCCGATCCGGAAGCGCGGCGGCTGGGTGCCGTCGGCATCCGTGAACCCGTACCGGCGGGCGAGGTCGCCCGCGTGCAGAACCTGCCCGGCCCGCTCCAGCACCACCGCGTCGGCGGCGAGCGCCGCCACGGCGCGCCCGGCATAGAGCGGGCTCTCGGTGGCGCGCTCCGCCTCCCCGAGATCGCGCACCCGCTCGGTGCACACGAAGCCCGGCGAGAGCGCGAGAGCGGTCACGCCGCGGGGCCGCAGCTCCTCGCCGATCGCGAAGGCGAGCCGGTTCGTCGTCGCCTTGGCGAGGTCGTAGTAGACGTCGCCGAGATACCCGTCCGAGGTGTCGAAGGAGACGAGGACGAGGAGCCCGCGCCCGGCCGAGACCATGGCGGGCGCCACCGCTCGGGCGAGGAGCAGGCCCGCATAGGGGCCGGCCCCGAGGAAGCCGCCGAAGGGCTCGGCCGAGCGGCGCCAGAACGGCGTGCCCCAGGCCGACCCGTCGGGGTAGCGCGCGCCGTCGTAGCCCTCGTTGCCGCCCCAGACGCTCGACACCGCCACGTCGATCCGGCCGAAGCGGCGCAGGACCCAGCGGATGAGCTCATCGACGGCACGCTCGCTCGTGTGATCGCACAGGTAATGGTGGCCCCGGCCGCCGGCCGCATCGACCTCGCGGGCGGTGTCCTCGACGGCCTCGGGGCGCATCTCGGTGCGCGGGCCCGTCTCGCTGGAGCGCGCCGTGACGATCACGGTGGCGCCGGCCTCGCCGAGGCCGCGGGCGATGCCGCGCCCGACGCCGCGGGACGCCCCGGCCACGAGGCAGACGCGCCCGGTCAGGTCCGGCGCCGTGGTCACGCGGCTGAGCCCGGCTTCGTGCCGCGGTCGAAGAAGGATCGGATCGCGGCCTGCGATTCTTCGGAGTGCAGCTGGGCCTCGAAGGCCGCGGCCTCGGCCTCGACCGCCGCCTCGACGGCCGCCTGATCACCCCGGATCAGCCGGCGCGAGGCTGCCACGGCGCCGCGCGGCAGGGCGGCGAGGCGCGCGGCCTGCGAGACGGCGTGCTCCAGGAGCATGTCGGACGGGACGACCCCGTTGGCGAGCCCGAGGGCGGCCGCCGCGTCCGCCCCGAAGGGCTCCGACAGGAGCAGCATCTCGGTGGCCTTGAGAAGGCCGACGCGGCGCGGCAGCAGGTAGCTCGACGCGCCCTCGGGCACGAGGCCGAGCTCGACGAAGGGCATGCGGAAGCGCGCGGCCGGACTCGCGTAGACGAGGTCGCAGTGGAGCGTCAGCGTGGTGCCGATCCCGATCGCGATGCCGTCGACCGCCGCCACCATCGGCGTGCGGGTGCGTGCGAGGCGGCGGATGAACGCGATCGGCGGAGCGTCCGCGAAGGAGCGCCCGGCGCCCGCCTGGAAGTCCGCGAGGTCGTTGCCGGCCGTGAAGAGGCCGGGAAGCCCGGCGAAGACGACGGCACCGACGCCCGACGCCTCCGAGTCCGCCGCCTCCAGCGCGCCCCGCATCGCATCGTACATCGCGCCGGTCAGCGCGTTCTTCTTCTCGGGCCGGTTCATGCGGATCAGCCGGACGCCGCCGGCAAAATCCTCGATCGTGACGTGCTCGCTCATCGGGGTTCCCGGGGTTCAGCTCGCCAGGGCGAGCGCCGCGTCGTGCACGAAGGCGCCGCCGTCCAGGACGGTCTGCTCAAGGCCGCCCGCGGCCGTGGCGAGGTTCTCGGCGAAGAAGCGGGCGAGCGCGATGCGGGCTGCGTGCGCCGGGTCGGTCTCACCGGCCTTCAGAGCCGCGCTCGCGGCGAGCGCTGCCTTTGCGAGGCAGGCGCCGCCCTGCGCCAGCCCGAACAGGCGCAGGTACGGGCTCGCACCCGCGAGCGCCTCCTCGGGCCGGTTCGACGCGAGCGCCCTCAGCTGGTGGCTCGTGGCGCGGTCGAGGCTCTCGACGGCGGCGCGCAGGCGAGCTGCCGTGTGGCCGAAGGCGGGATTCCCGTCCCTCAGGACACCCTCAGCGACCGCGCGCATCCAGGTGATCTGCGCCCGCACGGCGCTGCCGCCGTTGAGCGGGAGCTTGCGACCGACGAGGTCGATCGCCTGGATGCCGTTGGTGCCCTCGTAGATGGCGAGGATGCGCGCGTCGCGCAGGAGTTGGGCCGCGCCCGTCTCCTCCACGAAGCCCATGCCGCCATGGACCTGCACGCCGAGCGAGGTGACCTCGTTGGCGATGTCGGTGGAGAAGGCCTTGGCCACCGGCGTCAGCAGGGAGGCCCGGTCAAGGGCGGCCTGCCCCTCCGGGCCGTGCGCGGCGTCGAGAGCCGCGGCCGTCAGGTAGCAGATGCCCCGGGCGGCCGCCGTGCAGGCCTTCATCGTGAGCAGCATGCGCTGCACGTCGGCATGGTCGATGATCGGGCTCGTCGCCTCGGCGCCCGGCGCGCGGCCCTGCCGGCGCTCGCGGGCATAGGCGAGCGCCTTCTGCGTAGCGGCCTCCGCCACGGCGACGCCCTGCAGGCCGACATTGAGGCGCGCGTTGTTCATCATCGTGAACATGCAGGCAAGGCCACGATTCTCCTCGCCGATCAGCCAGCCGGTCGCCCCGCCCCCGTCGCCGAAGGCCATCGAGCAGGTCGGCGAGGCGTGGATGCCGAGCTTGTGCTCGATGCCCGAGCAGCGCAGGTCGTTGCGGCTGCCGTCCGGAAGGACCTTGGGCACGAGGAACAGCGAGATGCCGCGCGTCCCCGCGGGCGCGTCCTTCAGGCGCGCCAGCACGAGATGGACGATGTTGTCGGTGAGGTCGTGCTCGCCGTAGGTGATGTAGATCTTGGTGCCGGTGATCCGGTAGCTGCCGTCGCCGTTCGGCTCGGCGCGGCTGCGCAGGAGCGCGAGGTCCGAGCCGGCCTGCGGCTCGGTGAGGTTCATGGTGGCGGTCCACTCGCCCGAGACGAGCTTGTCGAGGTAGCGGCTCTTGAGATCCTCCGAGCCGTGCTTGTCGAGGGCCTCGATCCCGCCCGCCGTCAGCAGAGGGCAGAGCCCGAAGGCGAGGCTGGCCGCGTTCCACATCTCGCTGCAGGCGGCGTTGAGCAGCAGCGGAAGGCCCTGCCCGCCGTGCTCGGCCGGTCCGCTAAGCCCGTTCCAGCCACCCTCCACGAAGGCCCCGTAGGCCTCGCGCCAGCCCGGCGGCGTGGTGACTGCGCCGTCGCTGAGCGGCGTGCCGTGGCGGTCGCCGACGCGGTTGAGGGGCGCGATCACGCCCGAGGCGAAGCGGCCCGCCTCCTCGAGGATCGCCCGCGCATCCTCGGCGGTGAGGTCGGCATGCGGCCCGGCGGCGAGGGCCGCATCGAGGCCCGCCACGTGGCGCAGGGTAAAGGCCATCTCGGCGACGGGTGCGCGGTAGCTCATGATGTCCCCTCCCGCGTCGTCTTCGGCGACGCTGGCCGTGTCGGGCCGGTCTCGGCGTTTGACGCGAGCCATGCCCGGACCTAAGGGCGGCACGCATCCGCAGCCGACATACGCCCGAGGGCGCATCCCGTCACGATCGGAGATAGTTTATATATGAACGATCGCGGGTCAATGCCCGTTGGGGCTCCTTCCGGAGCAACCGCGCGCCTGGCCGGCGACCCCGCTGGCCTCGCCGAGGCCGCACGCCTCCTTCGGGCTGGACGCCTCGTCGCCTTCCCGACCGAGACGGTCTACGGCCTCGGGGCCGACGCGACGAACCCGGCTGCCGTGACCGGGATTTTCGACGCCAAGGAGCGACCGCGCTTCAACCCGCTGATCTCGCACCTGCCCGACGCCACGGCTGCCCGCCGCGAGGGCGCGCTCGACCGGGTCGCCGAGCGCCTCGCGGAGGCGTTCTGGCCGGGTCCGCTCACCCTGGTGGTGCCGGCGACGCCCGGGACACGCGTGTGCGACCTCGCCCGCGCAGGCCTGCCGAGCCTCGCGCTGCGCGTGCCCGCGAGCCCGCTCGCCCATGAATTCCTCGCCGAGGTCGGGCGCCCGGTGGCGGCTCCGTCCGCCAACCGATCGGGCCGCGTCAGCCCCACCCGGCCCGAGCACGTGCTGGCGGATCTCGATGGTCGCATCGCGGCACTGCTCGATGGCGGGGCAACGCCGGTCGGGGTCGAATCGACCGTGGTGGCCTGCCTCGGAGGGCGGCCGCGCCTGCTGCGACCGGGCGGCATCACCCGCGAGGCGCTCGCCGAGGTGCTTGGGCAGGAAGTCTGGAGCGCGGAGGCCGACGACTCGGCGCGGCCGATCGGGCCGGGCCTCCTCGCCTCGCACTACGCGCCGCGGGCCCGGGTGCGGCTCGACGCGCGCAGCATCGAGGCGGGCGACGCCGCACTGCTCTTCGGTCCCGATTCGCCGGGCGGCCTCCCGAAGGCTGCGGCCTCGTTCAACCTGAGCGAGAGGGGCGACCTCGCGGAAGCGGCCGCCGCCTTGTTCTCGGGCCTGCGCCGGCTCGATGCTTCGGGTGCGGCCGTGATCGCGGTGACGCCGATCCCGACGACGGGCCTCGGCGAGGCGATCAACGATCGCCTTCGGCGGGCAGCGGCGCCGCGCTGAAAATATTTCGCCGCAACGCGGAACCGATTTCGCCGACCCCGTGTTGTTGCAGCACGAAGGCCAGTTCAGCCCCCAATGGCCTTTTCCCTTTCAAGGCTCGGAGCGATCCGAGCCTTTTTTCTTGCGCGCCGTTCAGGCTGCGAGCTTCGCCGCGATGGTGGCGACATGCCGGCCCTGGAAGCGCGCGCCGTCGAGCTCGACCTGGCTCGGCTGGCGGCTGCCGTCGCCGTCCGCGATAGTGGTGGCGCCGTAGGGCGTGCCGCCCTTCACGGCCTCGACTCCGTTCAGGCCCTGAAACGCGTAGGGTAGCCCGACGATGACCATGCCGTGATGCAGCAGCACCGTGTGAAAGCTCGTCAGCGTGGTCTCCTGGCCACCGTGCTGCGAGGCCGTCGAGGTGAAGGCCGAGCCGACCTTGCCCACGAGCTTGCCCTGTGCCCAGAGGCTGCCGGTCTGGTCGATGAACTGCTTCATCTGGGCGGCCATGTTGCCGTACCGGGTCGGCGTGCCGAAGATGATCGCGTCGTAATCGGCGAGCTCGTTGGGGCTCGCGATCGGCGCCTGCTGGTCGAGCTTGTAATGGAACTGCCGTGCGACCTCGTCGGGCACCAGTTCCGGAACCCGCTTCACGCTCACCTCCGCGCCCGCCTCGCGCGCGCCCTCCGCCGCCGCGTGGGCGAGCTGCTCCACGTGGCCCCAGGACGAGTAGTACAGCACCAGAACCTTCGCCATCGCGCGACCTCCTTGCAGCGTTTCCGCTTGAGACATGACTGAGGGCCCGGCGCTGGCCTCAAGCCCGCGCCGACGCTGCCCCGACCCGATATCGGCTATCCGGCCGCTTGCCGAAATGCCCTGACGTGCAAGAATGCGCTTGCATGCGTGCAAGGTCGCGCGCTTAGAAACGAGCGATCCATGCCTCTGGCCTGGGACGATTTCCGGCTCGTGAAGGCCATCGCCGACCGCGGCGGCCTTACCCACGCGGCGGAGCATCTCGGCATCAACCACTCGACGGCGTTCCGGCGGCTCGCCGCCGTCGAGGCGGCGCTCGACGCCCGCCTGTTCGAGCGCCGCCGCGCGGGCTACGTGCCGACGCAGGCCGGAGAGGCGATGATGCTGGCCGCCGCGCGCATGGACGAGGACGTGGCGCGCTTCACCCGCGAGGTTGCCGGCAAGGCGCAGACGCCGGCGGGCGAGCTGCGGATCACGGCCGCGGCGAGCTTCGTCACGGACGTGCTGGTGCCGGTCCTCGGTCGCTTCGCGGCGGCCTATCCCCAGATCCGCCTCGACCTCGTCGTCTCGGAGGAGGCCCTCAACCTGTCGCGGCGCGACGCCGACGTGGCGGTTCGGGCGAGCGACAGCCCGCCCCTCACCCTTGTCGGCCGGCGCCTCGCCGGCATTGCATGGGCGGTCTACGGCCGCGTCGGGGACGGGCCCGACCGGGCGGACAGGTGCTGGGTCTCGCCGAGCGAAGCGGTCGGCGGCGGCAAGCTCGCGCGCTTCGTCAGGGCACAGGCCGCTCAGGGCCGGATCGCCCTTCAGCTCAATACGGTGCTCGGTCTCGCGGAGGCGATCGAGGCGGGGGTCGGGATCGGTCCGCTGCCCTGCATGAAGGGCGACGCCCTGCCCGGCCTGATCCGGCTCGGCGAGCCGGAGCCGGACCTCGCCAGCACGCTCTGGCTCCTGACCCACCCCGACCTGCGGCACGCGCCGCGCGTGCGGGCCTTCATGGATTTCGCGGCCGAGGAGATGGCGGCCCTGCGCGCCCTGATGGAGGGGCGCCGGGCGCGAGCCGCGGCGCGGCCTACCTGATGTCGGTGATCTCGGCCTCGTGGCCGTTCACCTCGACGACGTCGCCGATGTTCTTGCCGGTGAGCGCGCGCGCGAGCGGGGCCACGTAGGAGATCGAGCCCTTGGCAGGGTCGGCCTCGTCCTCGCCGACGATCCGGAAGGTCTGGCGCGAGCCGTCCTCGCGCAGAAGCGATACGGTCGTGCCGAAATGCACGGTGTCGCCCTCGACGCGCTCGACGAGCTGCGCCGTGCCGAGCCGTGCGGTCCAGTAATGCAGGTCGCGGCTGACGCGGGCGATTGACGCCTTGTCGTCCGGGTTGAGCCCGCTCGCCTCGGCCTGAAGGCGCTTCACCTCCGCCTCGATCTGCGCGAGCCCTTCCCGCGTGACGAAATTGGTGTGCGGCGAGATCGGGCGGTCGGGGAGATCCTCGAAGGCTTCCCCGCCTTCCCGCTCGCGGACGAATGCGATGCTCATAAAAACAGCAATGCGGCGAAACGGTTCAGGTTCCGCGCCGCGCGCCGTCAGCTGATCTCCACCACGGTCCGGCCGCGGATCTCGCCGGCCAGGATCGCCTCCGCCAGGCCCCCGACCTCCGCGAGGCCGACGGTCGTCGTCATCGCGGCGAGGCGGCCGAGGTCGAGGTCCCGGGCGAGGCGCGCCCAGGCCTCGCGGCGCTTCGGCCCGGGCGTGGTGACGCTGTTGATGCCGAGCAAGGACACGCCCCGCAGGATGAACGGGGCGACGCTCGCCGGCAGGTCCATGCCCTGCGCGAGCCCGCAGGCCGCCACCGCCCCGTCCGCCCGCGTCATGGACAGGAGGTTGGCGAGCGTCGTGGAGCCGACCGCGTCGATGCCCGCGGCCCAGCGCTCCTTCGCGAGCGGCTTGGCAGGCCCCGACAGCGTGGCCCGGTCGATCACCTCGGCGGCGCCGAGGCTCCGCAGGTATTCCGCCTCCTGCATGCGTCCCGAGGAGGCGATCACCTGCCAGCCGGCCGCGGCGAGGAGTGCGACGGCCACCGAGCCGACGCCGCCCGACGCGCCGGTGACGACGGCCGGGCCGGCCTCGGGGCGGATGCCGTGGTGCTCGAGCGCCATGAGGGCCAGCATGGCGGTGTAGCCGGCGGTGCCGACCGCCATCGCCTGAGCCGGCGTCAGGCCCTCGGGCAGCGGCACCAGCCAGTCGCCCCTGACCCGCGCCTTCTCGGCATAGGCGCCGAGATGTGTCTCGCCGACGCCCCAGCCCGTCAGGACGACCGCGTCACCCGGCCGGTAACCGGGGTGCTCCGACGACTCGACGATCCCGGCGAGGTCGACGCCCGGGATCATGGGGAAGCGGCGCACCACCGGCGAACGGCCGGTCAGGGCAAGCCCGTCCTTGTAGTTCAGCGTCGAGTGCGTGACCCGGACGGTGACGTCGCCGTCCATCAGGTCGGCCTCGTCGAAGTCTCGGAAGGAGAGGCACTGTCCGGCCTCGGCCTTGTCGACGACCCATGCCCGGAATGTGCCCATGCCCGCCTCCCGTGTCCCGCGACACCTGTGGCGACGCGCAGGCGGGTCAAGCCGCCGGGTCGCCCGGCGGCCGCGTCGGGCTCAGTAGCCGTCGTAGAGGCTGCCGCGCGAGAAGCCGAGTCCGACGCCGATATTGGCCGAACTCGCGCCCATCATGCCGAAGGCGGCGGGGACCGGCCCGCCGAGCGGAGCCGGTCCGGGGCCGTAGCCGCCGACCGGCACCCAGCCGGCGCGCGCGGGCTGCACGAGGACGCGACGGCTCACGCTTGCGTATTCGGGCGGCAGCGTCTCGGGGATGGTCTGGCCGGGCTGCACGAGGACGCGGCGCTGGCGCACCGCGAATTGCGGCGGCGTGGTCACCCAGCAGCCGATCAGCTCCCCATAGGGCCCGCGGCGGGTCTGCCAGACGCGACCGCCCGGGGCCACGAGAACCCGCTCGGAGACCGTGTCGTAGACGGGCGGCGTGGTGCGGTAGATCGTGCGGGGCGGGCGCACCAGCACGTTCTCCTGCACGGTGTCGTAGACCGGCGGCGTGGTGACGTGGCGGTAGCATGCGGCGCCGTAGCAGCCGCCGGCCTCAGCGGAGGAGGCGAAGGCGACGGCGCCGGTGAGTGCGGCAAGCAGGATCGTGAGACGGGTGACCGGCGCGGTCATGACGGCTTCCTCGGGCTGAAACGCAAAAACGGCGGATGCTGCGCGTCCGCGCACATCTCGACGTCCAACTGGCCGCTGGGTTGCAGTCCGGGCAAGGTCTATCGCCGGCGAGGGTAAAATTAACCCATGGTTGGGACTACGCAGGTTCTGCGCTACCTAAGTATCAATCGGATGTTCGCCATCCGCCTTGTTATGGTTAATCGGGCTGATCAGGTCTGCCCGCGCTTGAGCTGGTAGAAGATGTGCCGGCCGATGACATCCATCTTCTTCAGGCGCCGCGACCAGCTGGGCCTCACGTAATCCGCGTGGTAGTGCGTCGCGCCGCCGACCTCGCTCAGGTAGGTGCGGCCCTCAATCACCGAGCGGGCGACCCGCGTCGCGGTCTGCCAGGAGCCGGCATCGGTGATGCGCAGCGACTTGCCCTCGCAGGCGAAGGAGAATTGGCAGCCCATGTAGCGGTGCCGGTTCTGATAGACGACGCCGCAGACGTTGGCCGGGTAGAGGCCGCTCTTGACGCGGTTGAGCACCACCTGGGCGACGGCTGCCTGCCCCTCCTCGGGCTCGCTGCGGGCCTCGAAGTAGACCGCTTCCGCCAGGCATCGCTGCTCGCGGTCCATGGCGTCGGGCTCGATGAGGTCGGCGTAGCGGTGGCGGGCGTTCTCGGGCACCGCCTCGGATGCCGGCGGATCGGTGCGGTCGCCGCGCAGCGACAAGCCGGGCAGGGCTAGGCTCGCGGCCGCCACCTCGATCGGGGTGGCGTCGGCGGGCGCCGGCGTCGTCGAGGAGAGCGCCACCGCGCGGGGAATCGCGGGCGTCGAGCCGTCGTGGCGTTCCTCGGGCGTGCTGTCGGCCCGCGCCTCCCCGGTCGAGGCCGCGATCCCGGCTCCCGTGGTCAGGCCGAGGTCGGGCACCGGCACGAAGCCGAGGTCGGGCTCGAGCTCGGGATTCCAGGTCGCGGGGCCCGGCGTCAGCAGGCCGCTCACCGAGCCCGTGAGATTGGCGAAGACGAGCGAGGCGCCGGTCTCGCGAAGGCTCACGGCGCTGCGCTCGAAGCTCGCGCCAGGCGCGAGGACGGGGTTGCCCTTGCCCTGGCGCTGGACCACCGGGAAGACGCGTGCCTGCGCCTTGAGGTCGCCGCGCAGGGGCTCGTCGCCGATCCGGGCCGTCGCCGGTGCGCGGTCGGCCCGCTCGATGGACAGGAGTGCCGTGGCGCCGTCATGGAGCCCCGTCCCGCCGATCAAGAGAGTGCCGGGCGGAAGCGCCGGGACGATGCGCGCGTCGCGCTCGGGCAAGACGCTTGAGCCGATGGCGCTCTCGGTGCCCGCATCCGCCGTGAAGGAGACCAGGAGACCCATCCCGGCCACCCACGGCGTGAAGGCCGTGCCGAGCCAGTGCAGGCTCGATCTGCGTCGAACTCGTCTCGTACCCACGCCGAACCGACCCGTACCGGAAAGCCACGCCCGCCGACGATCTCCCGGATTTTCGGGGCGATTGCGGCCGGTTCCCGGTTATCGCGCGGTATGGTTGCGGGCGGGTTAAGACGTGTGATTCGGCACAGCTTCCAGATTGGGAAAGCAGCGTCTGCAACCCTAAGTCAGGCAGCCCGCACCTTCTCCACGTCCACGACCGGGCCCATCGGCGTCATGCGCTCACGGGCCACCAGGCGATCACCGGGCTCGAAGATGCCGAGCGGCACGTCCCGGTCGGGCAGGACCACGGTGGTCGACTTGTTCACATGCACCAGGACGTGGCGCTTCTGCGCCAGCGAGGCGATCGCCCAGCGCTTGAGCTGCCCGTAATAGGGCTCGCGCCGCCAGGTGTTCGGCTGGCCGGGATCGACCTGCACGTTCATGTGCCGCGAGACCGGATCGAGGCTGAGCACCATCTTGGCGCGATCGGGCTTCCATTCCGGCCCGAGCCAGCTTTCCGTCATCCACAGGCAATGGAAGGCACGGCAATGGGCGGGCCGCGTCGCGTGGATGGCGCAGCCGCGGCCGGCCTGCGTATGACGGCACCATTGACCCGCGACGCTCTCCACCGCCGGCACGTCGTAGACCTTGCAGCAGAGCGTGCAGGCGCCGCAGGAGCGGCCGGGCGCCGCGCGGGTCACGAGGGTTGCTGGATCGAGCATCGCGGGGCCGGCGGGTTCACGGTCTCGCGCGGGGCGTCGGGTCGCCGCGCGTCGTTCGGGTTTATGGGACCGCATCGGGCCGGTAGTGTGGCAGCGATCTCCCGCACCCGATCCGGATGGTCCCATGCTCTCGAACCTCGCGGCCCGCGACGTCGAAACCCTCGTGCATCCCTACACCAACCTTGCCGCCTTCCGCGAGACGGGACCGCTGGTGCTCGAGCGCGGCCACGGGGTCTGGGTCTACGACACGGACGGGCGGCCTTATCTGGAGGGCATGGCCGGGCTGTGGTGCACGGCGCTCGGCTACTCGAACGCGGAGCTCGCCGAGGCCGCGGCCGAGCAATTCGCGCGCCTGCCCTTCAGCCACCTGTTCTCCGGCCGCAGCCACGACCCCGCGATCGAGCTCGCCGAGACGCTGAAGGAGCTCATGCCGGCTCCCACCTCGAAGGTGTTCTTCACCTCGTCGGGCTCGGAGGCTAACGACACCCAGGTGAAGCTGACCTGGTACATGAACAATGCGCTCGGGCGCCCGCGCAAGAAGAAGATCATCTCCCAGCTGCGCGGCTATCACGGGGTCACCGTGGCGAGCGCCTCGATGACCGGGCTGCCGGCGAACCACGCCGATTGGGACCTGCCGCTGCCGGGCTTCCTCCATGCGGCCTGCCCGCACCATTACCGCTTCGCGCAAGCGGGCGAGAGCGAGGCCGATTTCTCGACGCGACTCGCCGCCGAACTCGACGCGCTGATCCAGCGCGAGGACCCCGAGACGGTGGCGGCCTTCATCGCCGAGCCCGTGATGGGCGCAGGCGGCGCCATCACGCCGCCCGCGGGCTATTTCGCGAAGATCCAGGCCGTGCTCGAGCGCTACGACGTGCGCCTCATCGCCGACGAGGTGATCTGCGGCTTCGGCCGGCTCGGCACCTGGTTCGGCAGCGAGGCGCTGGGGATGCGACCGGCCACGGTCTCCTTCGCCAAGGCCCTGACCTCGGCCTACATGCCGCTCGGCGGCGTCTCGATCGACGAGCCGCTGTATCAGGCCATGCTCGCCGAGAGCGGCAAGCTCGGCACCTTCGGCCACGGCACCACCTATTCGGGCCACCCGGTCGCCTGCGCGGTCGCCCTCAAGACCCTGGAGATCTACCGGCGCGACCGGATCGTCGAGGGGGTGGCCGAGAAGGCGCCCCATTTCCAGGCCCGGCTCGCCGGCCTCGGCGGCCACCCGCTCGTCGGCGAGGCGCGCGGCATCGGCCTGATCGGCGGTATCGAGATCGTGGCCGACAAGGCGACGAGGGCCCAGTTCGACCCAAAGGCGGGCGTCGCGGCGCGCTGCGTCGCCTTCGCTCAGAGTGAAGGGTTGATCGTGCGCTTCCTCGCCGGCGACCGGGTTGCCGTCTGCCCGCCCCTCGTGATCCGGCCGGACGAGATCGACGCCCTGTTCGATCGCCTCGCGCGCGCCCTCGACCGGACGGCCGAGTGGATCGCGGCCGAAGGGCTCCAGGCGGTGCCGGCACCCGGACGCTAATCCGGCCGGCGGCGCTCGTCACACGGTCGATTGTATTGGGTCGGGACGATCCCTGACATTGACCGGCGGAATCGGAAGCTTTGCCGGTTCCTTAATCCCGCGTTCAGCTTGGTTGACTGCAAATGAGGCGCGGGTCGCCGAGGAATTGTCTTCGGATGGCCCCGAACCAGCCCGAGCGGCGTCGCGATCGGCCCTCAAGACCGCTGCCGAGGCCGAAGAGGCCGTATCAGGTCACCGAACAGGACACGTTCCATGTACCCGTCCAGCGAAACCCAGACCGTGGCGACCGAGACCGGGCGCCGGAAGACGGATCCGGATCGCGAGAGATTCCGGCCCGTGGCGCTGCCGGCGCTCGCCGCCGCGGTGCGCGTGAAGGCCCCAGTCGCCCGCAAGCCCGAGGTTCGTCCGGGCGAGCGCCGCGGCATCCTGGAGATGCTGCACGAGGATGCGCCCGTCCTCTGAGGATCTCCGATCGACTGGCTCTCCACCGCATCGGGTGCCCGCACGGCGCTTTGCGCGCGTTTCGCGAAAGTGCGCATCGGCACCATGCGGACCGGCTAAGTCTTCAGGCTTAAGGATTGGCGGAGGATTCGGCGCTAGGGTGTCGCTGCCTGTACCGGCGGCCCGTGCCGTCAGGCTGTCCATCTTGATGGCCAGGGTAGGCGACCCGATCCGCGCCCGAAGGATGTCCGCATGCTGATCCTGCCGAGTCGTCGGCAGTTCCTCTCCGGTCTCGGCGGCATGGCCGCGCTGACCGCATCCACAGGCGTCTATGCCTTCGAGATCGAGCCGCTGCACCGGCTCGTGGTGACGCGCTACGCCCCCACGTTGCCGCGCTGGACGCCGGGCCTGTCCCTGCGCGTGGCGGTCCTCGCCGATTTCCACGTGGGCGAGCCCTACATGCCGCTCGATCGCATCGCCGAGATCGTCGATGCCACGAACGCCCTCAAGCCCGACCTCATCCTGATGCTCGGCGATTATCCCGGCGGGCCGAAGGTGGTGCGGCGGCGCGTCCCGATCTCGGATTTCGCCCGCGTCGTCCGCGAACTCCGGGCGCCGCTCGGCGTCCACGCGATCCTCGGCAACCACGATTGGTGGGACGACCGGGTCGCCCAGCGCACCCGCAGCGGTCCCTGCGAGTCGCAGCGCGAGCTCGAGGCCGTCGGCATCCCCGTCATGGAGAACGACGTCCTGCGGCTGGCGAAGGACGGGCAGCCGTTCTGGCTCGCCGGCATCGGCGACCAGGAGCCCTTCGTGATCTGGGGCGACTGGCGCGGGCGCGACGACCTGCCGGGCACCCTCGCCAAGGTGACCGACGACGCGCCGGTGCTCCTTATGGTGCACGAGCCCGACATCTTCATGGACGTGCCCGACCGCGTCTCGCTGACGCTGGCGGGCCATACCCACGGCGGCCAGATCCGGATCTTCGGCTACTCACCCGTGATCCCGTCGGTCCACGGCAACGATTTCGCCTACGGCCACGTCGTGAAGGACGGCCGGCACATGATCGTGTCCGGCGGCTTCGGCGTCAGCCGCGTGCCGGTGCGCCTCGGCGTCCCTCCGGAGATCGTGCTCGTCGATCTCGGCTCGCCCCCGCGCGTTGCCGCCGCGGCGACGGGCTGAGCGCGGCGAGCGGCGATACGCCTCGCGAGCGACGCCTTCGCGCGACGCGGGTCGCGCGCTAGCTTCGAGAGCCATGCGCGCAATCCTGACCGCCCTTCTGCTCACCGCCGGCACGCCCGCGCTCGCCGACGAGTGCGGCGACCTGATCGACCGGGTGGCGTCGGAAACGAAGGCCGAGATCGGAAACCGCAGCCTCGACTTCGCGAATTTCACCCTCGCGCCCGATACCACGCTGACGCTCGCCTGCGGGACGCCCTCCTCAGTCGGCGCGCAGTTTCGCGGCGAGAAGCCGCCGGAGGCCTATTTCGCGCTGTTCGGCCGGGCCGGCCACGCCGTGACGGGCATCGACGCGGCGACGATCGAGCAGGCCGCCCACACGGCACGCGACGCGGCGACGCGGCTGCGCCACAGCAATGTCGACGCGGGCGGCGCGCGCGTTACCTGTTCGGTGACGACGTCCGAAAAGGGACCGTTCACCCTATGCGCGGTGATCGAGCACAGCGACCGAAGCTGACCGGCCTCTGCCTCGCGGCGGCGCTCGCGGCCGCGGCACCGGCCTCCGCCCAGGAGCCTCCGGACCGGCGCGAGGAGCGCACGTACCTGAACAACTGGAGTGAGCTGCGCGCGGCTCTGGCGCGCTGCTGGCAGATCCCGCCGGGCACCGAGGGCTCGACCATCGCCTTCCTGTTCGGCCTCGACAGGACGGGCGCCATCCGAGGCACGCCGCTCGTGACCGCGCGGCGGATCGAGGGTGATGCGGAGGCGGGCCGGCGCTACGAGGAGGCCGCCCGGCAGGCGCTGGAACGCTGCTTCCCGGTCTCCATCACGCCGAGCTTCGCCCGCGCGCTCGGCGAGAGCCCGATCCGCTTGCGCTTCGTCAACACGCCGCCGGCGCCGGCCTATCAGATCAATTCCAACATCACGATCTTCGCGCCGCCCTGAGGCGGATCGCACCGCCGGCATCCGGTGCGACCGCCCGAAGATCTCCTCAGAGCGGGATGTTGTCGTGCTTCTTCCAGGGCTGCTCCATCTCCTTGGTGCGCAGCATCCCGAGCGCCCGGGCGATGCGCTTGCGGGTGGAGTGCGGCATGATCACCTCGTCGATGTAGCCGCGCTCGGCCGCCACGAAGGGCGACAGGAAGCGGTCCTCGTACTCGCTCGTGCGCGCGGCGATCTTCTCGTCGTCCCCGATCTCGGCCCGGAAGATGATCTCGACGGCGCCCTTGGCGCCCATCACCGCGATCTGGGCCGTGGGCCAGGCGTAGTTGATGTCGGCGCCCACATGCTTCGAGGCCATGACGTCGTAGGCGCCACCGAAGGCCTTGCGGGTGATGATGGTGACGAGCGGCACCGTCGCCTGGCTGTAGGCGAACAGGAGCTTGGCGCCGTGCTTGATCAGGCCGCCATATTCCTGCGCGGTGCCCGGCAGGAAGCCCGGCACGTCCACGAAGGTGACGATCGGGATCGAGAAGGCGTCGCAGTAGCGCACGAAGCGGGCGGCCTTGCGCGAGGCATCCGAATCGAGGACGCCCGCCAGCACGAGGGGCTGGTTCGCCACGAAGCCGACGGTGCGGCCCTCGATGCGGCCGAAGCCCGTGATGATGTTGCGGGCGTAAGAACCCTGGATCTCGAAGAAGTCGCCCTCGTCGACGACGCGCCGGATCAGCTCGCCCATGTCGTAGGGCTTGTTCGGGTTGTCGGGGATCAGGGTGTCGAGGCCCTTGTCGAGGCGGTCGACGTCGTCGAAGCTCTCGATCTCCGGCACGCCGTCGATGTTGTTGGCGGGCAGGAAGTCGAGCAGGCGCCGGATCTGCAGGATCGCCTCGACGTCGTTCTCGAAGGAGCCGTCGGCGATCGAGGACTTGGTGGTGTGAACCTTGGCGCCGCCGAGTTCCTCCGCGGTCACCACCTCGTTGGTGACCGTCTTCACCACATCGGGGCCCGTCACGAACATGTAGCTTGTGTCGCGCACCATGAAGATGAAGTCGGTCATGGCCGGCGAGTAGACGTCGCCGCCCGCGCAGGGTCCCATGATAACCGAGATCTGCGGGATGACGCCGGAGGCCAGCACGTTGCGCTTGAAGACCTCGCCGTAGCCGCCGAGCGCCGCCACGCCCTCCTGGATGCGGGCTCCGCCGGCGTCGAAGATGCCGATGATGGGCGCGCGCATCTTGAGCGCCATGTCCTGGACCTTGACGATCTTCTGGGCGTGCGCCTCCGAGAGCGAGCCGCCGAAGACAGTGAAATCCTTCGAGAACAGGAAGACGGTGCGGCCGTTGATGGTGCCCCAGCCGGTGACGACGCCGTCGCCCGGGATCTTCTGCTTCTCCATCCCGAAATCGCTCGAGCGGTGCTGCACGAACATGTCGAATTCCTCGAACGACCCGTGGTCGAGCAAGAGTTCGATGCGCTCGCGCGCCGTCAGCTTGCCGCGCTTGTGCTGGGCGACGACGCGGTTCTCGCCGCCGCCGAGACGGGCCTGCGCGCGCCGCTCCTCGAGCTTCTCGAGAATATCCTTCATGACGTCACGGCCCCGGGCTGAGTTGAATACAGAATACTCTGCAACCGCACAGGCTTGGCGGTTCGCGAGATCCGGCCCCTTAGCACGAGAGTTTCGTCCGCGAAAACGCCGCTACGCGCTGAGCGCGGCAACTTGCGCGGCGGCGTCGAACTCGGCGCGGCGCAAGGCGAGCCGCTGCTCGGCCTCGGCATCCCGCCCCCAGACGCTCGCCTGGTAGGTCTCGTCGACATGGGCGGCCGCCCAGGCCTCGTCGGGGCTCAGCCTGCCGTGGAGAACGGCGAGGGCGATCAGGAGCGAACCCGTCAGCGTCGTCATCGTGTGGAGCGCCGCGAGCCGGAACGGGCCCTCGGTCGCCGCGACGGCCCCGCGGATGGCGCGCACCGAGCCCTCGGGCTGGTCGACGTGCATCACGCCCTCGCTGAGGATCAGGCGCGCGCCGAGCGCCTCGTGCGCCCAGTCGAGGATCGGGTCCCAGGTCTCAGCCTGCGCGGCGACGAGCCGCTCGGGCGAGGCGGCGCGGTAGGCGACGAGGTCGGTGCCCGCATAGGCCGAGAGGTCGTCGATCACCGCATCCCGGCGCGGCGCGACGCCGTCGATCGCGGTGTTGACGAGGCGCGTCACCGGCATCCGGGCCGGATCGATCGATTCGCCCTGCGCGCCCCACTCGGTCGCCAGGACTTCCGCGAGGGCGCGCGAGGGCACCGCCAGCGGGTTGCGGGCCGGGGTGTTGGCCGGGCGCCCGTCGAGGGTCAGACGGAAGCCGCCCTCGCCGTCGGCGAACCCCGCCTCCTTGTAGAAGCGCTTCGGCAGGGCCGGCTTGCCCTGGCTGCGGGCTGCCCGCAGGGGATCGGGACGCGGGGCATCGGAGGGCTCGCCGAGCCAGTCCTTGGTGACATCGTCGCTCATCGGGCCGAGATAGTGCATCCGAACGCCCGGCGCGAGGCCGGCGTCCGGCCTCATTCGCGGCCGAGCTCGTCCGCGATGGCGCCCGCCTCCGGACCGTCGAGAGGGCCGGAGAACAGGTTGCCGAGATCGGCCGCCGTCTCCACCACCGTCACGGCGCCCGCCGCGTAGAGCGCGCCCGGCGTGTGGTAGCCCCAGGCGACGCCGACGGCTGCGGCGCCCGCGCTGACCGCCATCGCCATGTCGTAGCTCGTGTCGCCGACCATCACCGTGCGCTTGGGCGCGATTCCGGTCTCCTGCATGGCTTGGATCAGCATCGCCGGATCGGGCTTCGAGGGCGCGTCGTCGGCGGTCTGCGTCGTGGAGAACCACCCCTCCCAGCCGTTCGCCGCGATCAGGTGGTCGACGCCGCGCCGGGACTTGCCCGTCGCGAGGCCGAGCTGCACGTCGTCGCGGGCGCGAAGCCGCGCCAGGAGATCGGCCATGCCGGGAAACAGCGGCTCCTCGTAGTTCGGGTCGAGCCGCAGGGCGTTGAAGGCGCGCTTGTAGCTCTCGGAGAGCTCTGCGATGGGTCCGTCCTCGCCAACGAGGCGGCGAAACGCCTGCGGCAGCGACAGGCCCACCACCGAGAGCGCGACCGCGCGGCTCGGCGCAACGAGGCCGTGCTCGGCGAAGGCCGTGCCCTGCGCGGCGACGATGAGGTGCTGGCTGTCGACGAGTGTGCCGTCGACGTCGAAGACGACGAGCTTCACGGCCGGTGGCGGACGAGCCGCCTCACGGCCGGCGCACCGGAGGCGCGGCAGGCTGCTGCGCGGGCGCCGGCGGAGCGGCGGGCTGAGCGGCCGGAGGCTGCCGGTTGCGCTCGTAGCCGAGGCGGCAGCGGATCAGGAAGCGTCGACGTGCGCCCCCGCGCAGGCCGCGCTGGTGCGAGATGCGGTTGCAGGACGCATAGGAATTCCGCCGCCGCCGCTCGGCCGCCTTCGGCTGCGGAGCGGCCGCGCGCGCGGCCGGCTGGGCCGATGGCTGGGCGGCGGGCTGTGCAGCCGCCGGAGCAGGGGTCGCCAGGGTGGCCTTGGGCGCGGCCGCGCCCGGCTGCGGCGTCGGCTGCGCGGCATCGGCGAGGCGCGGCCCCGCTGCGAGAAGGCTCAGGACGGTCGCGCAGGCCAGCGTCGCAAGCTTCATCAAGATGGGTCTCGCTGCATGTTCGATCCACGGCCGAGCGCCGGCCTGCCGGGCAGGGCCGGCAATCCCCGCGAGCGAGAGAATAAGGCGTGCGCGAAGCTTGCCAAGGCGCCCCGCCTCACCTCGCCCGCGGGTCGCTCAGGCCTCGGGCGCGTCGACGATCGGATCGTAGCGCGCAGCGTCGAAGCCGAGCAGGTTCCAGCTCTGCGCCATGTGCGGCGGCAGCGGCGCTGTGACGTCGATGGGCTGGCCGGTGCGCGGATGCGGGATCACGATGCGGCGAGCCAGCAGGTGCAGGCGGTTCTGTATGCCGCCCGGCAGCTCCCAGTTCTCGACGGCGAAGTATTTCGGGTCGCCGACGATCGGGTGGCCGATATGGGCCGCGTGCGCGCGCAGCTGATGGGTCCGACCCGTCACCGGCTTGAACGACAGCCAGGACAGCTTTTGCGCAACCTGATCGACCATCGCGTAGTAGGTGAGCGCGTGGCTCGCGCCCTCCTCGCCGTGCTTGGCCACGCGCATGCGGGCATCGGCATCCGTCGGCTCGTCCTTGGCGAGATAGGTGGAGACGCGTCCCTGGCGCACCCGCGGCACGCCGGCCGTGAGCGCCCAGTAGATCTTGCGCGCCGCGCGCGAGCGGAAGCTCTTGGCCAGCGTCGCGGCGGCAAGCCGGGTCTTGGCCACGATCAGGCAGCCCGCCGTGTCCTTGTCGAGGCGGTGGACGAGGCGCGGCCTCTGCCCGTCCGGACCCGTCAGCGCCTCGAGCAGTCCGTCGACGTGCCGCACCGTCCCGGACCCCCCTTGCACCGCGAGGCCGAAGGGCTTGTTCAGCACCATCATGTCGGCATCCTCGTACAGGATCAGCGAGCGCAGGAACTCGGCATCGCCCGCCTCCCGCGCGCCGCCGCGCGGACGATCCGCCGGCTGGTCGAGCTTGAGCGGGGGCACCCGCACGCTCATCCCGGGCTCCAGCCGGTCGCTCGGCTTGGCGCGCTTGCCGTCGACGCGCAGCTCGCCCTTGCGGACAATGCTCTGGACGCGGGTGAAGGGCAGCTGCGGAAAGCGCGCGGTCAGGAAGCGGTCGATGCGCATGCCCGCCTCGTCCGCCTCGACCGTCAGGGTCTGGACGCCGCTCGCGAGGGTGGCGGAGGCGGCCGCGCGCTGCTGACGCCGGGTCGGACCTTCGGCGGGCGCCGGCTCGCGGGCGGGCGGACGGCGCGGCGGCGCCCCCTCGCCCGCTCGCCCTGGGCCGCGTCCGGCCGGGCGCGCACGCGGCGAGCGGATCGGAGCGGCCTCGTCCCCCTGCTCCCACGGCGCGCGATCGACCGGGTCGTCGCCGCGCATGCGGGCCGCGCGCTGCGCCGCGTCGAGGGCGCTCGTGCGCGGGCCGGTGCGGGCGCGGTCGGGCCGTGCAGGGCCGCCGAACCGCGCCGGGGCGCCGGGCCGCTGGCCCCGCGCGGGCGGCTTCGATCCACGGCCCGGGGGCTTCCCGCCCTTCGACCCGCCGCGATGTGGAGGCTTGCCTGTCATGATGCCGCTGCTAGCACCCGGCCGGGGGAACGACAATTCGCGTGCTCAGCATCGCCCGGTCAGGCCGCGCGCCGCGCCGCCTCCAGCGTCAGGCCGGTGCCGACCGAGCCGAAGGTGTCGCCCTCGACCACGCGGGCCGCAGGCAGGCAGGCCGTGAGCGCGGCGCGCAGGTGCGGCAGGCCGGTCGAGCCGCCGGTGAGAAAGAGCGCGTCGACCTCGGCAGCGTCGATGCCCGCCTGACGCAGGCAGCGGCCGATCCGTTCGGCGATGCGCCGGCTGAGGTCGCCGGTCTGCGCGACGAGGCGTCCGCGGTCGATCTCTGTGGAAAGCCCCGGCTCCATCCAGTCGAGGTCGAGCCGGGCCCCGCCGCTTTCCGAGACGGCGATCTTCGCCCCCTCCACGGCCATGGCGAGGCTGTGGCCGCGCTCCGATTCGATGACCGCGCAGAGCCTGTCGAGGAGCTCGGGCCGGCTGGCGTCGCGGCGCGTCTCCTCGATCTCCCGCAGGGTCTTCGGGTTGTAGAGGCGGTTGATGCTCGACCATGTGGCGAGGTCGTGGAAGTAGGCGCTCGGTACCGCGAGGTCGCCCCGCTTCATCGGGCTGCCGAGGCCGAGGAGCGGCATCACGCTGCCGAGGCTCAGCATCCGGTCGAAATCGGTGCCGCCGATGCGCACGCCGTCATTGGCCAGGATGTCTGAGGCCCGGTCGGAGCGAGCGTGCCGCTCGGGCGACAGGCGCACGATCGAGAAATCCGAGGTGCCGCCGCCGATATCGGCGATGAGCGCGATCTCCTCCGCCCGCACCCGCTGCTCGTAGTCGAGGGCCGCGGCGATCGGCTCGTACTGGAACGAGACGTGGCGGAAGCCGATGCTCCGCGCGATCTCCCGCAGGGCATCCTCCGCGCGGCGGTCGCCGTCGGGGTCGCCGTCGACGAAATGCACGGGGCGGCCGTGCACCACCGTGTCGAGGCTGTCGCCGACCGCGCTCTCGGCATGCGCCTTCACGGCGGCGAGGTAGCGCGCAATGACCTCGCGGAAGCGTACGCGCCGGCGCCCGACCGGTGTCGTCTCCTCAAGGAGGCTCGAGCCCAGCACCGACTTGAGGCTGCGCATCAGCCGCCCGGGCAGGCCCTCGACATAGGCCGTCATCGCGGCGCGCCCGACCACCGGCTCGCGGGCGGGCGCGAAGAAGATCGCGCTGGGGATGGTGACGTGCGGACCCTCGAGCCGCACGAGTTCCGGGCGCCCGTCGCGGATGCGGCCGAGGGTGGTGTTCGAGGTGCCGAAATCGAGGCCGCAGGCCGCCATCGTCGCCGAGATCTCCGGGAGGGGCGGCTCCCCTACAGGCTCCCCGCCCCGCGGTCCAGCGGCACGCTCCGCCTCAGAGCCAGCGCGGCCCGAGGAAGATCGCGAGTGCGACGGCGAGCCACGCGGCGAGGCCGCCGAGGATGGCGAGGCGGAAATCCGTGGCCTGCCCGAGCCACCAGGTCACGCCGAGGAAGGCGAGATAGGCGGGGATCGTGCGCATGCCGGCCAGGCAGGTCTCGCGGAAGCCCGCGGCGTCGCCCTTCGCGCCGACGGCGAGGAGCGCGATGATCGCGAAGGTCGGCGCCAGCGGCAGGATGCCCGGCAGGACGTTGCCGCGACGGGACGCCAGCACGATCGCGACCGTCACGAGGCCGCCGACGAGACCTTTCCAGAGCACGTCCATCGCGGCGCTCAATCCTCGCCGCGCCGCTCGCGCCGCAGCCGCTCCCAGTGAGCGATGCGGTCGGCGTAGCGCGTCTCCATGCCCCGGTCGGTCGGCTCGTAGAAATGCTGCCGGCCGAGGCGCTCGGGCCAGTAATCCTGGCCCGAGAAGGCGTCCGGCTCGTCGTGGTCGTAGCGGTAGCCCTCGCCGTAGCCCATCCGCCGCATGAGCTTCGTCGGGGCGTTCAGGATCGTGCGCGGGGGCGCGAGCGAGCCGTGCTCCTTGGCGGCCCGCGTCGCCGCCTTGTAGGCGGTGTAGACAGCGTTCGATTTCGGCGCGAGGGCGAGGTAGATCGTCGCCTGCGCCAGCGCCAGCTCGCCCTCCGGGCTGCCGAGGAAGTCGTAGGCGTCCTTGGCGGCGTTCGCGATGCCGAGCGCCTGCGGGTCGGCGAGCCCGATATCCTCGACCGCCATGCGCACGAGGCGACGCGCGATGAAGAGGCGGTCCTCGCCGCCATCGAGCATCCGGCAGAGATAGTAGAGCGCCGCGTCGGGATCCGAACCCCGCACGGTCTTATGCAGGGCGCTGATGAGGTTGTAGTGGCCCTCCTGCGCCTTGTCGTAGATGGGCGCGCGGCGCTGGATGATCGCCTGGAGGGTCTCGGCCCCGATCGTCTCGCCGGGCTTGGCCGAGCGCCAAACCTCCTCGGCGAGCGTCAACGCGGCGCGCCCATCCCCGTCGGCCATCCGCACGAGCACGGAACGGGCCTCCTCGTCGAGAGGGAGCGGCTGGCCGCTCAGCGCCTCGGCCCGCACCAGGAGCTTGGCGATGGCCGCGTCGTCGAGCGCCCGGAACAGCAGGACCCGGGCGCGCGACAGCAGCGCGGCGTTAAGCTCGAAGGACGGGTTCTCCGTGGTGGCGCCGACGAGCGTCACTGTGCCGTCCTCCATGACGGGCAGGAAGGCATCGAGCTGGGCCCTGTTGAAGCGGTGGATCTCATCGACGAAGAGCAGCGTCCCCTGCCCCGTCGCCCGGCGCTTGCGGGCGGCGTCGAACACCTTCCTGAGGTCGGGGATACCGGAGAAGATCGCCGAGATCTGCTCGAAATGCAGGCTCGTCTCGTTGGCGAGCAGCCGCGCCACGGTGGTCTTGCCGGTGCCGGGCGGCCCCCAGAACACGAGCGAGCCGAGCGACTTGGAGCGCAGGAGCCGCGTCAGCGCCCCGTCCGGACCCGTCAGGTGTTCCTGGCCGACCACCTCCGCGAGGACCTGCGGGCGCAGGCGGTCGGCGAGCGGGCGCGGCGCCTCGGTCTCGAGCCGGGCTGAGGCGAAGAGGTCGGACATCGGCCCATCAACACTGTGCCCCCGCCTCTCGGCAAGCCCGGCCCCGGCGCGATCCACGATCGTCGCCGCACCGTCCGACCCGGGCCCCTTCCCGCCCGCCGCCACGTTTCCCACCTTGTCAAGGTCCTCCGCCGGAGCGCCGCCCGTGAACGTGATGAAGACCGCCGTGCTTCTGGCCGGCCTCACCGCCCTGTTCGGCGCCGTCGGCCTCGTCCTCGGCGGGCCGCGCGGCATGGGCGCGGCGCTCGGGATCGCGGTTCTGACGAATCTCTACGCCTACTGGCGCTCGGACCATCTCGCGCTCGCGGCGCACGGTGCCCGCGAGGTCGATCGAAGCACGGCCCCCGATCTCGTCGCGATGGTGGCGGATCTCGCCGCGCGGGCCGGCCTGCCGACGCCGCGCGTCTACGTGATCGAGAGCGCGCAGCCCAACGCCTTCGCGACCGGGCGCAACCCCGCCAACGCCGCGGTGGCGGCGACCACCGGGCTCCTCGCGGCGCTCGACCGCGACGAGGTCGCGGGCGTGATGGCGCACGAGCTCGCCCACATCAGGAACCGCGACACGCTGACGATGACGGTCTCGGCCACGCTCGCCGGGGCGATCGCGACGCTCGCCCAGTTCGGCTTCCTGTTCGGCGGCCGCGGCGATGCGCGGCCGAACCCGCTCATCGCGATGGCAACCGCGATCCTCGGGCCTATCGCCGCCATGATCGTGCAGTTCGCGATCAGCCGATCGCGCGAATACGCAGCGGACCGGGAGGGCGGCCTGATCTGCGGCGACCCGCTGTCGCTCGCTCGGGCGCTCGAGCGGATCGAGGCCGGCGTGCGGCGCTTCACGAGCCCCTCGGCGGAGAGCCACCCGGCCACCGCGCCGCTCTTCATCGTCAACCCGCTGGCGGGACGGGGCATCGACAACCTGTTCTCGACGCATCCCGCCACCCGCAACCGCATCGCGGCTCTGGAGGGGCTCGCCGCCGAGATGCGCGGATCGGCGCAGGATCGGACCGGCCGGTCTAGCGACACGTCCGGGGCCGGGCCGCCGCGGCGGGGCGGTCCGGGGCCGTGGGGCTGAGCCGGGCCCCGCCTAGCCGCCGAAGACCGAGGTCAGCACCTCGCCGCCGCGGTTGATCGAGACCTCCCACATGTTCAGCGTGTTGCGGGTCACCCGGTCGAGGTCCTTGGTGCTCGTGATCGCCACGCCGTTGATCGCCACGATGAGGTCGCCCTTCTGCAGACCAGCCCGGTTGGCGATCGAGTTGTCATCGACCGCCTGCACCGCGACGCCCTCGGCCGGGAAATCGACCTGGAGCTCCTCGGAGATGGCCGGCGAGGTGTTCACGAGGGTGGCGCCGAGGAAGGGCGAACGGGTGCGCACCTTCAGGACGTCGCGCGGACGCGTCTCGGGTGCTGGGCCGAGCTTGACGTTGAGGACCTGCTTGCCGGTGCCCCGCAGGATCCCGAACTTGGCCTGGCCCGAGATGCCCTTCAAGGCGAAGCGGTAGCCGAAGGCCTCGGGGTCGTCGACGCCCTGGCCGTCGATGCTGAGGATCAGGTCGCCGCGCTTCAGCCCCGCCTCCTCGGCCGGGCTCTTGCCCTGCAGGCTGGCCACGAGAACGCCGGTCGGACGGTCGAGACCCATGCTCTCGGCGATGTCGGGCGTCACGTTCTGCACGCGGGCGCCGAGCCAGGGCCGGCGCACCGTGCTGGCGCCGCCCTTGGCCGTCTCGACCACGGCCTTCACCATGCTTGCGGGGACAGCGAAGCCGATGCCGTGGCTGCCGCCCGACTGCGAGTAGATCGCCGTATTGATTCCGACGAGCCGGCCTTCGAGGTCGACGAGGGCGCCGCCGGAATTGCCCGGGTTGATCGCCGCATCCGTCTGGATGAAGAACTGGTAGTCGGAGGAGCCGACCTGCGTGCGCGCCAGCGCCGAGACGATGCCCTGCGTCACCGTCTGGCCGACGCCGAAGGGGTTGCCGATCGCCATCACGAAGTCGCCGACCTCGAGGGATTCCGAATCGCCGAACGGCATCGGCACGAGGCCCCCCGTCGGACTCTTAATCTTGACCACGGCGAGATCGGTGCGGGGATCGCGCAGCACGATGCTGGCCTCGAATTCGCGCCGGTCGGCCAGCGCGATCCGCACCTCGTTCATGTTGTCGATGACGTGGTTGTTGGTGATGACGAGGCCCGATTCGTCGACGATCACGCCGGAACCGAGGGACTTCTGCGCGCGCTCGCCCGGCATGCCACCGGGGCCGCGCCCGCGCCCATCCTCACCGAAGAAGCGGCGCATGAACTCGTCCATGGCGCTGCTGCGCGCGGTCGAGCGCTTCTCCACGTGGGAGGCATAGACGTTCACCACGGAGGGTGCGGCGCGCTTCACGACCGGCGCGAAGGAGAGCTGCATCTCTGCCCGGCCCTGCGGCACCGCCTTGGCGGACGCCGCGTCCGGCGTCTTCGCCATCTGGGCCGGCGCGGGGCCGACGGCGGCGAGGAACGCGACCGCGGCGCTCAAGGCGAGCGGAAGGGGCGAGCGAGGCATAGGGGGCTCCCGGAAATCAGATCTCGTCCGGGCCGCTCCCGCCCGGCCGCGCCCGAGGGCGGCCGGTACGGCGGGCGCCGGATTTTCCGGCGCCTTCTATCGCCGCCAAATGCGGCGCGCGAGAGTCCGTTCGCTCAGTGGCGACGGAACTCGACGACCCGGCTCGCCTTGCGGGCGAGGTCGTTCCAGCAGGTCAGCGATGCGTCGGCCGCTCGCTGCATCTCGCCGACCTGGAGGCGGATCAGCTCGGCGGGCGACTTCGCCGCCGTGAGCGCCTGCAGGTGCGCGATCGCCGCCGCGCTCTCGCTGCGCAGGAAGGCGACGAGCGTCGCGTTGATGCCGCCGATATCGAGGGATTGCGGCGAGAGGCTCAGGCCGAGGCGGCCGAGGGTCGAGACGGGCGCGGCCACGGCCGCTGCGGCGAGGTCCGCGATCGGATTCGGCGCGGCGGCCTCCCCGGCCACGAGAGCCACGGGATCCGGTGCCGGCGCCGTCTTGGCCGGTGCGGACTTGGGCGGCGCGGACTTGGCCGTCCCGGGGCGGGCGACGTTGTCCTGCACCGGATCGGCCTCGGGCTTCTTCGCCTCCGGCTTGGCCGGGCTCGACTCGGCCGCTGCGGGCTTCGATTCGGGGGCTTTGGCCAGGGCAGGCTTCACCTCGGCAGCCGCAGCGGGTTTGGCTTCGGCGGGCTTGGTCTCGGCGGGCTTGGTCTCGGCAGCCTTCGGAGCCGTCGAAGTCTCGACGGCGGGCTTGCCGGCGGGCTCGACCGGCGCCGGCTTGAGCGCCCCAGAAGATACCGTCCCGAGAAGCTGGCCCTGGAGCGGCTCCGGCGCGGCCTTGTGCCCGGCGGCCTCGGCGTCCCTGGCCAGCGGCTTGGCGGGCGCGGCCTTGACGGCGGCCTTGGCCGGTTCCGCCTTCGGCGGCGTCGGCTTGGCGGAGGTGGGCTGCGGCGCGGCCGCCTTCACGGCGTCCGGCTTGGAAGCGGCCGGCGCGGCGGGCTGCTTCGCGGGCGGCTTGGCAGAGATGTCGACCCGGGATTGCGGCGACGTCGGCGCCGTGCGCGCCTCGGCCGCCGGCTGCGGGCTTGCCGGCTTCGTCCCTCCGCGGTGCCCACCCCGTGTGGTCCGCTGTGTCCTCCGCTGCACCATTGAAACGTTCTCCCTCACGTCGCTTGATCCTGCCCCGGCTCGTGCCGAGGGTCCGGACGGGCGTCAGCCTCCGGCCGACCGTGTTTGGGGGCTCGAGGCAATGGTCGGAATTCCGCCTCGCTGGCGAAGCGGAACTCCAGTGTCAGGCCCGCCGCGCGGCGGGCCGTCGCTCCGCGTTCAGCGAGCGGCGTTCTGCGCGAGGCTGCCGAAATCCTTGGCCTGGGCCTGCAGAGCGGCGATCTGGCTGCGCACGAACTCCGTCTGCAACTCGAACGCCTCGCGCAGGTCCTTCGAGCGAACGAGCTTCTGAGCGAAGTCGAAGGTCGCGTTGGCGTTCGTCTGGGCGTGGTCGAAACCCTTCGCGACGGCGGCCTGCATCGTCGACTGGAACGTCTGACTCGAGCTCTGCGCCTGCTCGGCAGCCTTGAGCGCATTGCTCATCAGGGTGCCGACGGCGTTGCGCGCCTGGTCGACGGACTTCTCGGCGAAATCGCGCATCTCGGTCGGAATCTCGAAGGTCTGGGTCGTCATGTCGTCTCCTCGAACGTCTTGCGTCGGGCGCGGCGCCTGGGGCCGCGGGCAACGACCGGACTTATGTTGCATTGCAACATGAAAGTCAAGGCGGGGTGAGGCCGCTCGGAAGCAAAGCTCGAACGAGTCGACACGGGAGGCCCGCCGGCCTCAAATCGCCTCGGATCAGTCTAGGACATAGGCCTGTCAGTCGTCAATTTGATGACAGTTTTCCTGAACAGCCTTCAAAAAAGGTCGGCGATGCGGCGCAGCGGGTCGCAAGTTTCGCGAACAGGCCCTCTCGCGGTCTGTGCTTGGGACGCTGAAGCTTAGGCGATATTCAGATCGCGCGTGTCCGGTACCGCACCGACCGGTGCCGGCCCCCGGGATTGTTGCGCCGCACACGAACGATTGGGCACGATGCTGTCGTACAGCAGGGAAAGGTCGCGCGCATGCGCGGCCATCGTCATCGGCCGCGCCCAGAAGTCGGCATACGCGGCGGTTCCCATCGCCGCGGCGCGGGTCTCGTCGGCGAGCGCCGCGACGGCCGCCGCGAGCGCGTCCGGATCCGGCGCGACCACGAAGCCGCCGGCGCCGTGGCGCACCTTCTCGGACGCACCGGATCGTTCCGAGACGATTGCCGGGATACCGGCGGCCAGCGCCTCGTAGACGGTGAGCGGACCGGTCTCGAACCAGCGCGACGGGGCGGCGAGCGCCCGGGCGCGCTGCCGGAGGACGGCGCGCGCCGCCTCGGGCGTCTGCCAGCCGAGCACCTCGACTCCCGGGCGCCCGCGCAGTTCCGCCTCGAGCGGGCCGGACCCGATGAAGAGCGCCCGCAGCCCGGCGCCGTGAGCCGCCTCGGCGACGAGGTCGGCACCCTTCTCGCGGGTCATGCGGCCGACATACACGAGAGCGTCGCCCGCCGCCGGGCTTGCCGGAGGTTCGCGCGTCACGCGCACGGGATTGTCGACGCGGTGATGCTCCAGGGCATAGCCGCCGAGCATGGAACCCATCCGAACCCGGCTCTCATCGCAGATGTGGACGACGTGAAGCCGGCGCGGGCCGATCGCCCATCGGAGGGCGGCCGTGCGGGCGACCCGCACGAGCTTGTGAGCGCGGCTGCGCGAATCGCAAGGGGCGGCGACGCAGCCGGCCGACAGCGGCGCGTGCCCGCAGGGTTCGTCCCGGTCGAACCGGTAGTGGACGCCGTTCGGGCAGGCCAGGAAGTAATCGTGCAGGGTCAGGACGACGGGCGCGCCGGTCCCGAACAGGACCGGGAAGATGCTGGGCGAGAGGCTGCGGGTCCATTGGTGGAGGTGGATGCAGTCCGGCGCGCGCGGCAGTCCGGCGAGCGCGCGTGCCAGGCGTTCGGCGGCGGTTCGGTTCCAGATGCCGGAGAGCGCCGCCGCGAGCGCTGGACGCGTCCAGGCGTCGTGGAGGCCGAGGCAGACACGGCGCAGGCGCGGGTGGTCGAGGAGCGGGTCGACCGCCCCGTCGACGGCCTGGATATAGGTGACCTCGTGGCCCGCCGCCGCGAGGCCGTGCGCGGATTCGAGCGCGACCTTCTCGGCGCCGCCGCTCGGAACCGCGAACTCCGCCAGGATGACGACGTGCATGGCGGACCCCGTCCGCTCAACCGCAGGTGCGGGAGCATCGGCCCGGTTTACGGGCAATCAACTGCCGTCCGGTAAACGGGTGGGCCGATCCTCGGGACGGGAAGCCTCGCCGTGCACGTCTTCATCGTCGCCGATCACGCCCACGTCAACGGCGGGCAGGCCAGGGTCGCGATCGACTCGGCGCTCGGCTTCGCGGGACGCGGGCACCGTGTCACCCTCTTCGCCGCCGTCGGCCCGGTCGACCCGCGCCTCGCCGGTGGCGGCGTGCGGGTGATCTGCCTGAACCAGGACGACGTCACCACGGCGCGGAGCAAGCTCGCCTTCGCCGCACAGGCGATCTGGAACGGGCGCGCCGCCGCGGCGCTGGCGCGCGAGCTCGCCGGGCTCGACCCGCGCGAGACGCTCGTCCACGTCCACGCCTTCGCCAAGGCGCTCTCGCCCGCGATCGGCACCGCCATCCGGGCCTCCGGGCTCGCCTGCCTGTACACGATGCACGAGTTCTTCCTCGTCTGTCCGAACGGCGGCTTCTACGAGTACCCGGCGGCCCGGATCTGCCACCGCACGCCGATGTCGCGCGCCTGCCTCGCCGCGAACTGCGACGCACAGTCATATCCGCGCAAGCTCGCCCGGGTCGCCCGGCATGTCGGCCTCGCGCAGGTGGCGCGCCTGCCCGAGCTGTTCCGCCACGTCGTCACGATCAGCGACCTGCAGGAGCGGGTCGTCGCCCAGCACCTGCCCCGCGGCACCACCTTCCACCGCGTCGACAACCCGATCTCTGTCGCGCAGGCGCCGCCCCGCGAGGCGCCCCCGGGCGATTTCCTGTTCGTCGGCCGCATCTCCACCGAGAAGGGCGCGCCGATCTTCGCGGAAGCGGCGCGCCGGGCCGGGGTGCGGGCGGTCTTCGTCGGCGACGGCGAGCGGGCGGCGGAACTGAAGGCGCGCTACCCCGAGGCGACGCTGCTCGGCTGGCGCGACGCGCCCTCCGTGCAGGCGCTGATGCGCGGCGCCCGCGCCCTCGTCTTCCCGAGCGTCTGGTACGAGGGCCAGCCCCTCACCGTCTACGAGGCGCTCGCCTGCGGCACCCCCGTCATCGTCAGCGACGCCTGCGCCGGCCGTGAGGCGGTGGAGGACGGCGAGACCGGGTTCTGGTTCCGCTCGGGCGATCCGGACGCGCTCGCGGCGCATCTCACCCGCCTGCGGGACGACGCCACCGCCGACCGGCTCGGCCGGGCCGCGCATGCGCGCTACTGGGCGGCGCCGCTCAGCCTCGACGCCCATCTCGACCGACTGGCCGCCGTCTACGAGACGGTTCTGCGCGAGGCCGCGCTCGGGCGCGCCCGCGCCGGCAGCGCCGCCGGTCCGCGCGCCGTGGCGCCGGCCTGAGAGGCGCTGCCTCGCGGACGAGGCGGAAACACCCGAGCCGCTTCGCGTTGACGGGCATCGGCGCCGCATTCCGGTGCCCCGTCATCAGGGAGAGGCAGGATGCCCGAGGACGCGAAGACGAAGCAGACGAACGCCGACAAGCCCGGCTTCCAGCAGGGCAGCGCCAAGCCCGGCGACAAGCAGAACCCCGAGAACCGGCAGGAGGCCCTGAGCGAGCGCCTCGACGAGGCGCTGGAGGAGACCTTCCCCTCGAGCGATCCGGTCTCCGTCAAGGTGACCAAGTAGGACGACGCGCCTCGCCGGTGAGGCGGGGCGCGGTTCCGTCTCACCGGGCGTCGATGGCGCGGCGCCCCGGGATCTCAGCGCGCCGGCACCAGGTCGAGCCTCCTCCGGAGCTGCCGGTTGGCGCCCCGGGACCGCGTCCGGTCCGAAACCGCCGCCTGCACGACGGCCACCGGCTGGTCCTGCGCGGTGATGCGCCGGAGCGTCGACAGGAGCGTCGTCGGATCGTTGTCGAAATCGCCGTGGTGCAGGGCCTTGCTGTCGGGCCCCGGCGCCAGATGCCAGATGGCGCGCTTCGTCCGCCAGAATGCGGCCGGGATGGATCTCGCGTCCCGCTCGAGGCCGAGTAGCGGCGTGCCCCCGAAGATGCCGGCCGTCTCCTCAAGCGCGGCGCGCACGAGGTAGAGCAGCGACTTGTGGTAGATATTGGCGCAATCGTCGTCCTGCTCGGTCGCGTCGTCGAGCGTGTAGAGGTCGAACGCCTCGATCTGCTTCCCCTCGATCAGCGGCCTGTACAGCGCGTCGAACAGCGCCATCGTGCAGGCCGGAGCCCAGAGCGTGACGCTCTTGATCGGGACGCCCTGACCGGCAAGGTGGCTCGCGAGGTGCGCCTGGAAGATCGCACCGGCGCTGTGGCCGACGAGGTGGATCTCGTCGATCGTCCCGGCCTTCTCGAGCGCGACGAGGTGCCCGGCCGTCAGGCGCGCCGCGCCCTTCGCGCGGGTCGTGGCGCGCGTGGCGTTCTCCTTCATCTCGTCCCACAGGGCCTTGCCGCCGAGGAAGCGGGCGAGCGGCTCCAAGGTGTCGTCGATCCGGTCGAGCATGAAGTCCTTCGCCGCGTCGAGGATTCCCTCGCTGCGGCGGCGCGCGAAGGCGTCACGCAGGATGTTGCCGAGCGTCGAGAGCGCGTCGGAGCGCCAGATGAAGGACAGCGGATAGACCTCCGCCATCATGAGGGCGTCGAGGTTGCTGGCCACGGTCTGGATCGCGGCGTCCTCGGCGACGAGCCCGCCATGGGCGTAGAGCACCACGCGCTTCCGGGTCCAGGCCGCCATCCGGCGCGGCATCCGTTGCGTCACGATCTCCTGAAGCCCGGCCTCCGTGAGCCCGTAGGCGCCCTTGTCATCGAGGATGCCGTCGTTCGTCGCGGTGATGATGTGCGGACGCAGCTCGGAATAGATCCGGCTCTCGTAGCTGCGGGGCGCGACCGACAGCATCGCGGCGGAGGCGACGGGCTGCGCGAACTGGATCGGCGCGCCGAGCGCGGCCACCCACACGTCCGTTCCGTTCGCGAGCCAGTCCGCCTAGGTGACGAGGGCGATGCCGTCGGCGCCCCAGTCGCGCCCCCAGCTGTTCTGGATCCAGAAGCCATCCCGGTCGTAGCCGACGATCGCGAAGGCGTGTCCGCCGATCGGGACGGCTCCGGGCTGGTAGGCGATGCGCTCGTCGCCCGGGCGCAGCTGCTGCCAGCCCTCGTGGACGCTCGCCGTCGCGTAGAGTACCCCGACTTCGCTGATCGCGGCGTGCATCGCGACGAGGTCCCGGTGATTGACCCGGAAATAGGCGCCGAGCGGCCGCAGGAGCGCGTCCGCCGAGCGCGCTTCCGTCAGCGTGCGGTCGCGGGCGCCATCCTCCCAGAGCCGCTTCGCGCAGAGCCCGTGCTTGTGCCAGCCCTTCATGGCGCCGCGGGCGCTCGAGCCGTCGTAATCCTCGCCCGGCCACTCGTCGTAGCGCTTGGCCATGGTGTAGAGCATCCAGGCGCTCACCTCATCCGCGCTCGGGTCCTTGCCGCGGGCCCGCAGGAGGTAATTCGCCACGGTCGCGAGGCCGTAGCCCGTGCAGGCGCCCTCGCGACCCTGATCCAGCACCGGGATCCCGAATTTCCGGTAGGCCGCGAGGTCGGAGATCGCGCTCACCGCGACGAGCGCCGGGATGTAGAGCGTGTCCCGGAAGTCGACCGTATCGGGCAGCGCATCGAACGTGCGCGCGGGCGCTTTCCTCGGCCTCGCCATCGGACCCTCCCAGGCGTCGCGAGCGCGAATCAGTCGCGTCTCGTTCCGGACGGGAGAATGATAGTTTCAGGCCGAACACATCCACGCATCATTTCACAGGAGATCATGCGGGACGGAAGGTTGCGACCGCTCCGGGCGGCCCGATCGACCGGTTTTGTTTCAGGCTGCACGGCCGTATATTGAATTTCAATCCGACTTCCTGCCGCCGATGCGCGAGGACGCGATGCGAGACATTGGGCCGGGGCGCGTGCGCCCCGGCTCGAAGACCCGCGGTTGGTGTGTTCCGCGCCGGCCTCGACTCACGCCTGCTCGAGCAGGCGGCGGGCGATGACCTGGGCCTGGATCTCGGCCGCGCCCTCGAAGATCGAGAGGATGCGGGCGTCGCAGAGGATGCGGCTCACCGTGTATTCGAGCGCGAAGCCGTTGCCGCCGTGGATCTGCAGGGCGTTGTCGGCCGCCGCCCAGGCGACGCGGGCGCCGAGAAGCTTGGCCATGCCCGCCTCGAGGTCGCAGCGCTTGCCCTCGTCCTTCTCGCGGGCGGAGAAGTAGGTGAGCTGGCGGGCGATGTTGATCTCCACCGCCATCATGGCGAGCTTGTCGGCCACGCGCGGGAAGTTCACTAGCGCCTTGCCGAACTGCACCCGCTCCTCGGCGTAGCGCAGGCCCACGTCGAGAGCCGATTGCGCCACGCCGATGGCGCGGGCCGCCGTCTGGATCCGGGCCGATTCGAAGGTCTGCATGAGCTGGGCGAAGCCCTTGCCCTCGACCTCGCCGAGCAGGTTCGCGGCCGGCACCTCGAAATTCTCGAAGGCGAGCTCGTATTCCTTCATGCCGCGGTAGCCGAGCACCTCGATCTCGCCGCCGGAGAGCCCCTGCACCGGGAACGGGTCCGAATCGTCGCCGCGCGGCTTCTCGGCGATCAGCATCGAGAGGCCCCTGTGGCCCTTCTCCTCCGGCTTCGTGCGCACGAGGACCGTCATGATGTCGGCGCGCACGGGATGGGTGATCCAAGTCTTGTTGCCCGAGATCTTCCAGACGTCGCCGTCCTTCACCGCCTTGGTCCGGAGCGAGGCGAGGTCCGAGCCCGTGTTCGGCTCGGTGAAGACGGCGGTGGGCAGGATCTCTCCGCTCGCGAGCTTCGGCAGGAATCGCTGCTTCTGCTCCTCGGTGCCGCCGCAGAGGATCAGCTCGGCTGCGATCTCCGTGCGGGTGCCGAGCGAGCCGACGCCGATATAGGCGCGGGAGAGCTCCTCGGAGACCACGCACATCGAGATCTTCGGCAGGCCCATGCCGCCGTATTCCTCGGGGATCGTCAGGCCGAACACGCCGAGCTCGGCCATCTTCTCGATGATCTGCATCGGGATGTAGGCATTCTCGCGGTGCCATTCCTGGGCTTTGTCCGCCACCTCGGCCTTGCCGAAGCGGCGCATCTCGGAGCGGATCGCCTCCATGTCCTCGTCGAGGCCGGAATCGCCGACCGTGGCCGAGCCGCCGCCGTCGCGGATCCTCGAGACGAGCGCCGCGCGGTTCTCCGGGGTGTTGCCCTCGGCGATCACCGCCTCGACCGCGTCGGTGCGGAACTGGGCGAGCTCGCGCGCCGAGAGTCCGAGCGAGGTGGTCGGGCGCACCATCTCGCCCTGGCTCATCGGGATGCCGCCGAACATCTGGTCGAGATACTCGCCCAGGCCGATCTTCACGAGGAGCGTCTCGGTCTCGCCGAGACGGCCGGCCTCCTGCAGGGTCGCGGCGTATTGCGTGAGCTCGCGCACGGCCTCGCCGTAGGTCGCGAGCCAGGCGAGGCCGTGCGCGGCGTGCTGCTCGGCCTCGAGCTTGGCCGGATCGATCTTGCCGTCGGCGGACAGGACCCGGGCGCGGACGCGACGCGTCGCCTCGGCGACGAGCTTCCCGGCGGAGACGGCCGCGTCGCGGCCCAGCGCGACGAGGTCCTGCGGCGCGTGCGAGACGGCGGGGGATGCGGACATGTATCAAACTCTCAGAAATGTTCGGTGCTGAGGGTCATTATAGGCAGGATCGCCGGCACAGTAGTGGTTTCTTGCCGCCCCCCAGCCTCCATCACCCCTGAATGCATTATACTTTTGGTCAGCCGCGGTTCGCGATCGCCACGCCCGCGGCGGCCACCGCCATGCCCGCCAATTGCAGGCCCGTCAGCGCCTCGCCGAACAGCGCATAGGCCATGGCGGCCGAGACGGGCGGCACCAGGAACAGCAGCGAGGCGACGCCCGCCACCGCCCCGCGCCGGATCAGCCAGAGCAGGAGCAGGATTCCAGCCACCGAGTTCACGAGGATCGACCAGGCCATGCCGAGGGCGAGCGGCAGGACCGGCTCGAAGCGGCCCGCCTCGAAGGCGAGCGCCATCGGGATCGCGAGGCATCCAGCGCCCACGAACTGCACGCAGGCATTGGTGAGGAGGTCGACGCCGGCGGTCGTGCGCTTCTGCCAGAGCGTGCCCAGCGTCATCGCCGCCATGGCGCCGAGGCAGGCGGCGAGCGCCATTGGCGGGATGCCGGAGGCGCCGGCCGCGCCGACCTTCGGGGCGAGCACGAGACCCGCGCCGACGAAGCCGACGCCGATGCCGAGCCAGCGCCGCCGGCTCACGAACTCTCCGAGCAGGGGGCGCGCCAGCATCGCGGTGAGCAGCGGCTGCAGGCTCCCGACGAGGGCCGCGATGCCTGCCGGCAGGCCGCGATGCACCGACCAGAACACGCCGATCACGTAGAGGCCCTGCATCAGCACGCCCGCGATGAGCGGGTCGCGCCATCCCGCGACCCCGCGCGGCCAGCGCGCGCCTGCCGCCCAGGCGATGCCGGCGAGGACGAGCGCGACGCCGGCGACGCGGGCCGCCACGAAGCTCAGCGGCTCCGCGTAGGGCGCGACGAACCGGGCCGCGATGAAGCCCGTCGCCCAGATGACCACGAACAGGCTCGGGACGAGGCGCGCGGCGGGAACGGCGTTGCTCTGGGACATGGCCGCCGCAGGCACCACGGTGGGGCCGCGAGCACAATCGACAATCGCGTGCGGGACCCATGCGGCGCGCGAAGCGTTGCCCGGATCCTTCACATCGTGCGGCATGTGGGCCGGAACTGCGCGCCCGCCGGCATGGCGCGTTGACGAAGGCGGCCCGCCACCCTCGTATCCGGCCGGCACGCCGCGCCGTTCGAGCGAGACCCGACCCTGTCGTGAGACGCCTCCGTACCAGCCTCGAAGTCGCAGGGATCGCCGCGCAGCGCTTCGTTGCCCATGACGGCTGGGCGATCGCGAGCCACATCGCGCTCTCGATCCTGACCTCGCTGTTCCCGTTCCTGATCCTGCTCGCGGCCCTCGCCGGCCTGTTCGGCACGAAATCGCTCGCCGACGAGGCGGGCGTCCTGATCTTCGAGGCCTGGCCCCGGGAGGTGGCCAAGCCCATCGTCAACGAGATGCACCGGGTGCTCACCGAGCAGCGCGGCGGGGTGCTGACGATCGGCGCGGTGCTGGCCCTGTACTTCTCGTCCTCGGGGGTCGAGAGCCTGCGGGTCGGGCTCAACCGTGCCTATGGCCTGCGCGAGGTGCGGCCCTGGTGGCTGACGCGCCTCGAATCGATCGGCTACGTGATCTGCGGCGCCTTCGCGATGCTGGCCTTCGCGTTTCTCGTGGTGCTGGGGCCGCTGATCTGGCGCAACGTCCTCAGCGTGGCCCCCGGGCTGGAGCCCCTCAGCCTCACGGTGGCGATCGGGCGGATCGGCGTCACGGCCTTCCTGATCGCGAGCGTGCTGATCATCGCCCACAAATTCGTGGCGGCGGGGCGGCGCTCGGTCTGGTCGGTTCTGCCGGGAGTCGGCGTGACGCTGCTGCTCTGGTTCCTCGCGGGCCTCGGCTTCGGCTACTACCTCGACCGGTTCTCGAACGCGTACGCCTCCACATACGGAGGCCTCGCCACCGCGATGGTGTTCCTCGTCTTCCTCTACTGGCTCGCCGCGATGTTCCTGTTCGGCGGCGAGATCAACGGCACCGTGATCGCGGCCAAGCGTCGGCGCCTCCAGGCCCGCATGCAGGCGCGGCACGACCGGGCCGCCTTGCTCTGAGCGCCTCTTCGGGAAGGGATCGTACGCTCGGCGTCCCCGCGCCCGGAACCGAATGACGGTTCGGTGACTTTGCCCTATGCTCCATGCGATGTTTCCACCTTCACCGGCCTGCTTCCCGAAAGGGGGCGGGCCGCTTTGTTGCGTGGATCACCCCGCCGGAGACGGCCCGCCTCAGGCCGCGAGCGGCATCTCCTCCGCCTCCGCCGCCATGAACTGCGCCCGGGCGAGTTCGGCGAAGCGGCCGCCCTCGGCGACGAGCGCGTCGAAGGTGCCTGCCTCGACGATCCGGCCCTCGTGGAAGACGAGGATGCGGTCGGCGTCGCGGATCGTGGCGAGGCGGTGGGCGATCACGAAGGTGGTGCGGCCCTCCATCACGGCCTCGAGCGCGCCCTGAAGCTTGCGCTCGGTGGCGGCGTCGAGGGCGCTGGTGGCCTCGTCGAGGATCAGCACCGGCGGGTTCTTGAGGAGCGCGCGGGCGATCGAGAGGCGCTGGCGCTCGCCCCCCGAGAGCGAGCGGCCGCGCTCGCCGATAACGGTGTCGAGCCCATCGGGCTGGCACGCCATGAATTCGCTGGCCTGGGCGCGCTCGAGCGCGTCGAGCATCTCGGCGTCGGTGGCGTCGGGGCGGCCGACCTGCAGGTTCTCGCGGATCGAGCGGGCGAACAGCATCGGCTCCTGGAAGACGACGCCGATGTTGTGGCGCAGCGATGCCAGGCCGATGTCGCGGATATCGGTGCCGTCGATCCGGATCGCGCCGCTCTGCGGGTCGAAGGTCCGATGCAGGAGGCCGAGCGTCGTCGACTTGCCCGAGCCGGTGGTGCCGACGAGCGCCACCGTCTCGCCGGCACGGGCGGTGAAAGACACGCCCTCCAGCGCCCGGCGGCGGCCGTCATAGCTGAAGCCGACATCCTCGAAGCTGACCTCGCCCTCGAACCGGGCCACGGCCTTAGCGTTCGGGCGGTCGCGCACGGCCGGCACGGTGTCCACGATCTCGAAGAACTCGGCCATCTTGGGCGCCTGCTGGAACAGGCCGTTGACGAAGCTGACGACATGGTCGAGGCGCGCCACCAGCATGGTCGCGAGGCTCATGAAGGCCACCACCTCGCCGACCGTCGTCGAACCGGCCTGGTACAGGACGATGCCGGTGATGAAGATGGCGGTCATCGTCAGCGTGGCCGAGGCCTTGGTGGCGACCGCGGCGAGCGCCCACCACGACAGGACCGGGATCTGCGCGGCGAGCAGGTTGCGGATGATGCCGTGCATCGCCTCCTTCTCGGCCTTGGCGCGGGTGAAGGACTGGATCACCGCGACGTTGCCGAGCGCGTCCGAGGCATGCGCGGCGAGCCCCGAATGATAGTGCTCGACCTGGCCCTGCAGGGCCTCCGTCCGGCGCATCACGAAGGTGGTGAGCGCGGTGAACACCACGACGAGGACGACCAGGATCGAGCCGAGCTGCCAGTTCACGAACAGCGTCAGCGGCAGCAGAACGCCGAGCGAGACCAGGGCGGCGAAGTGGTCGCGGAAGAATCCGAGCCAGAGCCAGGACATGCCGTTCGTGCCCTCGAGCATCGCCTTGAGCACGCGGCCCGAATGGTTCGACGAGTGGAAGGCGAGCGGCAAGTCGAGGACGTGCTCGAAGTAGTTCGCCATGGTGGAGAGGCGGTTGCGGTGGGCCAGCCGGTCGGAGTGGAGCGCGATGGCGACGCCCGCCACGATCGTGAAGAAGCCGAAGGCCACCCAGGCGACGATCAGCGGCACCATGGCGGCGAAGGCGTTGGCGCCGCGGGTGAGATGGGTGAGCTGGTCGATGATGCGGCCCATCAGAAGCGGCTCGGCGAAGGCCGCCACCGCCAGCGCCACGTTGGCGAAGGCGAGCCCGAGCGCGAGGCGCTTGTCGGCCCCGAGAAGCCCCATGACCCGCGCGTAGAGACGAACCATCGACATCAAAAGCTCCGAAACCAGCCCCCGGCGCGGGCCCTGTGCGCCGGGCCCTTCGCCGCGATTCGGCTTCGGACCTCTCCGAGAGCCGACAATCACCGATCGCAGAACGGCTTATGCGCGATCCTGCCTGAACGCCGCATGACGGGCGGGGCCGGGCGGACGGCCATTTTTACGGTTCGTTCAGCGAGATTCCGTATCGATCGGGACGGACTTCGCTCAAGGCCGCGCTCCCGCGTTCCGCCCACCGTCAGGCCACCTCGTCATGGATCTCGCAACCGGTGTCGGTCTGCTCGGCGGCCTCGGCGTGGTCTTCACGCTGATCATGATCGACGGCGGCAACTTCGCCGCCTATTTCGACAAGCACGCGCTGATCGTGATCTTCGGCGGCGCCACCGCCGCCACCATGATGCGCTTTCCCTTCTCGACGATCATGCACGGCCTGCCGATGGGCCTGCGATTCGCCTTCACCATGCGCTCGGTGAAGCCGCGCGACCTCATCGACGAGATCACCAAGATCGCCGACGTCGTGCGCAAGAGCGGCCCGATGGCGCTCGAGAACATGGAGATCTCGGACCCGTTCCTGGCGCAGGGCGCGCGCTACATCGCCGACGGCTACGACCGCGAGTTCATCCGCGACACGATGGAGCGCGACCGCGACAACTTCCTGATGCATCTCGACGAAGGCTCGAAGATCTACCGGGCCTTCGGCGATTGTGCGCCGGCCTGGGGCATGATCGGCACGATCCTCGGCATGGTGACGATGTTCGCCAACATGTCCGATCCCTCGAAGCTCGGCCCCGCCATGGCGACCGCGCTGCTCGCGACCCTCTACGGGGCGCTCATCGCCAACATGATCACCCTCCCGCTCGCCGACAAGCTTCACGTGAAGCTCGAGGAGGAGGACGTCTCCCGCTCGCTGATCATCGACGGCATCCTGCTGATCCGCGACCAAAAGAGCTCGTCGCTCGTGCGCGAGATGCTGATCGCCTACCTGCCGCACAACCACCGCGACGAGCTCGCCGCGGAGGCCGCGTGAGGCCGCGCGCGCGATAGGAGGGCCGCCCGGTGGCCAAGAAGAAGCGCGGCGGCGCCCATGGCGGCCACGGCTGGTTCGTCACCTTCGCCGACCTGATGGCGCTCCTGATGAGCTTCTTCGTGATGATCGCCGCGTATTCCACGCAGGATCAGAAGAAGATGCAGGTGGTGGCGGGCTCGATGCGCGACGCCTTCGGGGTGAACAAGGATTCGAAATTCGCCGGCATCATCGAGTCGATGGGTCTGCCCACCGCCGACCACGTCAAGTACCTGCGCGACGTGCCGCCCGAGCGCGCGAGCGACCGCACCACCCCGCCCTCCCTCGAGCAGAGCGCCGAGATCGGCCTGACCGACCGCGGTGAGGCCGAGAATTTCGGCCTCGCCGCCGCCTCCCTTCGCCAGGCGCTGCAGGACATGCCCGAGATCGCGGAGCTGTCGAAGAACATCGTCATCGCGCCGAGCACGAAGGGGCTCGAGGTGTCGATCGTCGACCAGGACGGCCGCTCGATGTTCCCGGACGGCTCGAGCCGGCCGAACGACCGCACGCGGCGCCTCCTCGAGCGGCTCGCCCCGGCGATCCGCCAGCTCCCGAACCGGGTCGCGATCTCGGGCTTCACGGCCACCGACCGGCCCGGCACGCGCCCCCCTGCCCCGCCCTGGGAGCTCTCGGCGAGCCGCGCCATCAGCGTGCGCGAGATCCTGGCCGGCGCCGGCGTGCCGGATGACCGCTTCGCCTCGGTCACCGGCAAGGCCGACACCGAGCCGCTGTTCCCCGACAATCCCTACCTCGCGGCCAATCGCCGGGTGACGGTGACGCTCCTCAAGGAGGCGCCGCCGACCCCCTTGAAGGGCCTGCGCTGAGGGCGAATCGCGCGAACCGGCTCACTTGGCCACCAGCAGCGCCCAGTAGACCTTGTACTTGGAATTCGGCGCGTAGGCGGTGGCGATGCCCATGCGGGTCGCCGCGGGATCGAGCATCACGGCGTTGTGGGGCGGGCTGTCGCGCCAGCCCGAGAAGGCTTCCGCCAGGGTGTGGTAGCCCGCGGAGAGGTTGGCCTCGGCCGAGCCGTAGCCGAGCCGCTCCACGGCCGCCTTCACGGTCTGCGCCTTGCTCGGCCGGTCGGCGACCGCCATGGCGGCGGCCTCGGTCTCGGCGAGCCGCTGCAATTCTGGATCGAGGGCGAGCGCCGTCCCGCCCTTGCCGCGCCGGTAGGCCGAGATCATGTCGCGCGCCGCACCGGTGTCGAGATGCGCGGTGTTGGTGGTGAGCGGCCAGTACAGGCTCGGCAGCGCCGAGTTCGCCCGCGGCTCGCCCGCGCAACCCGCCAGCAGGGCCGCGGCCGCAAGGCCGGCGAGGCCATTCGCGAGACAACCCGCACGCAACCGTCGACGCCCCACCTTCACCTCGTCCACTGTTCCTCGCCCTATCCCCCGGCGCTCCGGCGGCCGAGGTCCCGGGGTGCGACCGAGCGCATGGGCTCGGGCTCCTCCGGTGTCTCGGGCGCGGGGCGCGCATCCTCGACTGCCGGCGCGTCGCGCCGGTCGGGCGGGGCGCGGCCGAACTTGCCCGCGATCTCGCCCAGCGCATCCTGCATCCCGTCGAGCCCCTGCACCGTCACGATGCTGGCGCCCGGGCCCATCGGCGGGATCAGACCGGCCTCTGATAAGGTCCTGAACACCGCGAAGTTCAAGTCCGTCTGCACCTTCAGGCTCAGGCCGACGTCGACGATCATGGCGATCAGCTCGAAGTCGAGGTAGGTATCGCCGATCTTGCGGAACACCACCCGCGGCGCCGGCTCCTTGAGCACGTCCGGATGGGCGCTGGCGCAGCCCGCGATCAGCTCGGCCGCCAGCACCGGGTCCTGGTTGCGTAGGACGCCGACCGTGATCGAGACGCGGCCGGTGCGGTCGCCGCGCACCCGGTTCTTCACCACGCCGGAGATAAGGTTCGAGTTCGGCACGATCACGGCCGAGCGGTCGAAGGTCTGGATCTCGGTGGAGCGCACCGAGATCCGCTTCACGATGCCCTCGCTGTCGCCGATCAGCACCTGGTCCCCGACGCGGATCGGCCGCTCCCACAGGAGCAGCAGGCCGGACACGAAGTTGTTGACGATCGATTGCAGGCCGAAACCGATACCGACCGAGAGGGCGCCGGCCACGATCGTGAGCTTCTCGAGGCTGAGGCCCAGATACGAGAAGGCGAGCGCCAGCGCGAGCAGGAAGCCGCAATAGCCGCTGACCGTCGAGATCGAGTTGCGCAGGCCGGCATCGAGGTCGGTGGCCGGCAGGTAGGTGTGCTCCAGCCAGCGCTGAATCGCCCGCGTGATGATCACGCCGAGCACCAGGATCCCGATTCCCAGCACGATCGTCGAGAGCGAGATCGTGACGTCGCCGACCTTGAAGCCGAAGAAGGCCGTGCGGACCGACGAGAAGATGTCGGTCGAGTCGAGCCCCCAGGGCGCGAGCACGAGGAGCGCCACCACCAGGAACAGGAAGACGCGGGCCGCGCCGGTCGCCAGCACCGCGATCTGGTTGAGTGAGCGCTTGCGCAGGCCGGTATTCGCCTGGAGCGTCGTGGCGATACGGGTCTCGCCGCTGAGCGAGCCGCCGATGAAGGCATCGGCGCTCTGCACCATGAGATAGAGCAGCACCAGCAGGCTCGTGGTCCAGACGAGCTGATCGATCAGGAAGGCCGAGAAGGCCACGTAGCCGACGACGTCCGCCACCGCGATCACGACGACCGCGACCCAGCCGAACAGGCGGGCCGGGCCGCCGATGCCGGTCGTCGTCCGGGTCGGCACGTAGGGGCCGAGGCAGGCTTCCTCCTCCTCCTCTCGGTCGGCGAACCGGTGCAGGCCGATGGCGAGGATCAGCACCATGGCGAGCGCCCCGATGCCGCGGGTCGCGATCGAGATCGGCAGGGCCGCCGAGATGCCGGAATTGAGCGCCTCGATCGACTTCACCACCGTGATGACGGTGGCGATGCCGACCGCGAGCCGGGTCACGCGCGAGGCCGCCGCGTCGCTCACGGGCGCCGGGCGCCAGGCCGGCTTGTCGGGCGACAGCAGGGCGTCGCAGAGGGCCTCCACGAAGGCGATGAAGGCCAAGCCGCTGACGATCGCGCCCGCCACCGGCAGGAGCCGCGAGGGCAGCAGATCGGTCGCGTCGAGGGCGTAGTAGATGGCGTAGCTGCCGAGGACGGCCGGCACCGTGCCGAGCAGGATGACGCGCCACGCGCCGAGCAGCTTCTGGCGGCGGGACGGGTCGACCTTGCTGGCGTCGCGACGGCCGAGCCGCGGCGCGATGTTGCGGCGGCCGAAATAGAGGGCCGCCGAGACGCCGAAGGCGAGGCCGAGCAGCAGCAGGTTCGCGAGTGTGCCGTTCCGGTTGAACAGCAGCACGATGTCGGAGAGCGCGCTCTGCAGGGCCCGCAGGTCGCGGGGCATGTCGGCGGCGACCTTCGACCACAGGCTCGGGGTGACGAGCGCCTGAGAGCGCTCGAACAGGCCCCTGGTGAAGGATTCGCGGCGCCGGTTCGAGACGCGGTCGACGATCTGATCGCTCTGCACGAGGAGCGAGCGCGCGAGGCGCTGCGTCTCGTCGAGCCTGACGACGGAGGCCTCGCGCTCGAGCCGTTCCTGCGCGACCTCCGGGCTCTCCTCGGTGTCCTTCGGCTTCGGTCCGAGCTGGGTCAGTCGCTCGCGCGCCGATTCGAGCGGCGCGTCGAGCCGGCCGATGATGGTCCGGATCTCGTCGGCCACGGGACCGATGCCGTCGCGGATGCGGGCGAGATCGACCGGCGTCAGATCCTGGCGGCCGAGCTCCTTCTCGCGCTGCGTCAGGTCGGCCTTGGCCGCGTCAAGCTTGGCGCGCACCTTCTTGAGGGCCTCCGGCACCTCCGGCTTCGGCGGCGCCGGCTTGGCCTCAGCGGGCTTGGCCTCAGCGGGTTTGGCCTCAGCGGGTTTGGCCTCGCCGGCCTTCGCGTCGGCCGGCTTGGCCCCGGTGGCCTTCCCCTCCGCGCCGCTTCCCTGAGGCGGCTTGGCAGGCGCTCCTCCCGGCGCGGCCGGCTTCGGCTGCTCGGTGGCGGGCGCCGTGACGGCCTGGCCGGCGGCGCCGAGCGGCGCGAGGAGCAGCGCGCCGAGCACGGCGGCGGCGAGGGCGGAAAGGCGCGGGCTGCGCGTGAGCGGGCGACGGCTCATGAACGTCCTTTCGTCGGGCGCCGCCCGGGTTCGCCGGGTCCGGCGTATCCGGGCGTGCGCGGCCGCTCGGAGTCGTGGCCGGGCGGCGCTGAGATGATTTCGGGGCGCAGCGCCGCTCCCGGCGACGCGGGCAGCAGGCGCCGGGCTCGACGCCCCTCGCGGTCCCGCCGGGGCCCCGGCTTGGCCGAAGGCCCCGTCCTAAACCTGCCCCATGGCCGATCAATAGGGCGAAAGGTTACTCCTGCCCACCCGGTTGCCGGGACAACGGACCGCGTGGCGGCCGCCACGCGCCCAGCGCAAGGCATGCCTGTGGGTGCGGCGTCTCGGGTCGTACGCCAACCTTCACAAGCATGTCACGCTGATATTAGACTAAGCCTCGATGGACAGGGCCTTTTCGTTTTCACGCGAGGAGGTGGCGCTGATCGAGCCCGTCGCTCAGCCCCGCCACGCACCGGGCGTCCGCGCCCGCGGCGACCGCCGTGAGCGCCCCGATCCGCCGTCCCTCCCCGTCCCGATCGCACCGCGCCCAAGCCCGGCCGGCCCCGCTCGCGCCGGGCCCGGTCAACGCCGCCCGGGACGATCCGGGCCGTCCGGGGCGCTCATCTTTCACCGCGCCGGGACAGCGCGCCGGCCGATTCCGCCGCGTTGTCCCCTGACAGATCCGTTCCGAGAGTTGCGCCGATGATGGACCTCCAAACCCTCGTCCTCAACGCGGATTACCGGCCGCTCTCCTACAATCCGCTCTCGCTCTGGTCCTGGAAGGACGCCTTCACCGCCCTGTTCCTCGACCGGGTCACGCTCGTGGCGAGCTACGACGTCGAGGCCCGCTCGCCCAGCCGCTCGCTCCGGGTGCCGAGCGTCGTGGCCCTCAAGAACTACGTCACGCTGGCGCGCACGCCGGCCTTCACCCGCTACAACATCTACCTGCGCGACACGTTCTCCTGCCAGTATTGCGGCCTGCGCCTGCCCTCGGGCGGCCTGACCTTCGACCACGTGGTGCCGCGCTCGCGCGGCGGCCTGTCGACCTGGGAGAACGTCGTCGCAGCCTGCTCGCCCTGCAACCTGCGCAAGGCGAACCGCACGCCGAACGAGGCGGACATGCCGCTCCTCCACGAGCCGCGCCGCCCCACCCGCTACGAGCTGCACCACCGCCAGCCGGAATTCGATCACCGGCAGTATCACCACACCTGGCTCGACTACCTTTACTGGGACAGCGAGCTCGACAGCTGACCGGTCAGTATCGCGGCAGCGGGGCGGGCGGTTCGTTGTACATCGGCACGGCGTGGTTGCGCGGCAGGTACCCGCGCACGATCACGGCCGGGGGTCCGAGCGGGACCTGAGGGCGGTAGGCCGGATCGCGGTAGGCGATCTCGGGCGGGAGGTGGCGGCGGGGACGGTGATGGGCGTGAGACTTCTGGCGATGCGCCGCCGGTGCGCGCTCTATCCTCCGATCCCCGTCGAACCGCTCGCGGGCGGCTGCCAGCGTTGAGCACGGGCCGAGGGCAACCACCGTGCAGGCAAGGCCCAGCGCCGCGCAGGTGAGATTGACCGGCCAGCTCATGGAGACCTCGCGCTCAACAGTACGAAATTGCGGCAAAGAATTGCTGATCGATCTCAGAATTTCACCGCGGCGCCGGCTCGCACGGTGTTGAGGTTGACCTTGTGCCCATCGAAATCGTTGAGCAGAACGTATTGGTACTCACCGCGCAGAATGATGTTCTGCGTCAGTGCATATTCCAGGCCCCCACCCAGCGCGACGCCGCCGACAACCTTCGTCTTGGCCACGGTCGGCAGCGCGATCGGGCCGTTCGGGATCGATCGGCCGACATCATTCTGGTAGAATATTTTGTAATCGTGGAAGTTTACGTATGCCAGATTTCCGCTCGTCAATTGCTGGTTGGCATCGTAAGTCTTCTTGTCATAGCCGTAATTTTGAACATTGACCTGATCGACGATACGGGCGCGGCCAATCGCAAGGCCGCCCGTCACGAACGGCAGAAAGTTGCCCATCGCGTATCCGGCGCGAGCGCGGAATGTGCCGAAATCCTCGACTTTCGTTGATGATGTCCCATCGAGATAGACGGACTCATAGTTTCCAGCGCTGGTAATGAAGTATCGACCGATCGAGTTCGACGATGTCGCCCCGCGCTGGAATTGGGTGTAGTCGGCTTCGAGGCCGAGTACCATTTCATCGAATTGGAAATTCACACCGGCAAAGCCGCCAAAGCTCGATCCGCTGGCGCGCTTGGCGTTTGCGATGAGGAGCGATGAAACACCGAACTCGCTCTCGATGTCACGTGCTCGAAAATACTGCGCCAATATCGGCTGAAACGGCTGCTTGAATCCAAGCGCGGCCGATGTGTACCCCGCATGCGCGCCGAAATAGATACCGCTCCAATCGACCACCGGCACGGCCGGCTCGTAGTCCGGTCCGCGCAGAACGCCGTAGTCGAGATCGGCGGCGACCGCAGCCGAGGCACCACACAGGCTCAGCCCGGCCAGGACAGCGAAAGTAACGATACGCATCGGGATCGTCCTCGGGGCAGCAACACGCGTTGGACTGCCAAACTCATGGGATCTTGCCCATGCGATCTTGATAGCGCGGTAACCTTAATGTTCCGTTTCATACCGAATCGGTTCGAGGCATCCACAAGCAGAATGGTGGCGCATTCGGAGCTTTCGCCCGGTTCGATCGAGTGCGAGTTCAGGTGTTACTTGCGGTGCGCGGTCGACACCGGAACTCGGCAAATATTGCCGATCATGCCGGTGGTGATCGATGCAAATCTGCTGTCGCGATGCCGTGAAAAGCAAAGCGGCGCGGATGTGATCCGCGCCGCTCGAACCCGTCGGGAGAGGAGGTCTCAGTACTTGCGCACCAGCGGGCCCGGCTGATAGTCGGCGACGAGCGGGGGCAGCGGCGCCGGGGCGAAGCCGCCGAGCAGGTAGCGCAGGCCGATCTTCACGTCGTGCGCCTCCAGGCTCTTCTCCTTGTAGTAGCCGACCGTGGTCGAGCAGCAGGCATCGAAGCCCGCGCCGGTCTTCACGCTGCCGAGGTTGAGGTAGCGGTAGGCGAGCTCGACCTTGAAGTTCGGCGTCACGTCGTAGGCGAGACCGGCATGCAGCGCCCAGGCGAAGTTCGCCGAGGTGTTGGCGCGGAAGTACGAGGACACGGTCTTGTTGTAGACGGCCGCGCCGCCGATGGAGGCCGGGTAGGGCCCGCAGCCGCAGCCCTCGTAGGCGTAGACAAGCGTCGGCTCGCTCACCGAGCCGGACTTCTGGAAGCCGGAGGTGTGATTGAAGGCGACACCGACGCCGCCGCCGACGAACGGGGTGATGCCGTACCAGGTGCCGAGATCGAAATAGGCATTGGCGAGCACGACGGCCGAGTCGAAGTTGCCGCGGGTCTGCTCGTCGACGCGGCCGCGCAACTCGTTGCCGCCGCCGTCGAAGAAGCCGGTCGCGTACTCGTAGCGGTGCTGGCCGCTGATCCCGGTCGAGAAGCGGTACTCGCCCGTGATGTCGCCGCGCAGGAACGGGTTGAACTGGTAGCCGATGCCGACGCCCGCGAAGGCGCCGCCGCCGACCTCGTTCTGGTAATAGCGCTCGTTGATGCGGCCGCTCGCATCCTTCTCGCCGTAGGCCGCGAAGTTCTTGGCCTGGTAGACGCTCGCGCCGACGTCGCCGCGCAGGTACCAGCCGCCGCCGACCTCGACCGGCGGGGCGATGGGCGGCGGGGGCGGCGGCGGCAGCAGGTCGGCGGCCTCGGCGAGGCAGGGCGCGCCCACGCTCGCGACGAGCGTGAGGGAGCGCACCAAGGCGTTGAGCTTGGAGCGGGCCATGAGAATTCCTTCACTGGGTCGGTGCCGGAAGCTTGTCGTGCCGGCTCGAATGACGGATTGATCATCCGCGAAAGGTATTAAGCCGTACTTAACGTTAAATCTTACCCTTGGCGGGCCGCTCTACTGGTCGATCTCGGCCCGGCACCCTCCATCCGGCGGGGACGAAACCGCCGCTGGCGCGTTGGCTTGAGCGGCGCGGCTCGGACGCCCGCGCCCCAGGCGGCCCGGAGGCGGAATGACGCAGCTCTTCATCGCGCAGGTCCATACGCCGACCGGTCCGCGCCCGCTCGTGACCGTGCGGGCCGCGGCGGAAGGCGAGGCGCGCCTCTTCCTCGAGGCGCATTATCCCGACGACACGATCGGGGCCGTCGTCGAGCCCGGCGAGTGGATCTCGGACGCCGATACCGGCAGCGAGGCCGGCGACATCCGCGAGCATCCGGGCGTCTCCTGGCAGGCGCCTGCGGGCAGCGGATCCTAGGATGCGGCCGCAGGACGTGCGGGCGCTCGCGCTGATGCTGCCGGAGGTCGTCGAGGGCGCTCATATGGGCAACGCCGATTTCCGGGTCGGCGGCCGCATCTTCGCGACGCTCTGGACCGAGGAGGACCGCGCCGTCCTGCGGCTCGCACCGGAGCATCAGGCCATGCTCGTCGAGTCGGGGCCGGACCTGTTCTCGCCCGTGCCCGGCGCCTGGGGCCGGCGGGGCTGGACGAATCTCGACCTCCCCGACGCCGACGAGGAGGCGCTGCGCGGCGCGCTGCTGGCTGCCTGGCGCACGACCGCCCCGGCGGCGCTGGTGGCGGCCCAAGAGCCGGCGTGAGTGCCGGCGTCCGGTTCGGGACGAAGCAACTCCCGGTTACACTTAATGAACCCTTACGTGGCAGGGTCGCAGCCGATCCGACAGCACGCGAGGCGGCCCATGAGCGAAGAGACCGAATCCGTCGCGACGCGCCTGTGGCGGGACCGCGTCCAGGTCCGCGAGCACGAGCGCAACGAGGCGCTGGCCCGCGCCAGGGTCGCCGAGGAGAAGGTGGCGCTGCTGGTCGCCGAGAACGACGCGCTCGCGGCCGAGGTCGCGCGCCTGCGCGCGCTCCTCCAGCCCGACGAGGCGCGGGCACGGGAAGAGACCGAGGAGCAGATGGCGGCGCTGAAGGGCGCCCTCCTGCCGCTGCTGACGCGCAGCGCCGCCTGAGCGGCGCCCAGCGTCAGGCCGCGACCCGGGTCACCGCGTCGACCACCTCGTCGACCACCTCCGAGACGAGGCTGCGGTCGTCGCCCTCCGCCATCACGCGGATCACCGGCTCGGTGCCGGAGGGCCGGATCACGAGGCGCCCCGAATCGCCGAGGCGCTCGCGGGCGTTCTCGATCGCCGTCACCACGGCTTCCTGGCGCAGGGGCTCGCCCGAGCGGTAGCGGACGTTCTTGAGGATCTGCGGCAGCGGGTCGAAGCAGTGGCAGACCTCGCTCACCGGCCGCTCCTGGCGCTTGACGACGCTGAGGAGCTGGAGCGCCGCCACGAGCCCGTCGCCGGTCGTCGCGTAGTCCGACATGATGATATGGCCGGATTGCTCGCCGCCGAGGTTGTAGCCGTGCTCCCGCATGTGCTCCAGCACGTAGCGGTCGCCGACCGCCGTGCGGGCGAGCGTCAGGCCGATCCCGCCGAGATACCGCTCCAGGCCGAGATTGGACATGATCGTCGCCACCAGCCCGGCTCTCGTCAGGCGGTCGTCCTCCTTCCAGGAGCGCGCGACCACCGCCATCAGCTGGTCGCCGTCGACCATCTGGCCCTTCTCGTCGACGATCAGCACCCGGTCGGCGTCGCCGTCGAGGGCGATGCCGATATCGGCGCGCAGCTCGCGCACCTTGCTGACGAGGGCGGTCGGCGCGGTCGAGCCGACGTCGCGGTTGATGTTGAAGCCGTCCGGCTCGGTGCCGATCGCGATCACCTCCGCGCCGAGCTCCCACAGCGTCTCGGGCGCGACGCGGTAGGCGGCGCCGTTGGCGCAATCCACGACGACCCGCAGGCCGTCGAGGGTGACGTGACGGGGCAGCGTGCGCTTGGCGAACTCGATGTAGCGGGCATGCACGCTCTCGATGCGCTTGGCGCGGCCGAGATCGCGCGAGCCGGCGAGCCGCTTGTGCAGCTCGCCGTCGAGCAGGGCCTCGATGCCGCGCTCGACATCGTCGTTGAGCTTGAACCCGTCCGGGCCGAACAGCTTGATGCCGTTATCCTCGTAAGGATTGTGCGAGGCCGAGATCATCACGCCGAGATCGGCCCGCATGGAGCGGGTCAGCATGGCAACGGCCGGCGTCGGCATCGGCCCGAGCAGCAGCACGTCCATGCCGACCGAGGTGAAGCCGGCGACCAGCGCCGTCTCGATCATGTAGCCGGAGAGCCGCGTGTCCTTGCCGATCACGACGCGGTGCCGATAGTCGCCGCGCTGGAACACGAGGCCCGCCGCCTGACCCACCTTGAGGGCGAGTTCCGGCGTGATGACGCCGTTGGCGCGGCCCCGGATGCCGTCGGTCCCGAAATACTTGCGCACGCGCGTCCCCGCCGTTCCGGACGAATGATCCCTCGGCCAGCCTAGCAGCTTTCCGCGAAAGCCGGGCGGAGAGATTCGGTATTAGTGAATCTGGCTATCGATGGCCCGAGAGGGCACGGCTCCTGCCGCGGCCGTCCAGCCCGCCGAAAGGCACCGCGATGCCGGCCAATCCCAGGCGCGGATCGAGCGCACCTCGACCTCTCCCGTGCGGGAGAGGTCGAGTCCACGCCAGCGGGCCGGGTTTGGGTTCGCCCTGTCCGGAGAGGTCGCACCCCTCACCCTGTCCCTCTCCCGCACGGGAGAGGGGATCTGCGCATGATCCGGAAACCGGCCGGGACGCAGCGAGGCCGTCGCGTGCTGCCACCGTCGCGCGGGGCGCGATGGCGCGAAGCGTCCTCGTCAGGCCTGCGGCTGCGGCTCGAGGCCGCCGTCGTTCTCCCGCGGCCGGCCGCGGCCGGCGGTGGGGACGGGCGAGCCGCGCGCCGGGGTCGGCGGCACGTCGCCGCCGTCGCGGACCGGCGGGCGGCCGGCGAGCAGGTTGCGGATCTCCTCGCCCGACAGCGTCTCGTACTCGAGCAGGCCCTGGGCGAGCGCCTCGAGGTCGTCCTTGTGCTCGCCCAGGATGCGGCGCGCCTCCTCCAGGCCCTGCTCGACGAGGCGGCGAACCTCCGCGTCGATCTTCTGGGCGGTGGATTCGGAGACCGTCTGCTGGCGGCCCATCGACATGCCGAGGAAGACCTCGTCGTTGTTGTCGCCGTAGGCGACGGTGCCGAGCTCCGGCGAGAAGCCCCAGCGCGTCACCATCATCTTGGCGAGCCGGGTCGCCTGCTCGATGTCCGACTGCGCGCCCGACGTCACCTTGTCGGGGCCGAAGGTCATCTCCTCGGCGATGCGCCCGCCCATCATGATGGCGAGCCGCGAGGTCATCTGCTCGTAGCTCATCGAGAGCTTGTCGCGCTCTGGAAGCTGCATGACCATGCCGAGCGCGCGGCCGCGCGGGATGATCGTCGCCTTGTGGACGGGATCGGTCGCCGGCACGTTCAGCGCCACGATGGCGTGGCCGCCCTCGTGGTAGGCGGTGAGCCGCTTCTCGTCCTCGGTCATGACGAGGGTGCGCCGCTCGGCGCCCATCATGACCTTGTCCTTGGCGTCCTCGAACTCGTGCATCGTGACGATGCGCTTGCCTCGGCGCGCGGCCAGCAGCGCCGACTCGTTGACGAGATTCATCAGGTCGGCGCCCGAGAAGCCGGGGGTACCGCGCGCGATGGTCTTGAGGTCGACGTCCGGCGCCAGCGGCACCTTGCGGACATGGACGCGCAGGATGCGCTCGCGGCCGGTCACGTCCGGATTTGGCACCATGATCTGGCGGTCGAAGCGGCCGGGGCGCAGCAGCGCCGGGTCGAGCACGTCGGGACGGTTCGTGGCCGCGATGATGATCACGCCCTCGTTCGCCTCGAACCCGTCCATCTCGACGAGGAGCTGGTTCAGCGTCTGCTCGCGCTCGTCGTTGCCGCCCCCGAGCCCCGCGCCGCGATGGCGGCCGACCGCGTCGATCTCGTCGATGAAGATGATGCAGGGCGCGTTCTTCTTGGCCTGCTCGAACATGTCGCGCACACGGCTCGCGCCGACGCCGACGAACATCTCAACGAAGTCCGAACCCGAGATCGTGAAGAAGGGCACGTTGGCCTCACCGGCGACGGCGCGCGCGATCAGGGTCTTGCCGGTTCCGGGGGGGCCGACGAGCAGCACGCCGCGCGGGATGCGCCCGCCGAGGCGCTGGAACTTCTGCGGGTCGCGCAGGAACTCGACGATCTCCTGCAGATCCTCCTTGGCCTCCTCGACGCCCGCCACGTCCTCGAAGGAGACGCGCCCGTGGGCCTCGTTGAGGAGCTTGGCCTTCGACTTGCCGAAGCCCATGGCGCGGCCGGCGCCCGACTGCATCTGGCGCGACAGGAAGATCCAGGCGCCGATGAAGACAAGGATCGGCAGCCAGCTGACGAGAAGCTGGATGAACCAGGGCGTGTTGTCCGACGGCGGCCGCGCCGTGATCTGCACGCCCTTGCCCTGCAGCTTCGAGACGAGGCTCGGATCGTTCGGGGCATAGGAGGTGAAGTTGCCGCCGCCCACGTAGGTGCCGCTGACATCCTGGCCCGAGATCACGACGGACTGGATCTTGCCGGCATCGGCGTCGTTCAGGAGCTGGCTGTAGGCGATCTCGCTCCCGCCGCCGCGATGACCCGGGTTCTGGAACAGGGTCACGAGCGCGAGGACGAGGAGGAAGATGACGACCCACAAAGCAAAATTGCGGAAATTCGGGTTCATCGATCAATCCTTGGGGCGCGCGGGCCTCATGCCCCGGGCCCCTTGCCCGAGGCGGCGGGACCGTCCGCGCACTCCGCTCCAATGTAGGTGGCGGGCCCACCCTTGCCAAGTAACTCGCCGAGCGGCGTGTCGCGCGACGCGCCGGGCGGGTCGGGCGCGGCGAGGCCTCCCCCGCGGCGGCGCGGGGCGCGCCGGACGGTGACCAGACGGTCGCGGCCGGCCTCGATCAGCAGGCCGCGCAGCGTCCGGCGCAGGGGCGTCCCGGCGCGCAGAGCCGGCAGCAGAGCGTCGAGGATCAGCCGCTCCAGGCGCTCGAGCCGGCGCGGTCCCTCCCCTCCGGCCTGGTCGAGGACGAGGTCGGCCACGCGGATCGCCACGGCCTCCGGCAGGGCCGCGAAGGCCGCGCCGTCGAGGTGGAGACATTCCCGGGTCTTCCGGCCTACCACGTCTGCGCAGGCCCGCTCGGCCGCCGCGCGCAGGGCCGCCTCGTCGCGGGCGGCGCGATCGGCGAGGCGCACGAGGCGCTCGGTGCTGAGGCCCTCGCGCGCGAGGCGCGGCAGCAGGCGACGCAGGCGCGCGCGCGCGAAGGCCTCGTCGGCGTTCGAGGGGTCGCTGGCGAAGGGCAGGCCGCGGGCCTCGCACCAGGCGATCAGGTCGATCTTCGGGATGCCGAGGAACGGCCGGGCGAGGATCACGCCCTCCCCGAGGGCACGCTCGGGACGCATCCCGGCAAGGCCGCCCGGGCCGCTTCCCGCGATGAGGCGCATCAGCACGGTCTCGGCCTGGTCGTCGCGGGTATGGGCGGTGAGCACGCAGCGGGCGCCGATCCCTGCCGCGCAGGCCGCGAGCAGCCGGTAGCGCGCCGCGCGCGCCGCCGCCGGCAGACTGGTCGCCGGCCGCGGGCCGTCCCAGCGCAGGTGATGGTGCGGGAAGCCGAGCCGCGCCGCGGCTTCGGCGACGGCCCTCGCCTCGGCGGCGGATTCCGGGCGCAGCCCGTGGTCGACGGTCGCGACCTCGACCGGGACTTCGGCTCGCGCCTCGGCGACCGCGTGCATCAGAGCCGTCGAATCGGGCCCACCCGAGACCGCGAGCAGGATGCGGCCCGGCACCCGGGCCGGCTCGAGCCAAGGGGCAAGCGCGCAGGCGAGCGCGCGGGCGACTGGCCCCGACATCCCCTCCCCGCGCGACGCCTGCATGGTCACGAATCCCGGCCGCCGATCGGACGCGCCGATCACCGGCTCACTACTCCGCCCCTTGTGCGACTTGCGGATGCGCACGGCAACGCATCCGCCGCGTCACACGCGCCCGGTGCCTCAGGCCGCGCAGCGCGCGCGCTTTTGCTCGCGCGCCACGCCCTGCCGGACGCTCGGGGTCGCGCTCGGGAACTTGCGCTCGAGCTCGGCCAGCGTCGCGCAGGCCTGCTCCCGGGCGCCGAGCGCGTTGAGCGAGGCGCCGAGCTTGAGCATCGCTTCCGGAGCCTGTGGCGAGCGGGCGTAGTCGGTCGAGACTTTCAGGAACTGCTCGGCCGCCTCGCGGTTGCGGTTGCGCTGCAGGTAGCTCTCGCCGAGCCAGTAGGTGGCGGCCGGGACGTGCCCGTCGCGCGGGTGCGACTGGATGAATTGGCGCAGGCTCATCTCGGCCTGCTCGTATTGCCGCTGCTGCACCAGGGCGTAGGCCGCCTCGTAGTCGGAGCGGGCGTCGCCCGTGCCCGTGGCGGCGACGCTGGCCGAGGGGCGCTGCGCCGGCAGCGCGCCGGTGGTGCCGATGCGCGAGGGCGGGGTCAGGTCGACGGGCCCGCCGAGGCCGGGCGGGGCCGCCTCGCCCTCGGCCTCCTCGGCCTCGTCGATGGCACCGGAGGGCAGCGGCCGGGCGGACGTCGCGGGCGCGGCTGCCACCGGCGCCGACGGCGTCGTGGTGCCGAGCTGCATCGGGGTGCCGGGGGCGCTTGGGTTCTGGCCGGGATCGAAGGCGTCGCCCCGCTTCTGCGGCTTGCCCGCCCCCGGGCTGCCGCCCGGATTGCCACCGTTGACGGCCGGCGCCGGCTTGCCGCCGCCCTTGCCCTCCTGAAGGCGGAACTCGACATCCTCCTGGAACTTGCGCAGCTGCTCCTTGAGCTGGCGGTTCTCGTACTGGAGGGTCTCGATCTGCCCGGCCATCATCCGCGACTGGTTCTCCAGGCGGTTCAGGCGCACCACGAAGTCCGCGGCGTCCTGGGCGGCCGCGGGCGCGGCGAGCGGCAGGGTCAGGCAGGTCGCGAGGAGGAGGCGGCGGAGCATGGGGTCGGGACCGGTTCTGGCGGCGATGGTGCGCCGCGAACCACGGCGACGCGACGCCGATAGCAGATGCTCCGCCTCGCGGCAAAAGTACGGCGCCGGACCGACCGGCGCCGGGACCGCTACGCGCCGGCGCCGCGGTCGAGCACCGTGACGGCGCGGCGGTTCTGCGACCAGCACGAGATGTCGTTGCAGACCGCGACCGGGCGCTCCTTGCCGTAGGAGACGGTCCGCATCCGGCCCGACGCGATCCCGCGCGAGGCGAGATAGTCGTTCACCGTCTGGGCGCGGCGGGCGCCGAGCGAGTAATTGTACTCGCGGGTGCCGCGCTCGTCGGCATGGCCCTCGATGATGAAGGTGTACCGCGGGTAGCGCTGCAGCCAGGCGGCCTGCTTGTCGAGGGTGGCGGTGGCGGTGGGCGTCAGGTCGGTCGAGTCCGACTCGAAGAAGACGCGGTCGCCGACATTCACCACGAAGTCCTGCGCGCTGCCGGGCGTGGCGGCGCCAGCCCCAAAGGCGGAGGCGTCGGCGAGGTCTTTGTCGTTGCTGCAGGCGGCGAGGCCGAGCGCGGCGATCAGCGCCGCGGCGAGCGGGAGCACGCGGAGGCGCGCGGGTCTGGACATGATCTTCCATTCTCCTCGAGCGGTGCCGGAGGCCGGCTGCGGGTCTCCGAGGCCCTTCCGCGTTCAGGTGTCGGCCTGTTCTAGGCCTGCCGGGTTAAGCGAAGGTTCCGTCAACCTTGACGGGCGGTATCGAGCATCGTGCGGGCGCGCCTGCCGTGCCGCAGCGCACCTGTCCGGAACCGGACCGATGCGGCTCATCGCGCCGCCAATGGGGCGGGGACGCGGCAGGCCCGCGCGGGCGAGATTTGCGGGCGCCTGTTGCGCCGCTGCCACGGCGCCACTCCGGCTCAGCGGGGCTCGGCCAGCAGGCGGTCGATCGCCTCCAGCGTGGCGGCGCCCGCGCGCCGCGCCGCCGCGAGCGCGGGGCCGGGCTCTTCGCCCGCGTGGCAGGCTTCCTCCAGCGCGGCGCAGGCGCGCGACAGGGCCTGGAATCCGAGAGTGCCGCTCGCCGAGACGAGGGCGTGCGCGTCGCGCGACAGGTCCTCGCGCGGCGCACCGGGCGCGCAGAGGCGCCGGCCGATCTCCGCCCTCAGGCCCGCGAGCAGGCTCATCAGCCGGGCGCGGCCGAACACGGCCTCGAGCTCGGCCACGGTCTCCGGCTCGTAGATCGGGCTCGCGCCGGCCGGGTCCGGCGGGTCGGGAGCCTCGCCGGCAGGGGGCGGAGCGGCCATTCGGGTCGTCGCTTCAAGGAATATTAACCACGCTAACCTTGACTTGGCTGATCGACAACCGGATCACGCCGATGTTCACCCCGCCCAGCGTCCTGATCGTGGAGGACAGCTACGTTCTCCTGGAAATGCTCGCGACGCTCTGCGAGCAGGAGGGCATCCGGGTGGTGGAGGCGTCGAGCGGCGAGGCCGCGCTGACGCTCCTGCGCGGGCGCGGGGCGGATATCGACTGGCTTTTCACGGATATCCGCCTGCCCGGCCTCATCGACGGCTGGAGCGTCGCGCAGGCCTACCGGGCGATCCATCCCGACCGGCCCGTGATCTACGCCTCGACCGGTGCGACGGTCGAGCGGCGCACGGTTCCGGGCAGCCTGTTCGTGCGCAAGCCCTACCAGGTCCACGAGATCATCGGCCTCGCCCGCATGATGGCGCGGGCGCTCAGCCCCGCACCCCGCCGGGCCGCCGGCTGAGGCCGCCGCGACCGACCCGGCTCAGCCGGTCCCAGCGGGCGCGAAGATCCCGGCGATCTCGGGGTCGGCGAGCCAGGAATCGACGCGCTGCGAGGCGATGTCCTGCGGCGTCAGCCGGTCGTAGATGGCAAAGCTCGCGGCCACGAAGCCGGGCAGGTCGTAGAGCCGCGGGAAGGCCTTGCCGCGGGGCTTGGCCTTGAACAGGTAGGCGCCCGTCAGCCCGTAGGCCTCCGCCACCGGCGGATAGAGCGGCCAGACCACGTCGCGGGCGAGCTCGTCGCCGATGTAATCCTCGATCTCGACGGGCTCCGGCCGCAGGCCGCTCTCCTCGAGGAGGCGCCGGGCGATGTCGCCGATCACGAAGGCCCTCGGGTGGTTCAGCACGTACATGAAGTTGCCGCGCCGGGCCCAGCGGGTCATCTCGCGCTCGAGCCCGAACCCGGTCTGGGCGGCGCTCGCCAGCATATCGCGCACCGAAGATTCCCACAGGTCGAGGTAGCCGAGCCGGGCGAACACGTCCTCCCGGTAGAGCGCCACCGCCTGTGCCGGGGTGAGGCCGGCCCGGTGGGCGGCGAGCGCGATCGCCGAGTGATACTGGCCCATCGGGGACGGCGCGAGCTTGAGCGCCGCGAGATCGGAGATGGCGCCGGCATAGACCATGTCCGGATGGAAGGCCGGGAACACGATGGTGGGGAACAGCCGCAGGCGCGGCTCGAGCGCCTTCAGGGCCGTTACGTCGCCGCCCGGGATCAGGCCGCCGGGGAATTGCTGGGAATAGACGTGATCGAACCCGGCGAGCGTCCTGGCGAGGTTGTCGATATGGCCGTGCTCGCGCTTCAGCCACGCCATCTGGATGAAGCGCACCGGGCTCGTCGGCGCCAGGAGCCGCATCGCCTGCGCGACGCCGCGGGCCTGGCAATTTCCGATCACGGCGATCCTCGGGCCGGTGCGGCCGGACTCCTCCGCCCCGGGCTTGCGCCACGGTGTCGCCCAGGATGGCGCCGACAAGGTCAGGGCGCTCAGCGCGCGCCGCGGCAGGCTACGAAGGGCCAGGGTGGGGACCAAGGGACGCGCCGGGCCTCGCGGGATTGCATCCGTCGAAAGCGTGGGCGATTGCCGTGTCGCGGCCATTCGAGCGGAATGCGAGCGGATTGAGAGAGGGTCAGGGAATGCCGTCAAATCCCTATAGCGGTCTACCCACCGAGCGGTTCTGGCGCAAGGTCGTCACCAACGTGCCGCCCTTCGCGGTGGACCCGCGCCCGCGCGACACCTTCGCGATCGGCCGGGAGACGCGGGTCGCCACCGGCGGCTCCTGCTTCGCGCAGCGCGTCGCCGACGCGCTCCGGGAGGCCGGCTTCAACTACTACGTCACCGAGACGGCGCCGGCCGGCACGAGCCGCCAGGAGGCCGATGCGCGCCAGTTCGGCACCTTCTCCGCCCGCTACGGCAACCTCTACTACACGCGCCAGTTCACGCAGCTCTTCGACCGCGCCTTCGGCACCTTCGTGCCCGAGCTGACGGCGTGGCGGCGCGAGGACGGGCGCTACGTCGACCCGTTCCGCCCGACGATCGAGCCCGCGGGATTCGCCAGCGAGGCCGAGGTCGCGGCCGCGCGCGACGAGCACCTCGCCCAGGTGCGCGATCTGTTCAAGACCCTCGACGTGTTCGTGCTCACGCTCGGGCTGACCGAGGGCTGGCGCTGGCGCGGCGACGGGGCGGCGCTGCCGCTCGCGCCCGGGGTCGCCGGCGGCACCTTCGACCCCGACCTCTACACGTGCGTCAATGCGGGCGCGGGTGAGGTGCTGGGCGACCTCCAGGGCTTCGTCGACCGGCTCTGGAGCGTGAACCCGGAGGCGCGCCTGATCTTCACGGTCTCGCCCGTGCCCATGATCGCCACCTACATGGACCGCCACGTGATGGTGTCGAACAGCTACTCGAAGTCGGTCCTGCGGGTCGCGGCGGGCGAGCTCTGCGATTGCGGCGACCCGCGCCTCGTCTACTTCCCGGCCTACGACATCGTCACCAGCAACGTGAATGCGGGCCGCTACTACAACGAGGACCAGCGCACCATCACGGATGCGGGCGTGCGCCACGTCATGCGCTCCTTCCTCGCCACCTTCGCGCAGGATCGCGCCGGCCCCGCCCCGGCCCGGGCCGTGTCCGACATCTCGGCCGAGTTCGAGGGCACGGCCGGCGTCATCTGCGACGAGGAGCAGATCGAGCGCAGCGTGGCGTGAGCGGGGCCGCCGCGCGGGGCAACGGATGTGCGGCCGGCCTGATCGCGACCTCATCCCGAGGCGCCCGCTCGCGAGCGGGGCTCGAAGGAGCCCTGCGGAGATCGCGGCACGGGCCGGAAGCCGTCTTCGAGGCCGGGGCCCGCGGCAGAGCCTCGGGATGAGGCCGAGGGTCCGCTGACGACCCCTTCCTCCCGGCCCTACTGAAGGTGCCGCGCGTAGGTCTCGCCAGCGGCCCGCTTCAGCTCCGCCCCGGCCTCGCGGCCGAGCGCCTCGGCATCCGCCGCCGCGCCGGTGCGCGAGGCGGCCCAGTGCGCGCTGCCGTCCGGCAGGAACAGCAGCCCGTCGAGGGTCAGGGTCTCCCCCTCGATCCGCGCCAGCGCGGCGATCGGGGTGCGGCAGGAGCCGTCGAGCTCGGCCAGCAGCGCCCGCTCGGCCGCGATCGCGGTCGTCGTGCGGGCGCAGGCGACGGGGGCGAGCAGCGCCCGGATGTCGGCATCCGCCTCGCGGCACTCGATCCCGAGCGCCCCCTGCGCCACGGCGGGCAGCATCTCGTCGACGGAGAGAACGCTTCGCGCCATGCCTTCGAGCCCGAGGCGCTGGAGCCCGGCGAGCGCCAGCAGCGTCGCGTCGCACGCGCCGTCCTCCAGCTTGCGCATGCGCGTGTTGGCGTTGCCGCGCAGCGGCACGATGCGCAGATCCGGCCGCCGCATCAGCACCTGCGCGCCGCGCCGGAGCGATGAGGTTCCGACGCGCCCCCCAGCCGGCAGGTCGTCGAGGCCGGCGGCCTCCCTCGACAGGAAGGCGTCGCGCGGATCGTCCCGCTCCAGGATGCAGCCGATCACGAGGCCCTCGGGCAGCCAGGTCTCGACGTCCTTCATCGAGTGCACGGCGACGTCGATCTGATCGGCGTGGAGAGCCTGCTCCAGTTCCTTGGTGAACAGCCCCTTGCCGCCGATTTCTGAGAGCGGACGGTCGAGCACCTTGTCGGCCACCGTGGTGATGACGACGATCTCGGTCTCCAGGCCTGGATTGGCCGCGACGATCCGGTCGCGGACAATGCCGGTCTGCGCAAGAGCCATCGGGCTGCCGCGGGTGCCGATGCGGAGAGGGCGCTGGATCATGAGGAGGCGAGCGGTCCTGCGGATACCCCGCTGTCCTAGCCGCTTGCCGGGCCCCTGTCACTCAAGCTGCGCCGGCGCGATCGGCCGGCTCCCGCGCATCCGGCAGGTTCGGCTCGGCGGGCAGCGCGCTCAGATCGGAGGCGCCGTGATGCCCGTGCCGTGTCGCCATGCTTCCCCGTGCGGGCTGCAGGGGCATGAAGCCTCCGAAGCCGACCGGCTTCATCACGTCGACGTAGATCGCCTCCATGCCGCCGCGCATGTGGTAGGTCTCGTGCCAGATGCCGGCGCCGCGCGTATCCTTCAGGAAGTCCTTCCACCATTGCCGGTGCGGCTCGGATCTCGACCAGGCCTCGAGGCTCGCCATGTCGCGCCAGTACCAGCGCATGCCGACATGGAGCGGGAAGAGCGAGAAGATGACGCCGTTCTCGTAGTGGAGAAGGCCGTCCGGCCGGTCGGCGCCGGCTCGCTCGATCGGCGGCCCGAAGCCCAGCAGCGTCTTGACGCCGGACAGGGCGCGCACCCGCATGCCGAGATACATCACAACGAGATCCGGATATCGCGAGAAACCCGGCACGACCTGGGTCTTCTTCCGGTTCTGCATCGACGCCTCCGGCAGCACCTCAGGACGCCGCCAGCATAGGGCGACGCCCCGCGCCGAGGCCACGCCGTTCGTCGTTGCCTTTTGTGAAGCAACGCGGGGCGTCACGCGCCGGTCTTGACCCCCGTGGCAGCGCGACGAGGCGGGTCCCGCCGGATCACTCGCGCGGAGCCTGCTGGTCCTCCAGGGGCTCACCGCCGGGGGTGCCGGCCGCGCCCTCCCGGCTCGCCCGCCCCTCGGGCGGCCCGCCGGGCGGCGACCCCGCCGGTCTGCGGCTCGTGCCGACGCTGAGGTCGGCAAGCCCCTCGCGGTCGTCCGTCGGCTTCGTCTCGCGCTCGTCGGCCATCGCTCGCTCCGTTTCCGAGCAGAACGGGCGCGGACGGGATGAGTTCAACGGGAACCTTCGGTCCTTTCCCTCGCCGCCGGGAGAGGCGGGTTCCGCGGCATTCCGTCAGAACGCCTTCAGCGTCAGCTCGGTGTGCTCGACGCTCGGCGGGCTCTCGAAATACGGCGAGACCATCGCGCGGTAATCCTTCCAGGCCTGCGAGCCCGTGAAGTCCCGGGTGTGGGCCTCGAGCGTCTCCCACTCGATGAGCAGGCGGTAGCGCTGCGGCTTCTCGACCGAGCGGCGCACGGCGAAGGAGCGGCAGCCCTTGGCGGCCCGGAAGATGTCCGCGGCCCTGGCGATGCCGGCCTCGAACTCGGCCTCCGAGCCGGGCTTCACGTCGATCTGTGCGATTTCGAGGATCATGGCGCGTTTCCTTGGGGGTTATTGCAGCGGCCGCCCGAGCTTGGCCGCGAGGATCCGTTGCGGGCTCTTCTCGGGATGGACCTGGGCGGCAACCGGCAGGTAGGCGGTCTGCTCCAGCATGTACTGACCGCCCATGGCGCCGTGCATCACGAGGTCCGAGAAGGTCACCCAGGTCTGGCCCGGCGCGAAATGGACGTCGGCCTGCGGCGCCTTCGCCTGGTACTCCATGTCCCGCTTCAGCGCGTCGTGCAGATGGAGCATCAGGTGGTCGTACTCGGAGCGGCGCGCCTTGGTGACGCGCAGCGCCGCCAGCAGCCGCGCGGAGAGCGGCGAGTAGCCGGGAAGGCGCGGCAGGAACTTCTCGGCCATCGAGCCGAAATCCTCGCCGACCCGCCAGCGGCGCGGCTCGCCCTTCGGGTTGATGTTGCGGAACACCCGCAGGATGCGCTTCTCGCCGATCGGGTTCGACGGGAAGGCGTCGACGTGGAGCCGCGTGTCGTCGCGCCGCCAGCTGAGCTTTCGCCGGTCCACGTCGAACGGCCGGTACGAGGTGCCGGCGAGCGCGACCTTGCCGGTATAGGCCGGCAGGTAGCGGTCGATCAGACCTTCGGCGAAGCGCCGGTAGCGGATCAGAAGCTGGCGCAGCGCCTCCTGCTCCTCGGCCGAGCCGGACGCCCCGCGCAGCTCCGCTGCCCCGCCCCGGATGTTCACGTTCTTCGCCTTGCCGTCCGCGAAGGGCCGCTCGACGAAGCGCTCCTCGAACGGGCTGAAGGGGAAGTCGAGACCGGGGAACATCAGGACCGCGCCGCCCTCCAGCGCCTCGACCAGCGAGGCCACGCCGGGGGCCCTGCCCTCGCGGGAGACGGAAACGATCGGGCTGATCATGCAGGATTCCTCGCGCCGCAAAGCTCGGGCGCGGTGTAGCCGAGGGCCCGGCATCCTGCCAAGCGAGCCGGTTTTCGCGGTGGATGAGGCAGCGGCGGGGTTGTCAGCCGGCCATTGAACAAACCAACATCGGCCAACGCGCCGGCGCAACCCGTTCGCGTCGGCACCATGACATGGTTTGTTCCGGATGATTGCGTCCGGCCCGCGAAGGATTGGCCGCCGATGGCGACGCTCAAGGAATTCGAGGAGGCCCTGCGCGAGCACGGCATGAACATGGCGCTCGCCCTCCTCGAGCGCCTGCGCGAGCGCGATCGGGCGACCCGCACCGTCAAGCCGGCCCGCCGCCTCACCGGCCAGAAGATGACCCCGGACCTCGCCCGCGCCATCCTCGACCTGCACGCCACGACGGGCATGACCCAGCAGGAGATCGCCTTCAAGGTCGGGGTGAATCAGGGCCGCGTCAATGAAGTCATCAAGCGCGGCAAGTGGTTGACGGACGATCCTCACGCACCGGAGGCGGTCGCGCGCGATCGGGCGCTCGCCCGGATGCGCGGCGATCCGAGGCCCCGCAAGGCGGGTAAGCCCGCAGCGAAGGCGGCGGCCGGCAAGGACAAGACCGCGCCGGCCCAGCGCCGCGCCTCCCGCCAGGGCCAGCTCACGTTCGGTGACCTCTGACGGGCAGGCAGGGGCGTGAATGCCCCACAACGCGTTGTCTGGCCGAGACTTTTCGCTCGGGATCGACGATGCGCCCTCACCTCCCCGCCCTCGCGCTGATCCTCGCCGCCACCGCGGTGCAGGCTCAGCGGCCCTCGACGACGGCCCTGACCTGCCAGCAGGCGCGCAGCGTCGTCAGCCGTGCCGGCGCCATCGTGCTCGGGACCGGCGGGCAGACCTACGACCGCTTCGTGCGCGACCGCAGCTTCTGCGAGCCGACCGAGTTCACCCGCGCCGCCTTCGCGCCGACGCGCGACGATCCGCGCTGCTTCATCGGCTACACCTGCTTCGAGCCAAGCGCGACCGACTGGTTCGGAGATTTTTGACATCGCACATGAAAACGCCCCGACCACTGGCCGGGGCGCTCCGTTTCCCGTTTCGCGGGATACTTAGGCGGCCTGCTGCACCGAGCCCTCGATCGCGGGCGCCTCGGCGGGTCGACCCGTCGCGATCTGGATCTGGCGCGGCTTCTTCGCCTCCGGAATCTCGCGGACGAGATCAATGTGGAGGAGGCCGTTCTCGAGCACCGCGCCCGTCACCTGGACGTAGTCGGCGAGCTGGAACCGACGCTCGAAGCCACGGGCCGCGATGCCCTGATGCAGCACTTCGGTGCGCTTCGTCGCATCCGGCTTGCGATCGCCCTTCAGGGTCAGCGCATTCTCCTTGACCTCGATAGAGAGATCGGCCTCGGTGAAGCCGGCGACCGCGACCGTGATCCGGTAGGCGTTCTCGCCGGTGCGCTCGATGTTGTAGGGCGGGTAGCTGGGGGCTGTCTCGGCGCTCACGAACTGGTCGAGGGCCGAGAACAGGCGGTCGAAGCCAACGGTGGAGCGGTAGAGGGGAGCAAGATCGAACTGACGCATGACATATCCTCCGCAAGAAGCAACATGCATTCACGACAGGTCCGCCCATGGGCCGGACCAGTGTCGCGCCGCCTGATGGCCGGCGCAGACTGGATATCGGAACGGCCCTAAGACGGTTCAAGGCCCTGAATGCTGCTGAGGCACCCAGATTTTCGAATTTCCTCTTGAGGCCGCACCGCCGATGCTCACCCTGCGCTCGACCCCGGACAATCCCGTCCCGCCCGGCGGCGTTCTCGTCCCCGTGCGCACCTCGGATGGCTGCGACCTGCGCGCCGCTCATTGGCGCCCGACGAGCCGGGCCGTGAAGGGCACGGTCTGCCTCCTGCAGGGCCGGGCCGAATTCATCGAGAAATATTACGAGACGATCGGCGATCTGCGGAAGCGGGGCTTTGCCGTCGTGGCATTCGACTGGCGCGGGCAGGGCGAGTCCGCCCGGCAGGTCGACGACCCGCACAAGGGCCACGTCGCCCGCTTCGACGATTACAGGCTCGATCTGAAGGCGGTCGAGGACGCGATCCTGGTGCCGCTCATGCCGCACCCGCACCTTTGCCTTGCCCACTCGATGGGCGGCTGCGTCGCCTTCACCGGCGCGCTCGAAGGCTGGCTGCCCTTCCGGCGCATCGTCACGGTCGCGCCGATGCTGTCGATCCGCATGGTCAAGTGGCCCACGGCCGTCTCGGTCCTCTCGCGGGGGCTGCATCGGTTGCGGCTCGGCCGCCGTTACGTGCCGTTCGGCAGCGCCGTGTCGATTGCGACGAAGCCCTATCCGGGCAATCGCCTCTCACGCGACCCTGCCCGCTACGCGCGCAACGCCGCTGCCGCCAACGCGGTCGGCGCGGGCGCCGTGGGGGATCCGACCGTCGCCTGGCTCGCGAGCGCATTCCGGGCGATGGCGCGGCTGCGGGATCCGCGCGTGCCGCCGCGGATCGACGTTCCGACGCTGATCGTGGCGGCCGGTGCCGACCCCGTCTGCGGGACGCCCGTCACGGAACGCTTCGCGGCACGCCTCAAGGCCGGCCACATCCTCGTGCTGCCAGATGCCCGGCACGAGATCCTCTCGGAACGCGACGCGATCCGAGAGGATTTCTGGGCGGCGTTCGACGCCTTCATGCCGGGAAGCCCCGTGCTCGAGGACGCTGCCCAGAATCAGCTCGCGGCGACGGGCTGAGATCGGACTCAGTCGTCGGAGCCGCGCGCGATGTCCCTCGGCCCGAGGAAGCGTTCGAGGCGGCCGCCGCCCCATCCGATCTCTCTCCAGGCGTCGGCCTCGAAATCGATCACCGCGAGGGCCGCCGTCGGGAACTGCGTGCGCAGACGCGCGCGATCCTCGCGCGACCCTGCCCCGGCAAGCCTGATCGCGAGGTTCTGCAGGCCCGGATTGTGCCCGACGAGCATTAGGCTGCGTGCGTCCGAAGCGTCGCGGATCACGGCGAGAAGCGCGGAAGCCGGCGCCTCGTAGATGCCGTCCACGAGTTCCACGCGGGCCTGCCCGATCGCTTGCCCGACAGGCTCCCAGGTCTCCCGCGTGCGCCTTGCCGGGGAAACGAGGGCGAGGTCCGGCCTCAGCTCCTGCTCTGCCAGGTAGGCCGCCATCAGGGGAGCCGCCTTGCGGCCCCTCGGGTTCAGCGGCCGATCAAGATCGGCGACACCGGCCGGGCGATCGGACTTGGCGTGGCGCAAGAGCAGAAGGCGGAGCATGGGATTGCCTTAGCTGAAGCCGATGAGGGGATGGCGGTCTGTCTGCGACTTGGCCTCGGCGCCCGACCGACCGCGGCCGCGTCAGCTGCCTCGGTTCTCCCGGCGCATCATGAAGGCGACCTTCTCGAAAAGGCTCACGTCCTGCTCGTTCTTGAGAAGCGCCCCGTGCAGCGGCGGTATGAGCTTGCGAGGATCGCGCTCGCGCAATTGGTCCGGCCCGATATCCTCGGAAACGAGGAGCTTGAGCCAGTCGAGCAACTCGGACGTCGAAGGCTTCTTCTTCAAGCCGGGCGCTTCGCGCACCTCAAAGAAGATGCGCAGCGCCTCCTCGACGAGGCGGTGCTTGATACCCGGATAGTGAACGTCGACGATCGCCTTCAGGGTCTCGGCGTCCGGAAACTTGATATAGTGGAAGAAGCACCGGCGCAGGAATGCGTCCGGCAATTCCTTCTCGTTGTTCGACGTGATGATCACCACCGGGCGCCGCGCCGCCCGAACGGTCTCGCCGGTCTCGTAGACATGGAACTCCATGCGGTCGAGTTCTGTCAGCAGATCGTTCGGGAACTCGATATCCGCCTTGTCGATCTCGTCAATCAGGAGCACCGGCCGCTCGGCCGCCGTGAACGCCTCCCACAGCTTGCCACGACGGATGTAGTTGCCGATCTCCGAGACACGTGGATCGCCGAGTTGGGAATCGCGCAGGCGCGAGACGGCGTCGTATTCGTAGAGCCCCTGCTGCGCCTTGGTGGTCGACTTGACGTTCCAGGTGAGGAGCGGCGCTCCAAGGCCCCTCGCGATCTCCTCCGCCAGCACCGTCTTCCCGGTGCCGGGCTCGCCCTTCACGAGGAGCGGCCGTTCGAGGACGATCGCCGCGTTGACCGCGATCGTCAGATCGGGCGTCGCGACGTAGGAATCGGTTCCGGAAAAGCGCATCGGCGTCTCGGGGCTGATCGGTCGAGCCGCCGAGTTACGCGGCGGCGCCTCAGCTCGCAAGGGCGAAGCCGGGCCGGCCTCAGAGCGACTTCCCGTCGAACCACACGCAGTTGGAGGCCAGGATCGCGAGGTTGACGTCGGATTTCGCAGGCTGCGCCAGAACCTTGCCGTCCATCGCCAAGTCGATCTTGATCTCAACCTGGCCCTTCGGCTCGTTCGATCGCCGCGAGAAATAGCAATATTGCTGGAAGGGCTTCTCCTCGTTCGCCCGGAAGTTCCAGCCGGACACGATCTGGCCGTCGAGGTAGGGCACCTGCTTGAATACCGTGAAGGTGGTGTTCACCGGGGCCTTCGAGGCCGGCGCCGCGTCCTGGCCGAGCTGCGTCTGCGTCGGCGTCGGCACGGCGTTGCCCTTGGGCAGACCCTCGAGCTTCAGGGTGTTGTCGGTGAGCGTGACCTCGCCCTTGGTCTTCAGCGTGACGTCGGAGAGCGCCGCCTGCATAGCGCTCGCGATCCGCTCCGCGGCGGATTCGTACTGGTTCATGTAGGCGTAGCCATAGGCGGCAGCACCGGCGCCGATGCCGGCCAGGGCCACGAATGTCCCTGCCCCGATCGCGCGGAACAGGAAGGCGCGGGCTGCGATGATCCGCGACTCCGCTCGAAGACGCCCGTTGACGTGCTGCGCGAGCGCGACGTTCTCGGGTGAACCGGGGGCGAGATAGCTCATGCACCCGCTCCCGCGCTACCGGCCGCGCTCGGAGCTTGGGCCGGATTTGGCCGCCGCTGCTCCAGGGGAATCGCGGCCCCGGACGCGACCGCGTCGCGCACCGATTTCTGGAGCGAGGTATTGACCTCGCGCACGATGCCCTCCGCGAACGGCGCCAGCATATAGGTGGATGCCTCGGGGTGCACGGCGGCGCCGAACTCGTCCTCGTCCATGAAGGTCTTGCGCACCGAGACTGCGCAGAGCGCCAGGATCGTCGAGGCGAAGGCGGCGCAGAGGGCCGGCACGAATACGAAGATGCGCAGGAAGGCGTGAACCTGGGCGTCCGTCACCTCGATCGGATCGACGCCGTAGACCATGGCCGTGAAGGAATGGAGCTGCGAGCGGTTCACCGCCTGACGGTATTTCTGCTCGGCATCGGCGACGCGCCGGTCGACGGCGCCGGGATCGAGCGCGGCGCGCGCCTCGCGGGCCTGCTCCAGCTGCTTCGTCACGCTGGCACGGTCGGTCGATGCCTTGGCGACGCTCACCGAGAGCGTCGCCGTCCGTGGGTCGGTGACGCATTTCAGGTTCTGATAGCGCACGCCCTTGCTGTTCGTGCCGAAAACCTTCTCGCAGCGCTGCGCCGGCAGGCCGGCGAGCTGGGCCGCGTTGTCGGACGATCGCTTCTCGATCTGCTCCAGTTCCGTGGTGTATTGGGACACACGCGCATCGGCCGCGGCGATGCGCGTGTCGAGGCTCTCACGGTCGGCCTGCGCGTCCTTCAGGGTGGTCTTGGTCCTGGCCGCCTCCATCAGCCGGGGGTGGAACATCATCTCGCCGAGCTGCGAGACTGACTTCGTGGTCACGCCCGCCGCGAAGATGATGCCGACAATCGCGAGGGCGCGGACGAAATAGGAACGCTGTGTCCTTGCCAGGATGCCGAGCGGCACGCGGCAGAGCTCGACGGCGGCGTAGACGAGAGGCGCCAGCAGCATGAAGTAGAAGCTGTGGCTGTCCCCGTCGCTGTAGACGCCCGCGAAGAGCCACGCACCCGCGAGCGAGGCGCCGATGACCATGGCCTCGACCAGATAGGCGATGCCGACATAGCCCCACTTGATTCGGTAGCCCTTCTCGACGTGGCGTTCATGCGTCCACTTGTCGGATTCGAGGATCCAGGCGCGACGCTCGCGCTGGGCTTCTCGGCTCGGGGGCGTGTTCCGCATCGTGCTCTCAGTTCCCGTTACGCCACGAAGGCTTGAGCGTAACACTTCGTTAACCGCCTCGCTTATGCGGGCATTGTGCCGATTTTGCGCCGCGTCACGACTATCCACGGCGAAGCGTACGGTCGTGGCCGGAATGCCTCGGTCCGCGCCGCAATTCCTCTCGCGCACGGCACAAAGCGTGTTGCCGCGGGCGGTCGCGCGTGAAATGGCAAGGTACCGGCTGAGCACGCCGATCAATTCCGGTTGCTCGCGACGTCCCGGCACAACATGATCCCGTGGCCGATCCTGTCGTCGGGCATCGATGTCAGCCGGCACGAAAGGGTTTGAGCGCACAACCGATGCCCGAGGTCCACGCCGGCTCCTACAAGGAAGCGATCCTGTTCCTCGTCACGGCGGGGATCGTGGTTCCGCTGTTCCACCGGCTGCGGCTCAGCCCCGTGCTCGGCTTCATCGGGGCGGGCGCGCTGCTCGGGCCGTTCGGGCTCGGACGGCTCGCCGACAATCACCACTGGGTGTCGCATTTCACGATCGGCAACCGCACCGAGATCACGCACCTCGCCGAGTTCGGTGTGATCTTCCTGATGTTCATGATCGGCGTCGAGCTCTCCTGGGAACGTCTGCGGACCTTGCGCCGGCTCGTCTTCGGCCTCGGTTCGATCCAGGTCCTGTCCTCGGCTCTCGTCATCGGCACCATCCTGTACGGCCTGCGCGTGCCGCTTGCCGCCGCCATCATCGTCGGTCTGGCGCTCGCCCTGTCGTCGACCGCGGTGGTTCTGCCGGTGCTGGCGGAGCAGAAGCGCCTCAACACGCCGGCCGGCCGGGCGAGCTTCGCGGTGCTTCTGTTTCAGGACCTGGCCGTGGCGCCGATCCTGTTCGCGATCGCCGTCCTCGGGCGCAGCGACGGCTCCAACGTCGGTGCTGCCCTGGCCCTGGCCCTCGGGCAGGCGGCCGTGGCGCTCGTGATCATCGTGGTGGCGGGGCGCCTCGCCCTGCGCCCGCTGTTCCAGCTCGTGGCGCGCACGAAATCGCCCGAGCTGTTCATGGCGGCCTGCCTCCTCGTCATCGTCGCGACCGCGCTCACGGCCGCCGCGAGCGGCCTGTCGATGACGCTCGGGGCTTTCGTGGCCGGCCTGCTCCTCGCAGAGACCGAGTATCGGCGCGCCATCGAGGCGACGATCGACCCGTTCAAGGGACTGCTGCTCGGCGTGTTCTTCGTCTCCGTCGGCATGAACCTCGATCCGGCTCAGCTCGTCGCGACCCCCGGGACGATCCTCGGGCTGGCGCTGGCGCTCGTCCTGATCAAGGGCACGATGGTGCTCCTGGCTGCCCCCGTCATGAAGATCGCCCGTCCCGTCGCTTTCGAAGCAGCACTCCTGCTTGGGCCCGGCGGCGAGTTCGCGTTCGTGCTGATCGGCGGCGCCGTGGCGGTCGGTCTCGTGCCGGAGCCCGTCGGGGGCGCCGCCCTCATCGTCACAACGGTGACGATGGTGGCAATTCCTGCCCTCGCCTTCCTCGGGCGACGCGCCGGACGGCGCATCTCGAACGTGAATCTCGGGCGTGCCCGCGCCGAGCCACCGCCGGACAAGCAGCAGAACCGGGTGATCATCGCCGGCTACGGCCGCGTCGGGCGCTTGGTAGGCGAGATGCTGGCACGCCACAAGATACCCTACATCGCCCTGGATTCCGATGCGGGACGGGTCGCCGAGCAGCGGCGTCTCGGCAATCCGGTCTATTTCGGCGACTCGGCCAACGCCGAGTTGCTGCGCCGCTGCGATATCGCGACGGCGCGCGCGCTCGTCGTGACTCTCGACAATCCGCAGGCCGTGGAGGCTGTCGTGGAGACCGCCCGTGCCGAGCGCCGCGATCTCACGATCGTCGCGCGAGCGCGTGACGCCCGCCACGCCACCGCCTTATACGATCTGGGCGTCGATGACGCCGTGCCTGAAACGATCGAGGCCTCCCTTCAACTGTCGGAGGCGGTTCTGGTCGATGTCGGGGTGCCGATGGGTCTCGTGATCGCCTCGATCCACGAGCGCCGGGATGAGTACCGGATCATGCTCAAGCGGAAGGAGACCGAGACGCGCCCGACGTTTCACGCCAGGAGGACAGTCGGCAAGACAGTCGATCTGCGCGACGCCCAGCCGAAGGACGATGCGGTGCCGGTCGGAAAGCGGGCCTGAGCAGCGCTCACAGACACGTGGCCACGTGCTCCCCGTCCTGTTGCCGAGTGCGCCTCGGGGTCGAGGATGCCCGGCTTCCGACCCGACGCTCCTTCGGCTCGAAGCCGACGGCGTAGCTGCAGCGATAGACGATCTCGTCGGGCGGACCGAGGGCGGTGTCGAGTGGAACGGTGACGGTGTCGCCCGAGAAGCGCCATCGCCGCACGCCCTTGTCCCAGTAGAGCCAAACCGTCGTCGGATGTCCCTTCACGGAGAACACCGCCGCCTTCCGGGACAGGGCCTGCACGGTGCGCGGCTCGTACATGCCCTTGGCCTGGTAAGCCACGCGGGCGGAGGCCGGTTGACGATCCATAAACGTGTTCTGGACAATCTGAATGGTTGCGCCGGGCTTTGCCAGGAAGCGCTTGAAGTCGCTCAGGGAGCGCAAGACGACGGCCATGACGGGTCTCCTGACCTTAGCCGGACGGCGTAATTTCTGATCCTTCGAACATGTGTGCCTGCCATGCTTGATTTCGATGACAGTCCAGTCGGTTCGGCGATGGCTTTCGGGCGGGATATCAACAGGATTCGGGGCTTATGCCCAGCTTTTGCGAGTTCTCGACTTTTGGTTGTATGACGACCGCCGGCATGCGTTTGAGGCCGTCCGGGGCGCGACCGCAGGCCCACATGCTGGAGCCGCAATCGCGGTCGGCCCGGCGATTGTATCGCGGGGTCGGCTCCCGCTTGACCTCGCCGCCCGCTTGACGCGTTGTCGCGCGATGCTGCTCCAGTTCTTCACCGCGCTGCGCGAGGCCAAGGTGCCGGTCACCCTGCGCGAGTACCTCACGCTCCTCGATGCCCTGGATCGGAACCTCGCCGAGAAGCGGGTCGAGGAGTTCTACTGGCTATCCCGCTCCACCCTCGTGAAGGACGAGCGCAACCTTGATCGCTTCGATCGTGTCTTCGGCACGGTGTTCAAAGGTGTCGAGACCTTGGGCGGTGCTCTCGAGCCGACGGGGCTTCCCGAGGAGTGGCTGCGCAAGCTTGCCGAGAAGCACCTGAGCGAGGCCGAGAAGGCCGAGCTGAAGGCCCTCGGCTGGGATAAGCTGTTCGAGACCCTGAAGCAGCGCCTCGCGGAGCAGCGCGAGCGCCATCAGGGCGGTTCGAAGTGGATCGGCACGGGCGGCACGTCCCCCTTCGGCGCCTACGGTTATAATCCCGAGGGCATCCGGATCGGGCAGGACGGCAACCGGAACTTCCGTGCCGTGAAGGTCTGGGACAAGCGCGAGTTCCGTGATCTCGACGATGGGGTCGAGCTCGGCACGCGCAACCTGCGTCTGGCGCTCCGGCGGCTTCGGCGCTTCGCGAGGACGGGGGCGGCCGAGGAACTCGACCTCGACGGCACCATCCGCGAGAGCGCGCGCCAGGGCTACCTCGACGTCAGGCTACGGCCCGAGCGACGTAATGCCGTGAAGGTACTGCTCTTCCTAGACGTCGGCGGCTCGATGGACTGGCACGTGGAACAGGCCGAGGAGCTGTTCTCGGCGGCGCGATCCGAGTTCAAGCACTTCGCGCACTTCTACTTCCACAACTGCCCATACGAGGCTGTCTGGACCGAGAACCGTCGGCGGCACGACGGGCGGACGCCGCTCCTCGATGTGATCCGCACTTATCCATCCGACTATCGCGTGGTGTTCGTCGGCGACGCCTCGATGAGCCCTTACGAGATCGCGATGCCCGGCGGATCGGTGGAGCACTGGAACGAGGAGCCCGGCGCCGCTTGGCTGCAGCGGATCCTCGATCACTTTCCGAAGGCCGTCTGGCTCAACCCAGTGCAGCGGGAGCACTGGGGCTACACCCAGTCGATCGCGATGGTGCGCCAAATCCTCGGTGGCCGGATGTTTCCGCTCACCCTGGAGGGGCTGGACGAGTCGATGCGCGCCCTCGTCCGCTGATCGTCAGCCCTGGCGCGCCGGAGTGGTGACTGTGAGCCCGTCCAGTTCCGGCGTGATGCGGATCTGGCAGCAGAGCCGGGAATTCGTGCGCACATCGGTCGCGAAATCGAGCATGTCCTGCTCCATGTCGACGGCTGGCCCGACCACGCCTGCCCATTGATTGTCGACGTAAACGTGGCAGGTCGCGCAGGCGCAGGCGCCCCCGCACTCGGCATCGATGCCCGGGACGTTGTTGCGCAGGGCCGTCTCCATCACGGTCGCCCCGACGGCGCCCTCGACCGTTCTGGCCGTGCCGGCGTGGTCGACGTAGGTGATCTTCGGCATCGCTGGCTCCGGGCTCGTACAACGGGTGAGGATCAGTTGCGCGGCGCGCGCCTGCTTGGAGGGGCCAGCCCCGGAATGCAAGCGCGCATGCGACATCGCGGCGGATTCTTGGCCTGACGCCGAGGGGCCGCCCCTGTTCCCGCTCGTCCGTGCCCGGCCCGCTTTTGCCGCAGGGCGCCGGGCCGGCCGAGCTTGGGACGAGCTCGCCAGAACCCGCTCTACGACCGCCCGCCCTGGATTTCCTTCAGCGCAGCAGCGACCGCTCGCTCAAGGAAGGTGAGTGCATCTGCCGGCACGCGGCTGGAGCGCAGCCCGTCCTCGATCGTCGCGCTCGCCCGAGCGACCTCGGTCGCGCCGACGCCGAGCGCAGAGCCCTTCAGGGTGTGGGCCATGTCCGCGCGCGCGGATGTATCGCGCCCGGAATCCGTGATACCGGGCAGCAGCGTCCTGCATTGTTCCGCGAAAAGGGCGAGACACTCGTCGGCCAGCTCGGCGTCTCCGAAGGCTGCCTCGGCGAGATGGGCTCGGTCAATGATGGGGCTCACCCTGGCGTGTTCTCCGCGCTACCTGCTATCCACAGCCGCGACGGGCGCGTTGGCAACCGTTTAAGTCTTGCCCCGTCATGCGATAAGGCGGCGGCATCGATCCAGCCTGCGGCTTGGTAACCATTCCGTTAAGGTTTTTTGGGCGCGCTCCAAGCCTCGGGTATCCGGGGCAGGCGGCGAGGTCTAAACTTCCTTGGTAAACGGGAATTTCTGTCTCCTCTGCCGGACGCGGCCGGCCGTGCGGGACTGCGCGTGACGAGGCGTTGCATGGCCACGGAAAAGAAGCTGAAGGATCCGGCGGAGGCGGCCTTGTCCGCGATCGAGCAGGCGCTCAGCCTCGACATCCTGACGCCGAGTGAAGTCGAGAAACGTTCCGAGCCGCGCCTGCCCGACGTCGGCGACAACGACCCGCTGAACGAGCCGGCCGGGCGCCAGATGCCGCGCCTCGACATCGACGAACCTCTCGCTTCCGACGTGCCGCCGCCGGACCGCCATCGCCCTCACCGCGAAGGGGGGCTGCTGCCGCCCGACCGGTCCCTCGTCGCGAACGACGACCGCCGCAACATCGGCATCCTGCAGCAGACACTGCGGGTGCGGCCTTCTCGCAAGCCCTACCTGTTCGCTGCCCTGGCTGCCTTCGTGTGGCTGAACAGCCTGATCGCCCTCGCCTGGTCACAGTCGAGTGGCGATCTCAAGGGCTTCCTGCTCGGTCTCACGGCGATCCAGGCGACCGTGGGCGCAGCCGCGATCGCGGGCCCGATCATGCTGTTCCTGATCACCGCGATGCTGGCGGTGCGGGCCCAGGAGATGCGTCTCGTCGCTCGCGCCGTCGGCGAGGTGGCCGTTCGTTTGGCCGAGCCCGAGAGCTTCTCCACCGACGCGGTGCTGACGATGTCGCAGACGGTCCGCCGCGAGGTCGCCGCTGTCGGCGACGGCGTCGAGCGTGCCCTGGCGCGCGCCGGCGAGCTGGAGACCCTCGTGCGCGGCGAGATCGCGACACTTGAGCGGGCCTACTCGGACAACGAGATTCGCATCCGCTCCCTCGTCGACGAATTGGTGGCGCAGCGCGAGTCGATCGTCGCCAATGCCGAGCGCGTCCGCGGCGCGATCACCGGGTCGCATCAGAGCCTGAGCCAGGAACTGGACGGAGCCGCGGAGCGCATCGTCACCGCGATGACCGGCGCGGGCGACCGCGTGACCAGCGCGCTCGGAAACCGCGGGGATGCCATCACGGCCGCCCTCGGCGCGGCCGGCGACCGCGTGGTCGAGGTGATGTCGGGTCGCGGCGACGACCTGATCCAGCGTATCGTGAGCACCAGCGAGGGCATGCGCGGCAGCCTCGCGGAGGTCGGGAACGCCCTGACGCAATCGCTGGAAACCCGAGCTGACGAGGTCACGCGCGCCTTCGAGCGCACCGGCGGCCTCCTGACCGCCACGCTTGCCGACAATGCCGGCGCGGTGGCCAGGACCCTGGCGGAGACCGGAACGGGCGTGATCGAGGCGCTCAACCGCCAGGGCAACGACGTGCGCGAGAGCTTCGAGCGCTCGGCGAGCGGGCTGGAGAACGCCTTCCTGTCCCGCGGCAACGCCTTGACGGAACAGTTCACGAACACCGGGGGTGAGATCACCGCGCGGTTCGCGGCCATCGGCGACGGATTGCGCGATCACTTCGCGGCGACCGGTGCGACGCTGACCAACGACATCGCCGACCGAGGGGCGAGCCTCCGGTCGGAGATCGAGGCAGCGGGTACAGGCGTCGCCGAGATGATCGAGGCGCGCGGTCGCGAGACCCAGGCGGGGCTCGCGCTCACCGCAAGCGGCGTCATCGAGAGCTTCACCGCGCGTGCGGGCCAAGTGCGCGACGAGCTCGTCGGCTCCGCCGAGCGCATCGCTGACACGGTCGGCAGCCGCGGCAGCGACCTGAGCGATCGGATCGAGGCGGTGGCCGCGCGCCTGCACGAGACGATCACCGTGCAGGGAGGCAACCTCGAATCCACCCTCAGCGCCACCGGCGAGCGGATCGGCGGCCTTGTGGCACAGCGCACCGAGGAGGCCACCGCGACGCTGCAGAGCGCCTTTGCGGGACTCGGCCGCTCATTCGAGGCCGGCGCGGGCGAGGCGATCGCCACCCTGCATCGTTCCGTCGAAACGCTCGGGGCCGAAATCGGATCGCGCACCGCGGAGGCGTCCGACATCTTCCGGCGCAGCGCCGAGGAGACCACGGTCGCCGTGGGCGCGAGCAGCGCCGAGGCGGCGCAGGCCCTGCGCCGCTCCGCGGCCGGCGCCACCGGCGAGCTGGAGGCCCGCACCGTCGAGGCCGTGCAGATCTTCGAGCGCCGCCTCGCCGCCACCGCGAGCGAACTGGCCGAACGGACCGCGGAAGCGGCCGATCTCCTCCGTCGCGCCTCGGATAGCGCGACCGGCGACGCCGCCCAGCGCACCTCTGAGATCGTCGCCCGCTTTGCGGAGGCGACCACGGCTCTGAGGGATGTCTCGGAGAACAGCGCGGGCGCCCTGGAAGCCCGCACCAACAGCCTGATCGCTCAGTTCCGTGAGATGGCGGATGGACTGCACGGGGAGATGGGCGGCCGCGTCGAAGCCTCCGTCGAGGCCCTGCGCCGGGCCGTGCGCGAGCTCCAGGACGAACTCGCCCAGCGTGCCGACGAGGCGACCGGCACCCTTGTCCGCGCCGCGCAGGGTGTCGGAACCGAATTGGCAGCCCGCGTCGCCGATGTCGAGGCCGCCTTCGGCACGCATGGCCGCGGCATGACCGACCTGCTCGCCAACCATGCCGAGGAAGCACAGACGCGCCTCGCGACCACGGGCCGCGACATCGTGCTCGCCGTGGCGAGCCAGGGCGCCCGCGTCGCCGACGCCCTCAACCAGACCGGGGCGACCTTCGCCGAGACGGCCGAGAGCCGCGCCAAGGCGATGGACGACGTGCTCGGCAACCGTCTCGCCGCTCTGCAGGAGACGATCGCGCGCGGCGACATCCTGGCCGACCGCATCTCCCGCGATACCACGGCCCTGAGCGAGGTCGTGACCGAGCGCCTCGAGGAGATGGACCGCGTCATCACGGTGCAGGGCAAGGCCGTGGCCGAGAGCATCGCCGAACGCGCCCGCGAGGCCCGCGAGGTGGTCGAGACTCATCTCGGCGCGCTGGAGGACCGCACCACCAAGCGCTCGAACGAGATCGGCGAGACCTTCGCGAATCTCGTCACCCACATCGACGGCCACCTCGGCACCCGGGCCACAGCTCTCAACGAAGCTCTCATCGTCCGCACCGGCGAGATGGCCCGCATCATGGCGGAGGGTGGACGCGACCTCGTCGAGGCGCTCGATGCACGAGCCGAGGGCATGGCGCAGGATATCGCCGCCCGCTCGGCAAGCCTCGGTGACGCCCTCGGCGCGCGCAGCACCGAGATTGCCGCGCAGCTCGACCGCCAGACACAGGAACTCGCCCGGCGCCTCGATGAGGGCGCGGGCCGCTTCGATACCGGCGTGCTGGCACGCCTCGAGGCGATCGGATCGGCCCTCGAGGAGCGCAGCCGCCTGATCGACGAGACGTTCGGGGCCCAGGCCTCCGAGGCGGTCCGCCTGATCGAGAGCCGCACGCGCGCGGTGGACGACGATCTCGCGAACCGTACCCGCGAACTGGTCGGCCTGATCGAGGGCCGGACCACCGACATCGACGCGACGCTCGCCGAGCGCACGCGCGCCATCGTCGAGGCCATCGAGCAGCAGACCCGCTCGGCCGATACCGCGCTGACGGGGCATGTCGAGGCGATCCGTCTGGCCTTCGGGGAACGCGCCGATACGCTCGGCCGCCTCGTCGACGAGCGCACGGCCGCGATGGCGACGGAGCTCGACGAGAAGGGCCGCATGGTGTTCGGCGCGATCGGCGGGCGCATCACGGAACTCGGTCGCCTGTTCGACCGCGGCGGTGCCTCGCTCGGCGAGTTGCTCGACCAGCGCGGCGAGGGCGTGTTGGCGAAGCTGCGTGAGACCATCGCGGAGGCGGACCGGATGCTCGGCGACGGCGAGGGCCGCCTCGGGCGCACCTTCGACAACCGCACCCAGGACATCAGCGCGCTCCTCGACGAGGGTGTGCGCACGGTACACGGGCTCCTCGACGATCGCACCAGCGAGATCCGTGCGCTCCTCGACAACCACGCGAAGACGCTCAGCGCCAATCTCGACGGGCGCATGGGTCCGCTGCAGGACGCGCTCAACGACCGCGGCCGCGAGCTGATCGAGACCATCGAGGCGACGCTCGGCAACGCCGCGGGCACGCTCGACGTGCACACGCGGACGATCGGCAGCCTGTTCGACGAGCGCCTGGATGCCCTCAACAGCCTGGTCGACGGGCGCTCCGTCGACTTCGCGGCGGCGGTGGACACCCGCGCGCAAGATCTGCGCGCATTGTTCGACGAGGTTGCCGGTGCGTTCGGCCGTCTGATCGAGACCCGGGCCGCCGCGCTGACCGGGCAGGTCGAAACCCGCACACGGGCTCTCGTCACGGTGTTCGATGAGCGGCTCGGCGAGCTCGACCGCGTCGTCGACGGCCGGGGCCATCAACTGGCCACGACCGTCGATACCCGGACGGAGGGCCTGCGGGCTCTCTTCGACGAGGTGGTCGGCGTCCTCGACCGCCTGGTCGATACCCGCGCGACGGCCCTCACCGGCCAAGTCGAGGGTCGCCTGGAGGCCCTGGCGCGCGCCTTCGACGAGCGCCTGCAGGCCCTGGACGCGCTCGTCGAGGCGCGCACGGCTGCCCTGGCCAGCACGCTCGATGAGAAGGGGGCGGCGCTGACCCGAGGCGTCGACGCGCACAGCGAGGCCTTCACGTCTCGCATCGACAGCCGCATGAAGACCTTCGCGACCCTCGTCGCCGCACGCGGTGACGCGCTGGCCACGGCCTTCGACGATCGCCACGACGCCTACGCGGCCATGGTGGACGAGCGCACGGCCGGCATGGTCGCGGCCCTCGACGAGCGCGCGCGGAGCCATGCCGCCCTGGCCGAGGCACACACCGCCGCCCTCGCGGCTGCCCTCGACGAGCGCAATGCCGCGGTGGCCGCTCTCATCGACGAGCGCAACGAGCAGATGGCCTCGGGCTTCGAGCGCCGGGCCAATGCGCTCGGCACGCTCGTGGATTCCCGCGGAGAAGCGCTCGCCCGGCGCCTCGCCGAGAGCGCGGAGCGCATCATCCGCGCCATCGAGGAGCGCGGCGGCGCCCTGGTCGAAACCGTGGAAGGGCGCGGCCAGGCCGTCGCGGAATCGATGGGCAGCAACATCGAGCGCCTGCGCTCCGTGATCGACGGCCCGGCACAGCAGCTCGCCGAAGCGCTGGCCGAGCGTGGCCAGACCATCGAGCGGGCACTCGCCGAGACCGGGGCTCCCCTGATCGAGGCCCTCCGCCAACGGACCGAGGAGCTCGTCGCGCAATCAAGCGAGTCGGCACGCATGCTTCGATCGGTCATCGACGACGGCGCCGCCCGCACGATCGCGGGCCTGTCCGAGACGAACGACCGGCTGCGCCGGGACCTCAACGGCGTGCTCGCCCGCGTCGAGGCGGCGAACGATGCCCTCAAGGACCTCATCGCGGGGACGGGCGAGAACCTCGGCGCGATCGAGACCGGGCTTGCAGGGCGGGTGACGCAGATCGAGGCCGCCCTCACCGCGATTGCCACCGAGACGAGCCGCGCCAGCGAGGGCGTCTCGGCGCAGGTCGAGAAGCTGCAGGACGTCGCGCAGGGCGCGCTGCGGGAAGCGCGCGACCTCGCCGCGGCGCTCGACGGCCACGGCCGCGCGCTCGCCGATCGGGCCGGGGAGCATGTGCGGGTCCTCAGCGGGGCGGCTGGCTCGCTCGAGACAGTCGAGGGCCGCCTGTCGGAGGCGCTGTCTGGCCGCGAGGCCGCCGTGACCGCGGCGCTCGCGGGCATCGAGGCGCGCTCGGCGGATCTCGATGCTCAGTCGGCGCGGTTCGGCCAGATGATCGAGGACACGCTCCGGACTGCCGAGGAGCGTGCGCGGAGCGTCGCCGCCAGCCTGTCTCAGAGCGCCAAGCAGGCGAGCGCGGCCGTCTCTGGCGAGTTCGAGCGACTGCGCAGCGGCGCGGGTGCCGAGAGCCAGCGCACCGCCGAGGAGGTGCGCGCCGCGATCGAGGCCGCCGCGTTGCAGATGCGGACGGTGTTCGAGGAGGCTCAGGCGAAGTTCGGCGAGTCGGCCTCCGGCATGCGCGAGATGGCAGGCACGATCCGCAGCGAGCTCGAAGCAACCCGAGCCGACCTTCAGCGCGGCGTCCTGGAGATCCCGCGCGACACGCAGGACGCGACCAGTGAGATGCGCCGGGTCGTCTCGGACCAGATCAAGGCGCTGAACGAGCTGTCGGCCCTGGTCTCCCGCTCCAACCGCACGGTCGACGTGGCACAGCCGCAGCCGGCGGAACAGCGCCGGGTCGCGGAGGCGGGCCGCCTGTCCACGCCGGCAACGCGGCCCGCCACGGCCGCACCGGCAAAGGCGGCGACGCCGGCCTCCGTCTCGCCGCAGGCGGCCCCTGCCCGTCCGGCTCCGGTGCGCATCGAGCCGCCGGCCCAGCGTCCGGCCACGCAGCCGCGGCCGGCACAGGGCGGCGACAAGCGCGGCTGGCTCTCGGACCTGCTCACGCGGGCATCGATCGACGACGACGTGTCGCCGGCGCAGGACGTTCAGGCCGTGGCCGCCAAGGGGGGTAGCGAGCGCAGCCGCACGACCCTGGACACGATCTCGACCGATATCGGCCGAATGATCGAGCACCGTGTCGCGGTCGACCTCTGGGAGCGCTACCGGCGCGGCGAGCCGAACTTGTTCACCCCGCGGATCTACACGACACAGGGGCGGCAGACCTTCGAGGAGATCCAGCGCCGCTACCGCGGGGAAGGCGATTTCCGCCGCACGGTCGACCGCTACGTGAACGAGTTCGAGCGGCTCCTCGGCGACGTCTCCAAGAACGACACCGACTCGAAGCGGGCCGATGCCTATCTCACCTCCGAGACGGGCAAGGTCTACACCATGCTGGCCCACGCGAGCGGCCGCTTCGAAGGCGCGTGAGTGACGGGCACGCCGCGCCCCTCGAGGCGCGGCGTGCTGCGCGAGCGTCGATGCGTGAGCCTGCGCCCGATCCCGAACTCATTCGCGGCGTGCCGTCCTGAGGGGAACGGCTCGCGGGCCCGCGAGCCGCTCAGAGCAAGCCGAGGCTGACGAGCTCCCGGCGGAGTGTCTCCGGCATCTCGGCAAGGTCGCCGGCAGCGCTCCGATCGAGATCGTGCGGGGCATCCTTCGCCTGGAGGTAGCGCCAGCCCTGGAAAGGGCGGTAGGAGCGCGGCGCCACCGGCACCAGGCGCGCGTCGAGAACGATCCGGCAGCGGCCCACCCCGTCCGAGGCCGTGAACGGCTCGATCGCCGTGACGGCTTGGCGGCAGGACAGCGTGCCCTTGATCACCCAGTAGATCGAGCCGCGTCCCACGATCTCGGCGTGGCGCTTCGGCAGCATGCGCGTCGTGTGGAACGGGGCCGGGTCGCGCCCGGCCCGCACGGCCTCGGCCCGCTGCCAGGCTTGATGCGCCTCGAGGTCGTCGATCGATGCGGGACCGACGCTCAGCTTGATCAGGTGGAGGACCATGGACTTCCTCGTGTGATCCACCACGCGAGGCATCGTGCTCCAAGGCGGCCGGCGCGGACAGGTTCGCGCGCCGCTCTATAGCATCCGGTATCGTCGACGCACGCGACCGATGGTCCGGCCGCGGGTCGGTTCAGGAGAAGAGGGCGAGTTTCTCCTCGATGCTCAGGGCATCGAGGTCGGCGAAATCGATTGCCTTGTCGGCGGACGCGGCCGTCGCGGCGGACGTTTTGTCGGCCTCTGTCCCGGCCTGTTTCGACCCGTCGAGCTCATCCTCGGCCGTTTCGGCGTCGAACGTCGCGGCGCTCACCGTGAGAACCATCGCTTCTGCGATCTCCTCGGCCGTGATCGGCTCGGCTTTTGCGGAAGCGAGGCCAAACTCCAGGTCGGCCTCGGCGAAACCGATGTCCGCCTCGAACGCCTCGTCCACGATCGTCTCGACCGGGACGGCGATGCGCGCTGCCGGGCCGTCGTCGAGGATCGTCACCGCGGCCGGCACGAAGGCCAGATCCTCGTGCAGCGGCACGGCGCTGACCGCCGCGGCGCGGACAGCCGGCATCTCGACCGATGCATCCATGTCGATGAAGCGGTCGACGTCGCTCTGGCAGAGGTCGTCGAGCTTCGACTCCGAGGCGGGCCGACTGCGCGCCCCTTCCTCGCCGGGCGCCGGTGGAATCTCGTCGGAATCGTCGCCCCAGATCGCGATCATCGCGACGAGGCGCTCCTCGAGGTAGCGCAGCGTGTGGACGATCCGGCCCGTCCTCTGTGCCGTGAGGTCCTGGAACGAGCAGGCGGTGTAGATCTGCGTGGCACGCCGGTCGAGCTCGTCGCAGATCGCGGGATCGGCGCCGTGCTCGCGCAGGGTCCAGGCCGCCTCCTGGACCTCCTCGGCCGCCCCCAGGATATCGGAGGTCGCGCGCTCGGTGGCGCGCACGATCGCGTCGAGGGCTTCGGAGGCGACGCTGAGGCGGGTCTGGTCCTGCTCGGGCGCGCTGATCGCGGCGATCTCCGCCTTGGTCCGCGCGATGGCGTTGGCCATCTCCATCAGGTCGCCGCGCAACCGCACTAAACCGTCCGGGCCACGCTCGGCGGTGACCGCGTTCTCGAGGCGGTGGATGGCCCCGAGCAGGATGTCGGTGTCGGCGCTGCGGTTGCGGCGGGCATACTCGCCGAGGAACCAGCGGCCCCGTGCGCTCTCGCTCATCGCCGCTTCGATGAGGTCGTATTCCGATGGTTCGACCGCGGTCAGCGAGTGGGAACCGGACATCAACAACGTCCTTGGCATTTGGGGCTCACGAAGCCCACTGCGCATCCAGGCGCCAACAAATTGACAGGTCGGGTTTAACGGCCGCTTACGTGGCGCCCCCATCCACCGAACCCGCATTCCCATTGCCTCACCTGCTTTCCCCGATCGCCGATTCCGGCTCTCTTCGCCTCGCGCTCCTCTATGCCGTGGTCTTCGTCGAGATCGGCATCGCCATGCCGTTCATGCCGGTCTGGCTGAACGCGCTCGGGCTCGACGCCGTGGTCATCGGGCTGCTCGTGGCCTTGCCGATCGCGACCCGTATCGTGGCCACCGCCCCGCTCCTCAGCCTGATCGACCGGGGTGTCGGCGCGCGCACGCTCCTGCTGGCCGGCAGTCTCGTGCTCGCGCTGACTTACGCGGCCATGCCGGTGGGGGCGGCCCTCGGCTGGCCCCTGCTCGCTCTCGTGATCGTTCTCAACGCGGTCGCGGGAGCGCCGCTCGTCCCGAGCATCGATTACCTGACGCTCGCGGCGGTTCGCCGCGACCCGCGTCTCGATTACGCCCGCATCCGCATGTCCGGGTCCATCGCCTTTCTTGCCGCGAACCTCGGAGGTGGCTTCCTTCTCGGGGCGATGGGCGAAAGTCTTGCCGTGCCCCTTCTGCTGACAGGCCTCGCCGTGATCGCGAGCCTCGTGGTGCATGCGAGCCGAGGCATCGAGGGCGCGGCCACGGTCGCCGCGACGGCGTCCGGTCGGGTCAGGCTGCCGCGCAAGCTCTGGTTCGCCATCGTGGCCGCGGCTGCGATCCAGTCGAGCCACGCCGCAATCTATGCCTTCGGCAGCATCCACTGGACGACGCATGGGATCGCCACGGCCTGGGTCGGAACGCTGTGGGCGATCGGCGTCGGAGCGGAGATCGTGCTGTTCGCCCTCATCGGCAACACGCCCGCGCGGTGGCGCACGCCGTTCCGCCTGTTGAGTCTCGGCGCGGTCGCGGCGCTCGTGCGTGCGGTCGGAATGTGGCTGCTCGGCGATCAGCTGCTGCCCGTGATGGCACTGCAATGCCTGCACGGCGCTACCTTCGGGGCGACCCAGCTCGGCGCGATGGCGGCCGTCTCGGCCTTTGCGCCGGACGGGGCTCGCGGCCGGGCGCAGGGTTCTCTCAGCGCCGTCAACGCGCTGGCATCCGCGAGCGCCACCCTGATGTCCGGCGCGGCCTATCGGCTCGGCGGCCCCCTCGCCTTCGCGCTGATGGCGCCGCTCGCGCTCGCCGGCCTGGGTCTCGTCGTGGCAGCCGCGCGCGAGGCCGAACCGCGGCCGTTTGGTACGGGCGCGGCGGAGACACTATAGTAACCCTGATCAGATCATAACGGCAGCGATCAGGAGACCCGGTTCGTGCGGACCGTAGACGGCACGCTGACGACAGAGACCGCCTCCGCGACCGTGGAGGCGGGCAGCGGTCGCGTTTCGCTCGACGGCCGCTGGACCGCCGATCAGGCGTCCGCCATCGAGGCGGCTGCTGCGCGGATCGCCGCGCAGGCCGGCGCACAGCCGATCCTTGTCGATCTGAGCCGTGTCCTGCGCCTCGACACGCTTGGTGCCTGGGTCCTTGAGCGGACGCGGGCGGAGATCGAGGCCGGGGGCGGCCGTCTTGCCTACGCGGGTGCGGCGCCCGAGCACCGCATCCTGTTGAGCGAGATGGCACTCAAGGGTGCGGAGGTTCCGGCCGCCCGGCGCCGGAGCCGCCTCGTGGCCTTCCTGGAGGATGTCGGGCGACGGGTCGTCGGCGCCAAGACGGATCTCGTCACCGGCCTCGCCTTCCTCGGCGAGGTCGTGACCGCCTGTATCCGGGTCGCGAGCCGGCCGAGCACCTTCCGGGGCACCGCTCTCGTCAACCAGATCGAGCAGGTCGCCTTTCGGGGCGTGCCCATCATCGTGCTGATCTCGTTCCTCGTCGGCGGGATCGTGGCGCAGCAGGGCATCTTCCAGCTCCAGCGCTTCGGCGCGCAGACCTTCGTGGTCAACCTGATCGGTCTCCTGATCCTGCGCGAGCTCGGCGTCCTTCTCACCTCGATCATGGTGGCCGGCCGCTCCGGCTCCGCCTTCACGGCCGAGATCGGCTCGATGCGCATGCGCGAGGAAGTCGATGCCCTGCGGGTGATGGGCCTCGACCCGATCGAGATCCTGATCGTGCCCCGCATCCTGGCGCTGGTGATCGGCCTGCCGATCCTGACGCTGATCGCCTCGATGGCGGCGCTCGCCGGAGGCGGTCTCACCGCGATGCTCTACGGCGGCATGACCCTGGAGGGCTTCCTGTCGCGTCTGCAGGCTGCAATCTCGCTGCACCATGTCGCGGTGGGGCTGATCAAGGCTCCGTTCATGGCGCTCATCATCGGCATCATCGCGACGATCGAGGGGTTCGAGGTGGAAGGCTCGGCCGAGTCTCTCGGCCGCCACGTCACCGCCTCAGTCGTCAAGTCAATCTTCATGGTCATCGTGCTTGATGGACTCTTCGCTGTGTTCTTCGCGGCTATCGATTTCTAAACCACGTGTCAGAGCTCGAACGCATCCCAATCGGCGGACGCCGCGACGCGATCATTCGCGTACGCGATCTCGTCGTGGGCTTTCGCGACCGCACGATCCTGAAAGGCCTGAACCTCGACATCCGCCGCGGTGAGATCCTCGGCTTCGTCGGGCCCTCCGGCCAGGGCAAGTCCGTCCTGACGCGGACAATCCTCGGCCTCGTGCCCAAGCGCTCTGGGACGATCGAGGTGTTCGGCGAGGATATGGACGGTCTCGGCCACGCCCGCCGCCGCCTGATCGAGCAGCGCTGGGGCGTCCTGTTCCAGCAGGGCGCGCTCTTCTCGGCTCTCACCGTCAAGCAGAACATCCAGATGCCGATGCGCGAGCACCTGAACCTGTCCGAGCGCCTGCTCGACGAGTTCGCCCGGCTGAAGATCGAGATGGTCGGGTTGAAGCCCGACGCCGCCGACAAGCTGCCCTCGGAATTGTCGGGCGGCATGATCAAGCGCGCGGCGCTGGCCCGCTCGCTCGCGCTCGATCCCGAAATCCTCTTCCTCGACGAGCCGACCTCGGGTCTCGACCCGATCGGTGCCGGCGAGTTCGACGATCTCGTCTCGACCCTCAAGGAGACGCTTGGGCTCACCGTATTCATGGTGACGCACGACCTCGACAGCCTCTACACGGCCTGCGACCGCATCGCCGCGCTCGGAGACGGGCAGATCATCGCCGAGGGGCCGATCGAGGCGATGCTCGCCTCCGACCACCCCTGGGTCCGCTCCTACTTCCACGGCAAGCGCGGCCGGGCCGTCTCGGGCGCACCGGGCCATACCCATGCGTGATCACGAGGCCGTCATGCCGCGCGCGGTAATGGGGGACGGCGGGCGTCCGCGTGCGCTGGCGCACCGCTCAGCTTGCGACGATCCGGGACATCGATGATCCGATGGAAACGCGTGCGAATTACGCGCTGATCGGCGCCTTCACCCTCGCGGTCATCGTCGCCGGTTTCGGCTTCGTGTTATGGCTGCAGGGGGGCTCGTCGCGGCAGGTCTCGCAGGCCGTGCGCATCGTGTTCTCGGGCAGCGTCGGCGGCCTCGCCAAGGGGTCGAGCGTCACCTTCAACGGGATCAAGGTCGGCGAGGTCACGGATGTGCGCCTGTTGCCCCAGGATCCGCGCCGCGTCATCGCGGTGGTCAACGTCGCGCCCTCGACGCCGCTGCGTGCCGACACCCGGGCGCGGCTCGATTCGGCTCTCCTGACCGGGGTTTCGGTCATCGCCCTGAGCGGCGGCAATGCCGACGCGCCGCCGCTGGCTCCGGGTTCAGGCGATCAGATGCCGACGATTTTCGCCGATTCCTCCGACATCCAGGACATGCTGGCGGCGGCCAAGCAGATCGCCCAGCGCGCCGACGACGTGCTGCAGCGCCTCGACAAGGTGGTGGCGGGCAACGAGGGCGCGATCAACCGCACGCTCGCCAACGTCGAGGCCTTCTCCAAGACGCTCGCCGATGCGGGCCCATCGGTCAGCGCGCTCGTTCAGGCGATCGACGGGCAGAAGCTCAACCGTGTCGTCGACAACGCGGATCGCTTCTCGGCGGCGCTCAGCGCGGCGAGTCCCGATATCGAGGCCGGCCTGCACGACGCGCGCACGCTCGCCGCGAAGCTCAACGTCTCGGCAGACCGGATCGACGGCGTGCTGAGGGGTGCCGAAGGCTTCCTGGGCTCGGCTTCGGGGCAAGCCGGCAGCGGCACCTTCGCGGAAGTGCGCGAGGCCGCGATCTCCGTCCGCGACGCGGGCCGGGCCTTCCGGACGCTGTCCGAGAACCTCGACAAGCGCACCGCGAACATCGCCACGAGCTTCAACCGCCTCAGCGGCACCGGCCGGCGCGAGGTCGAGGCCCTGTCGACCGACGGCCAACGCACGCTCAACACGCTGAACCGCACCGTGAAGAGCCTGGAGCGCGACCCGTCCCAGGTAATCTTCGGCGGCAAGCCATCGTTGCCGGAATACAACGGTGGGCGGTGATCGCCAGCCGTTTCCCATCCGTGTGTCGGTCCGCACGGCACTTTTCTAGCTTTGCCGTAGTTTCCGGTCGGCCGCCCGCTGCGGTGACAGGAGACGATCAGGTCTACCCGATGCCGTTCCGCTTGCCCGCCCCGGCGCTCGCCGCCCTGCTGATCGCGACCGCCCTCGGCGGATGCGGAGGCGGCGCTGCGCCCCTGACATTCGATCTCGCGGCGCTTCCGCCGGCCAGCCGGCCCGTGGCGGCCGCGCGCTCGATCGTGGTGGCGGAGCCTGTCGGGATCCAGCCTCTCGAGGCCGACCGCATCATCGTGCGCGAGCCGGGCGGCGCTCTCTCGTTCATCGGCGGCGGTCAATGGGCCGACCGCCTGCCGCGCCTGATCCAGACCCGGATAATCCAGAGCCTGGAGAATTCCGGCCGGCTGCGCTCGGTCAGTCGCCCCGGCGACAAGATCGTGAGCGATTATCAGCTGATCAGCGAGATTCGCGCCTTCGACATCGCAGCCGGCGCCGGCGAGGCGGTGGTCGATATCTCGGCAAAGCTCATCGCTGAAGGCACCGGGCGGGTCGCGGCGGCGCGCGTGTTCCGGTCAAGGGTCCCGATCGCCAAGGTCGATGCCGCGAACGCCGCTGCCGGGCTCGACGGTGCGCTGGCGAATGTGCTGGGAGATTTGGTGCGCTGGGTGAATACGGGGCGCTGACCGCTCCTATTCCATCACCGCCGCCTTCATGATCACCACCATGGTGGCACGTCCCGGTCCCTCGCTCACGCATCGGACAGTGTGCGGACGGTCGCAGCGATAGCGCAGGGTTTCGCCCACGCGGGCCCGCTGGACGGCGCCTGCGACGTCGACCTCGAACACGCCCTCGCTCACCGAGAGCGACTCCACCGACCCACGCTGATGCGGATCGGAATCGAGTACGCCGCCGGGATCGGCCGACACGTCGTACCATTGCAGCCACTCGACGGTCTTGATCCAGCCGATGATCGCGAGCCTCACCCTGCCATCCTCGGAGACGAGGATCGGCGTGTCGGCGCGCGACGATTTCTCGATGAACGGCTCCTCGTCGCCGGTTGCGAGGACGCGCTCGATCGAGACGTCGAGGGCCTGGCTGAGGCGCCAGATCGTCGCCAGGGTCGGGTTGGTCTCGTTGCGCTCGATCTGGCTGATGATCGACTTGGCCACGCCCGACTGCTCGGCCAATTCCGAGAGCGAGAGGTTGTAGGCCTTCCGCAGGCGCTGGATCGTCTTTCCGAGCTGGCCGGACAGCACCTGGGCCCCGCTCAGAAGATCCCTGGTCCGCCCGCGCTCGGACCGCTCCGCCTGCCGTTCCGCCTGATCCTGCATCGACCTCGGGTCCGCCCTCTCGTTCCGTTATCCGAACGATCGTGCGCTACTTCAAACGCAATCGGGCCCCGGATGCAAGGTGGCGCGAGGGATGCAGTCGGTCTGCGTGAGGGGCGCGAAAGGGCTACTCACAGCCAAGAGGCGTGGAAATGGTGCACGGGTCCGTGCCCCTGTCCGATGCGCAGCCTGTTGGCCGCCGCGATGGCTGCGGTGATGTAGTGCTTGGCTTCGTCGACCGCCTTCATCAAGGGAAGGCCGCGTGCCAGACCCGCCGCAACGGCGGAGGACAGCGTGCAGCCGGTGCCGTGGGTATTCCGGGTCGCGATGCGGGACGTCGCGAAGCGCCGGAGATGGCCGTCCCGCGTTACGAGGTGGTCGACGCTCTCGCTGCCTTCCGCATGCCCGCCCTTGATGAGGACCGCCCGGGCTCCGAGCGCCACTAGGCGGCGTGCCTGGGCGACGGCCGCGTTCTCGCTCTCCGCAACCGGCTCCCCGAGGAGCGCCGCCGCCTCCGGGAGGTTCGGGGTGATCACGTCAGCGCGCGGCATCAGCCGGCGGCGCAGGGCATCCACGGCGTCGTCCGAGATCAGCCGGTCGCCGCTCGTCGCGACCATCACGGGGTCGAGCACGACCGGGACGCCGGTCGCGTGACGATCGAGCGCGTCGGCCACGGTCTCGATCACACCGGCCTGGGACAGCATCCCGATCTTGATCGCCGTCACCGAGAGGTCCGAGAAGACGCTCTCGATCTGGGCGGCGACGAAGGCGGGCGGGATGTCGTGGATGGCCTGCACGCCGAGTGTGTTCTGCGCGGTCAGCGCCGTGATCACGCTCGCGCCGTAGACGCCGAGCGCCGAGAAGGTCTTGAGGTCGGCCTGAATGCCCGCGCCGCCGCCCGAATCCGAGCCCGCGACGGTGACGGCGATCGGGGTCATCAGGCGACTCCCCGGTCGCGCAGGGCGAGGTCGACGCGGTCACGCAGGTCGCGGGCGCGGGCCTCGACGGAATCCGCGCCGAACAATGCCGAGATCACGGCGACGCCGTCGGCGCCGGCCGCGACGATGGCGGCCGCATTGCTCGAACTGATGCCCGCGATGGCTCCGATGGGCAGGCCTGTACCGCGAGCGAGGCGCGCCCGGAAGGCGATACGCGCGAAGCCGTCGAGGCCGACCGGCGGGTCCGGATTGTCCTTGCTCGTCGTGGCGAAGACGCCGCCGATGCAGCCGTAATCGACCGGCAAGCGATAGAGCTCGTCGGCGTGCGGTCCGGTCTTCAGCGTCAGGCCGATGATGGCGCCGCTGCCGAGCAGACGCCGGGCATCGGCGGGATGCATGTCGGACTGACCGAGATGCACTCCCTCCGCACCGGCGGCGAGCGCGAGATCGACCCTGTCGTTGATCAGGACCGGGACGCGGCCGGCCACGGCCTCGTGGATCGCGCGGATCCGGACGAGGGCGGCGCGTGCGTCCGCTATGGCCTTCTCGCGATACTGGAGCAGCGTGCATCCGCCGGCGACCGCCTCCGACGCCATGGTCGCGAGGCGGCCCGCATCGTTGCCGCACACGCCGACGTCGAGGATGCCGTAGAGGCGCAGGTCGACCGGGACGACCGCACCCTGATGGGGCATGGCGCCGCCGCTCACGGCGAGGCTCCGCAGGACAGGATCAGGAGATCGGGCATCGCTTGGCCTCTTGTCCGGGCGCATCCCTGCGCCCGTCCGCACGGGGTTAGGCGCCTCGCGAGGCAATTGGCAAGGCTTTGCCCGTCTCGAGCGGCGCCGCGCCGGTCCGAGGTACGATCGGCTCCGCGCCGTGTCCCGGCGTGACGGTGAGCCCAGGCGAACCGTCCTCCGCGCGTCCGAACGCGGTCGAGGCATGGTCTTGCAGCGCGCCCACGCATCGCGAACCGGCTCGAATCCCCGGCGTTTGGAGGCACTTGCGTTGACGGCGAGGTGCGAAGTGCGGCTAAAGCAACGTCAGGTCGTGAACGGTTTCGGGCACTTCGAACGGACGGGGCGGCGCAGCCGAACCGGTCTCGGGTCCCGACCGCCGCGTGGAGGATGCCGGCTGCAATGATGGAGGTGGAGGCGCGTTCGAGCGGTGCCGGCCCACAGGTCGCCAACCCCTCTGCCGTGGGCCTCGTTGCCGTCATCGTCGCGGCCACGGACGGCGAGCCGCGCATCCTCACGGTTCATGTACCGGATCAGGCAGGCAGCCGCGGCGAAGGATTGCCGGCCGGACCGCTGGTGCCGGAGCACGCCACGCTCGAGCGCGGCCTCCGAGCCTGGGTGGAGCGGCAGACGCAGCAGCGCCTCGGCTACGTCGAGCAGCTCTACACGTTCGGCGACCGCGACCGCGAGGGCGGTGGCGCCGGTGTGCACACGCTCTCGGTGGCCTACCTCGCGCTCGCGCGCGAGGTCCGCACTGGCGGCCTGGCCGAGGCGAGCTGGCAGAACTGGTACCGCTTTCTCCCGTACGAGGATTTCCGATCGGGCCGGCCCGGCGCCCTCGACGCGATCGAGCCGAAGCTCCGGGCCTGGGCGGCCGATCCCCCGGATCCGAAGCTGCGCCGCCTCCGTGCGGACAGGCTCGGTCTCACCTTCGGTCTCGGCGGCGGCACGTGGAACGACGAGCGGGTGCTGGAGCGCTACGAATTGCTGTTCGAAGCCGGCTTGATCCCGGAGGCGCGGGGCAATGCCGGCTCCGCGGCGGCGGGAGATCCCACGGGGGTGCCGATGGCCTTCGATCATCGCCGCGTGCTTGCGACGGCGATCGGGCGGATGCGGGGGAAGATCAAGTACCGGCCGGTCGTCTTCGAGCTGATGCCGCCGACCTTCACGCTGTTCCAGCTTCAGCGGACCGTCGAGGCGCTGGCAGGCACCGAGCTGCACAAGCAGAACTTCCGCCGCCTCGTGGCGCAGCAGGGGCTTGTCGAGGAAACCGACGGCATCACGAGCGGCACGGCGGGCCGGCCCGCGCGTCTCGTGCGCTTCCGGCGCGAGGTGCTGCTCGAGCGTCCAGCGCCGGGCCTCCGGCTGACGCCCTCTCGGCGCCCAGGCTGATCGCGACGAGGCCTCAGCCCGGGACGGCGGCGCTCTGGCGCGCGCTCGTCGAGCCGCTGCGCCGTTCGAGAAGTCCCGGCGGCGGGACGGGGGCCTCGATGGTGCAGACGACCCCAGTCGGCGCGAACAGGAGCTGCACCTCGCCGGCGAGTTCACGGGCGAGGCTGCGCTCGATCAGGCGCGAGCCGAACCCCGTGCGCGTCGGCGGCGTGACGCGCGGGCCGCCGTTCTCGCTCCATCGCAGGAACAACCGCGTCTCGTCTTCGCGCTGCACCGACCATGTGATGCTCACGGCGCCTCCCTCGCGCGAGAGCGAGCCGTACTTCACCGCGTTGGTGCCGAGTTCGTGCAACGCCATCGCGATCGAGAGAGCGAGCCGCGGCGGCAGCCTGAGGGCGGGCCCCGAGACATGGAAGCGCGATCGCTGTCCGTCCGCGGAGTCGAGGGGCCGCGTGGCGTCGGCCACGACCGTGCCGAGTTCGGCACCCTCCCAGCTCTCACGCGTGAGCACGTCGTGCACGCGGGCGAGCGCGAGGAGACGCGCCTCGAAGGCTGCGCGCGCCGCGTGCGCCTCTTCGCCTTCGAGGCGGCGCAGCGATTGGCCGGCGATCGACTGCACCGTCGCGAGCGTGTTCTTGACCCGGTGATTCAGCTCGTGAATGAGCAGGATCAGGTGTTCCTCGGCCAGCTTCGCATCCGTGATGTCGACGTTGCAGCCCGTATACCCGAGGAAGGTGCCGGCGTCGTTCAGGCGCGGCACGCCCTCGCAGCGCAGCCACCGCACATTCCCCTCGCTGTCCACGACCCTAACCTCTGTCCGGAAGGGAGCGCGTGCCTCGAAGGCTGCGTTGAAATCCGCCGAGAAGGCCTCGAGGTCCGGCGGATAGACGATCCGCCGCCAGCCTTCATCGGCGAGGTCGGTGGCCGGCATGCCGAACATGTGGTCGAAATGCATGTTGGCGAAGCTCACATTCGCGGCCTCGTCGGTCATCCAGATCAGGGCGGGCGCCGAGTCCGCCATGTGCCGGAACCGCGCCTCGCTCTCTCGGAGGGCCGAGAGGCCGTGGCGGGTCTCGGCGAGCGCACGGTCGCGCTCCTCCTCCCGGGTGCGCAGGCGAAGCGACGCATCCGCCAGCACGTCGGCCAGCCTGCGGATCTCGTGGACGGGGGAGCTGATCCGCGGGATGGCCTCGCCCCGTGCGAGCGCCGGCCCAGACGCGGCGAGCTGGCGGAGCGGCCGGGAGACCCGAGACCAGAGATTCACGGCGAGCGCCGACGAAGTGGCGAGGACGAGGAGCCCGAAACCGCCGAACGCCCAGATCCAGCGGCGCAGGCGCGCGTCGACGAGGGCCTGCGGGATGCTCGCCGCCACGGTCCAGCCCGTGAGCCGCGAGCGAGCCTCGACGACGATGACGGGCCGGCGAAGCCGGTCCTTGCCTTCCCACACGCCGGGCGTGTCGGTCTGGCTCTGGCGCAGCGTGCCGAGCCTCGGCTGGCCGACGACCGCGGCTGGGTCGGGGATCCGCCCGAGCACGGTCCCGTCGCGGTCGGATATGCCGGTCATCCAACCTTCGACGACCTCGCGGGCCAGGATCGATTGGAGGCGGGTGACCGGCGCGTTGAAGCTCAGGATGTAGGCGACGTCGCCTTCGACCTGCACCGGAACGGCGACCGCGTAGGTCGCCTGCTCGGGCGTCGCCCCGACGATGAGGCCCGAGACCATCGCGCGCTGCGTCCCGGCGGAAATCTCCCGATCGAAGGGCAGCGTCGAGGTCGGGAGCATAGCGCCGCGCTTCAGGCCCGTATTCACCACCTGCTGACCGTCGAGCTTGCGCAGCACGATTTCGAGGTTGATCGCGTCGCGCACGAGGCGTGCCTGCGCGTCGAACGCCTCGAATTCTCCGTCCTTCAGCCGCGGCGAGGTCGCGAGCGTCTGCAGTACGGAGACCAGCCCGGCCGTGTCGCGGTCGATCGAAAGTGCGATTCCTCGGACGTTCTCGCGTGCATCCTGCTCGAAGCGCGCCCGCTCGGCGGCCGCGTAGCGCATCAGCAGGATCGCGGTGAACAGAAGTCCCGGACCGATGAGCGCGACCACGAGGGCGATGAGATAGACCTGCGTGGAGAAGCCGCGCTGGGCGAGGTTGTCCAGCCGGCGCCGGATCCCAGAGACAGGCGCACGACGCGCCGATTGCGGCGCCGCCCCCACCGGGTCAGAATCCTGCCTCACGGTCGAGTCCAGTCCTGGATACGGCATGACTCGGAGCGGGCCGCTGTCCGTCGCATCATCGGGCAAGGGCGGATCATGGCCTGTCGATATGGCCGAGATCCCGTGCGGGGTCGAGGCGATCCCGCACGCGTTGCTTCAGCGTCTTGACGTCCGGGAAGCCGCCGTCCCGTTTGCGCTCCCACACCGCCGCGCCATCCACCTCGATCGCGAAGGCGCCGCCCGTGCCAGGGATCAGGGCGACCTCGCCCAGATCGTCGCGGAAGGTGGAGAGGAGTTCCTGTGCCATCCAGGCTGCTCGCAAAAGCCAGTTGCACTGGGTGCAGTAGGTTATGGCGACCCGCGGCTTGCCCGCCGCAGCTTCGGGCGTTCCGTCCATGGAGCGCACAGCGCACTGACGGCGTGCCATTGTCAACCGCCCCGGCCCATGGCCGGGCGTCACAGGAGTCGGCCCTCCGGAGCCGGCGTGGACCCGTTGCCGCGGCCGGCTCTCAGTGCCTGCTCGCGGCGTGCGGTGAAGCGGATATCCGCGTCGAAGCCCCCGCGGCCGAGTACCCAATCGAGAAAGTCGTCGCTCATCGTGCTCCAGCGCCGGCCCCTGTTCTCGCCGAAGGTCACGCGCGGCAGGAGGGCGGGCTCGCGCGTCCAGGCCATCAGCACCTCGGGCCCGGTCTCGCGCAGCATCTCGCGCAGGAGATGGGCGGTGACGTAGGCATCCGGCCCGGCGCGATGGGCGGGCAGCCCGGCATCCCGATCGAGCCCCTCCGGCCGCCGCGCATACCGCAGCGACTGATTGGCGTGCGACGGCTCCTCCGGCCACAGGCGGAGAGCCGATTTGTAGGTGCAGATCCAGGGTCGTCCCCCTGTCAGGGCATTGCGGCACCAGCGGCGCTCGAAGGCCGCGCGATGAGCCGCGAGCGCGATCAGCCCATGCCCGGCCGGTTTCAGGATGGCGGGCGCCACATCGAGCCAGACCTGAGCGCCCGCCACGTCCTCATCCGCGATGTGATGGACGGCCTGCGTGCGCGCCGGGATCGGGCACTCGGGATTGACGTAGCGGGCACCGCGCTCAGGTCCGACGCGCCAGGCTCCGTCCACGCATTCCACGTCCTGCCAGCCGATCTCGACCACGCCGTCGCTGCCGGGCCGGCTGCCCGTCGTCTCGAGATCGATGACGCGGATGATCGCGGTGGTCTTGCGCAGCATTGCGTCCGATATGGCGCGCGGCGCGCGATCAGAAAGCGCGCCGACCTTTTCGTGCCCGAGCGGATGCCTATCTGTCGCAGGGCAGACAAGGCCAAGCTCCGCCACCGCCGTGGCCAGACGAGGGATCCCATGCCGACCGGCTCACTTGCCAGCACGCTGCCGCGCACGCCCGTTCTGGCCCGGCTCATCGGTGCGCTCGTCGCAGCCCTGTTCGCCTTCTGCCTGTCGGGCTGCGGTGCCATCAATCAGGTGCCCACCCTGCAGGAGCAGGCGAAATCCGCCTGGAGCGAGGTGCAGAACCAGTATCAGCGTCGCGCAGACCTGATCCCGAACCTCGTCGAGACCGTGAAGGGCTATGCCCAGCAGGAGAAGGACGTGCTGACGAGCGTCGTCGAGGCGCGCGCCAAGGCGACGAGCGTCAAGGTCGATGCATCCACGGTCAGCGACCCGCAGATGTTCAAGGAATTCCAGGACGCCCAAAATCAGTTGTCGGGAGCACTCGGGCGGCTCCTCGTGACCGTGGAGCGTTATCCGGACCTGAAGTCGAACCAGAACTTCCTGGCGCTGCAGTCGCAGCTTGAGGGCACGGAGAACCGGATCACGGTGGCGCGGCGTGACTATATTCAGGCGGTCCAGGCCTACAATACCGAGGTTCGCACGATTCCCGGCCGCTGGATCGCCGCGTGGCTGTACCCGGACGCGAAGCCGATGGAGACTTTCACGGCGACGCCGAACGCCGAGCGCCCGCCGAACGTCAAGTTCTAGCGATGAGCGCCGTGACGGGTCGCGGCGTCCGCTTCGCCGTTGTCCTGGCCCTGCTGCTCGTCGCCGGCCTCCGGCAGGCGGCAATCGCGGCCGAGCTTACCTTCCCGCCCCTCTCCGGCCGGGTGGTCGACGCGGCCGGCATCCTCGGGCCGGAGGAACGGGCGACGCTCGACGCGAAACTCAAGGCCTACGAGGACAAGACCTCCGATCAGGTGGTGGTCGCCACGATCCCGAGCCTGCAGGGCGCGAGCATCGAGGATTACGGCAACAGGCTGTTCCGCGCCTGGGCGCTCGGCCAGAAGACGGCGAACAACGGTGCCCTCCTCCTCGTCGCGCCCAACGAGCGCAAGGTCCGGATCGAGGTCGGCTACGGTCTCGAGGGCGCTCTGACCGACGCTCTCTCCAAGGTGATCATCACGACAGCCGTGACGCCGCGCTTCAAGTCCGGCGATTTCGCGGGCGGGATCAATGCCGGCGTCGACGCGATGCTCTCCATCCTCTCCGGCGATGCCGACGAGTGGCATCGGCGCGCAAAGGTGCGGGAGGACGAGACCGATCCGGTTCAGGCCGTCCTCTTCCTCATCATCCTCGTCGTCATCCTGATCGCATTCTGGCGCATGAGCCGCGGGCCCCACTACGCCGGCCGGCGCGGTGGCGGCCTCATCATCGTGCCGGGCCCATCACCCGGCGGATGGAGCGGCGGCGTGTCGGGCGGGTTCGGCGGAGACGGCGGCTTCTCCGGGGGCGGCGGATCGTCCGGCGGCGGAGGAGCATCCGGTGACTGGTAGGCGTGGCCAGATCCTGGGCGGCGAGGCGCGGGCGCGGATCGCCGAGGCCGTCCGGCTGGCCGAGGCCGGCACGTCGGGCGAGATCGTCGTGATGGTGAGCGCACGGGCGGGCCTCTACCGCTCTGTTGCACTTCTCGCCGCCCTGATCACGAGCCTGGTTTTGCCCTGGCCGCTGATCTGGTTCACGGATCTGAGCGCGGCAGCGATCGCCCTGGCGCAGGCCCTCGTCGTGCTCGGCGTGATGGCCGCCACCCTGGTCGAGGCGGTGCGCCTCGCCCTCGTGCCGCGGCGGCTGCGGCGCATGCGGGCCCGTGATGCGGCACGGCTCGCCTTCTGGTCACGGGGGCTGAGCCGGACCCAGCGGCGAACGGGTATCCTCATCTATCTCGCGCTGGCCGAGCGCCATGCCGAGATCGTGGCCGACGATGGCATTCTGAGCCGCATAGGAGCGGAGCACTGGAACGCGACGTTGGCCGACCTGCTGGCAGCCCTGCATCGTGAGGACATCGAGGCAGGCCTGATCAGGGCCGTGGAACAGGTCGGCGTGATCCTCGCTCCGGACTTTCCGCCGGACCCGAACGCCGTGGACGAGTTGCCGAACCGCGTGATCGTGACCGATTAGGATTCTCAGCCGCCCGTCACGCTCATATGCCGGGGGACCGCGGCCGGACGAGCGCGCTCGATGACGAAGTCGTGGCCCTTGGGCTTGCGCGAGATCGCCTCGATGATCGCTTGCGTGACGCCTGCGTCGTCCGGCGAGGCACGCAGAGCCGCGCGCAGATCCGCCGCATCCTCCTGGCCGAGGCACATGTAGAGCTTGCCCGTGCAGGTAAGGCGCACCCGGTTGCAGCTCTCGCAGAAATTGTGCGTGAGCGGCGTGATGAAGCCGAGGCGACCGCCCGTCTCGGCAACGCGCACGTAGCGCGCGGGACCGCCCGTGCGGTCGGGGAGCGGCGTCAGGGTGTAGCGCGTCTCGAGCCGCGCCCGCACGACCGAGAGCGGCAGGAACTGGTCGGTGCGATCGCCCTCGACCTCGCCGAGCGGCATCACCTCGATCAGCGTCATGTCCATGCCGTCGCCGTGGGCCCAGGCGATCATGTCGGCCAAGGCGTCCTCGTTGACGCCCTTGAGCGCCACCGCGTTGATCTTGACCTTGAGGCCGGCCCGGCGCGCCGTCTCAATGCCGTCGAGCACGACCTTCAGGTCGCCCCGCCGCGTCACGGCGCGGAACGTGTCGGGATCGAGGGTGTCGAGCGACACGTTGATCCGGCGGACGCCGAGATCGGCGAGTTCGTGGGCAAAGCGGCCGAGCTGGGTGCCGTTCGTCGTGAGCGTCAGCTCCTCGAGGGCGCCGGTGTCGAGATGGCGCGAGAGACGACGGAACAGGTGCATGATGTCGCGCCGCACCAGCGGCTCGCCGCCGGTGATGCGCAGCTTGCGCACGCCGCGGCCTATGAAGACGGCGCAGAGACGATCGAGCTCCTCAAGGGTCAGGAGATCGCGCTTCGGCAGGAAGTTCATCTCCTCGGCCATGCAGTAGACGCAGCGGAGATCGCAGCGGTCGGTCACGGATATGCGCAGATAGGTGATCGCACGCTGGAACGGGTCGATCAGGGGCGCGAGGGCCGGGGCCGGTTCGCGCTCATCGGTGCGGGGACCCCACATGCGGGACTCTGGGCTCTGCTGTGACGGGAAATCTGGCCTGCCGTCTCGTGACGAACCTAGCATGCATTGGCATATGAGGTCTCGTGCGCCGGCGAGCAAGCTCGCTGCGCGCAGTGCAGGGTTACGGGTCGTGGAGTCTTGAGATGAACGAGGAGTGCTGGCCGGTCGAGATCCGACTGGCAGGCGACAGGCGGGTTCTGAACGTCGCCTTCGAGAACGGAAGCCGGTTCGCGCTCCCGGCCGAATACCTGCGCGTGTCCAGTCCTTCCGCGGAGGTACAGGGGCATTCGCCGGCCGAGCGCAAGGTGATCGGCGGCAAGCGCAACGTGATGATCCTGGCTGTCGAGCCGATCGGCAACTATGCGGTCAAGCTGCGCTTCGACGACATGCACGACACCGGCATCTTCGGCTGGGATTACCTGCATGCGCTCGGCCGGGACTACGATCGGCGCTGGGCGACCTACCTCGCGGAACTCGACGAGCGCGGGCTCGACCGCGACGGAGTCAAGGCCTCGGGCGGGTCCCAGGGCGGCGGAAGCTGCGGCAGCGGTTGCGGCTGCCACTGAAAAGGGAATGGGGCCGGCATTCCTGCCAGCCCCTCAAGGTTCGAGCAACGTTGAGGAAATCAGCGCTGCACGATGACCTTCGTGCCGACCTTCGCGCGCGTGTAGAGGTCGGCGACGTCCTCGTTGGTCATGCGGATACAGCCCGACGAGACGGCGGTGCCGATCGTCTCCGGCTCGTTGGAGCCGTGGATGCGGTAGATCGAGCCGCCGAGATACATGGCGCGCGCGCCGAGCGGGTTCTCCAGGCCGCCCTTCATGTAGCGCGGCAGGTCGGGCCGGCGGCGCAGCATCTGGGCGGGCGGGCGCCAATCGGGCCATTCGCGCTTCATCGTGATGGTCTGCACGCCGCCCCAGGTGAAGCCGGGCCGGCCGACGCCGACGCCGTAGCGCAGAGCCTGGCCGCCGCCGAGCACGTAGTACAGACGCCGCTCGGCCGTCGAAACCACAATCGTGCCAGCGCCATAGGGGCCGTTATAGGCCACCGTCTCGCGCGCGATCGCCGACATCTGCGGCACTGCGGAGGCGGCCAGCGGGTCGGCGGCGTTGAGCGAGGCGTTGGCGGTCGGGAGGGCCACGGCCTGCGGGCGCACGCGCACGCTGAGGGCGTTGTCGAGCGGCTGGCGCGTCAGGGGATCGATCTCGTAGGCGAAGGCTGGCGAGGCCCACGCGGCAGCCGCGCAGGCGAGCCCGATCAGGGCGGGGGCGAAACGACGCATCAAAGCCTCTCGTGGGCAGGCTGAGGTTTGTGGAAACACGGTTGAATACTGGGGCACGATGCCGTGCCATGCGTCGCCAAGGGGTAAACGCTGGCTGCCCAAAGCCAAGCCATAATCCGGCCCGGGCCGCCGTTCGGGGCAGCGCGTGCTTCGATGGCAACACTGTGGCAGCTTGGCCATAAGTGCGCCGTTCATGAGGCGCCAGGTGGGCGGGCGATTACGGAACAAACCATGTACGTCCGTGCCGTTTCGCGGCCCGGCGCCGGAAACGGCCGTTTTCATCCGCTCCGCGCGAGACAACGGGGCGATTTCGTATACGAAACCGGCCGCGACGCGGCTGCCGCCGCGGTGGCTGGCCGTTAGACCACGAGGCAGCCCGTAGCCTGAGACCGCGGGCCACCTTGCGAAGCGCGTTCCTCGTCCGACGAGGGCGCGCTTTTTCAATTTCCGGTTGAGACGATCAGGCCGCGTCGAGGCCGAGGTCGATGATCGCAGCGCTGTGGGTGATCCAGCCGCAGGAGATCAGGTCGACGCCGGACGCCGCGACCGCCCCGACCGTCTCCCGGGTGATCCGGCCCGAGGCCTCGCTGACGGCGCGGCCGTCGATCAGGGCGACGGCCCTCGTCAACTGCTCGGGACTCATGTTGTCGAGGAGCACCGCGTCGGCGCCGACCGAGAGCGCCTCCTCGAGCTGCGTGAGGGTGTCGACCTCGACCTCGATCCTGACGAGGTGGCCGGTCGCGGCCCGCGCCCGCTCGATCGCCGGGACGATGCCGCCCGCGACCGCGACGTGGTTGTCCTTGATCAGCACCGCGTCGTCGAGGCCGAAGCGGTGGTTCGAGCCGCCGCCGGCGCGCACCGCGTGCTTCTCCAGCCCCCGCAGGCCCGGCGTGGTCTTGCGGGTGCAGACGATGCGGGCCTTGCCGTGCGGCCGCGCCGCCTCGACGAGCGAGGCGGTGGCGGTGGCGACGCCGGACATCCGGCAGAGCAAGTTGAGCGCGACCCGCTCGGCCGTGAGGATGGCGCGGGCGGGGCCCGACAGGCGGATCACGACGTCGCCGGGGGCGACGCGGGCGCCGTCGCCCCGCTCCACGCTGACGGAGACTGCGGGGTCGATCAGCCCGAAGGCGATCACGGCCGCGTCCGCGCCCGCGATCACGCCGGGCTGGCGGGCGGCGATGACGCCCTCGAGCCGGGCCGAGGCCGGCACGATCGCGTCGGTGGTGATGTCGCCGGCCCGGCCGAGATCCTCCAGCAGGGCGGCGCGCACGATCGGCTCCACGAGGAGCCGCGGCAGGGGGGGAAGCGTCTCGGTGATGGGCTCAGGGGTCATGGGCTCAGGGCTCCCTCGGCCTGCTCGGCCCGCTCGGCGGCGCGCAGCGACGCGGCGAGGTCCGTCTCGGTGTGGCGGGCGGGCGCGGCGCAGGGCGCGTCGGCGCGCCAGTGGGCGCCGCGGCTCTCCCGGCGGCCGAGCGCGCCCTCGGCGATCATCAGCCCGACAAGGGCGGCGTCGCTGCCGGCCCGCGCCAGGGGGCCGAGCCGGGACAGCGCCTCGGCGAGGCCCTCGGCGTCCCGCACCACGCCGACATGCCGCTCCATGATCGCGCGGATCTCGGCCGGGTCGGCGCAGGGGTCGGAGGAGGGGCGGAACGCGGCGTCGCCGGGCACGGTCCGCCCGGGCGGCGGCGCGTCGAGGCCGTCGGCGATCCAGCCGGCATAGGCGAGCGCTTCGAGGAGCGAGTTGCTGGCGAGCCGGTTCGCGCCGTGGAGGCCCGTGGACGCGACCTCGCCGCAGGCGTAGAGGCCCGGCACCGTGCTGGCCCCGTGCGCGTCCACCAGGACCCCGCCCATATGGTAATGGGCGGCCGGCCGCACGGGAATCGCCTCGCGGGCCGGGTCGATGCCCGCCCGCGCGCAGAGCGCCGCCACGGTGGGGAAGCGGGCCGGCATCCGCGCGCCGAGCGCGCCGCGCGCGTCGAGGTAGACGGTCTGTCCGCGGGCGAGCGTCTGGAAGATGGCGCGGGCGACGACGTCGCGGGGCGCGAGGTCGCCCCCGGCGATCCCGGCCATCACCCGGTTGCCGGCCCCGTCGATCAGGCTGGCGCCCTCACCGCGCAGGGCCTCGGTGGCAAGCGGCATCGGGTCGGCGCCGGCCGCGATGGCGGTCGGGTGGAACTGCACGAACTCGAGGTCGCGCAGCACCGCCCCGGCCCGTGCCGCGAGCGCGAGGCCGCGGCCGGTGGCGCCGCGCGGGTTCGTGGTCGAGGCGTAGAGCGCTCCGACGCCGCCCGTCGCCAGCACCACCGCGCGGGCCGGGATGCGGAAGCGGGCGCCGTCGCGCTCGCAGACGATTCCCGCGACGGCGCCGGTCTCGTCGCGCATCAGGTCGCGCGCGCTGGCGACCACGGTCTCGATCGAGGGCGCGCGCGAAGCCGCCCGCACGAGCCCTTCGAGGACCACGCGGCCAGTCGAGTCGCCCTCCGCCCGCACGATGCGGCGGCGGCTATGGGCGGCCTCGAGGCCGAGCGCCGGCGCGCCGCCGGGCTCGCGGTCGAAGGGCACGCCGAGCCGCACCAGCCAGTCGATCAGGCCGGGACCGGCCGCGGCCACGCGGCGAGCGACATCGGGCGCGGTCAGGCCGGCGCCGGCGGCCACGGTGTCGGCGGCGTGGAGCGCGGGCGCGTCGTCGGGGCCGATCGCGGCGGCGATGCCGCCCTGCGCCCAGCCCGTGGCGGTGCCGAACCCGAGGGGCTCGGCCGTCACCAGGGTGACGGGGCGCGGCGCGAGGCGGAGCGCGACGGCGAGACCCGCCACCCCCGCCCCGACCACGACCACGCGGTCGGCGGGATTGCGCGAGAGGGCGTTCATCGGGCCTTGACCGCGAGCATCCGCTCGACCGCCGCCCGCGCCCGGTCGGCGAGCGCCGGCTCGACGGTGACCTCGTGGGTCATCGTCTCGAGCGCGTGGCGGATGTTCGACAGGCTCATGCGCTTCATGTGCGGGCACATGTTGCAGGGCTTGATGAACTCGATGTCCGGGTTGGCCGCCGCGATGTTGTCGGCCATCGAGCATTCGGTCACGAGGACGACCTGCGCGGGCCGCTTCTCGACGACGTAGTTCATCATCAGCGCGGTCGAGCCCGAGAAGTCGGATTCGGCCACGACGTCGGGCGGGCATTCGGGATGCGCGATCACCGTGACGCCGGGATAGCTCTCGCGCACGTCGCGGATGTCGGCCGGGGTGAAGCGCTCGTGCACCTCGCAATGGCCGGCCCAGGTCAGGATCTCGATCTCGGGAAGCGCCGCCTGGACGTTCTGCGCCAGGAACTCGTCCGGGATCATGAGCACGCGCGGGGCGTTCAGAGACCTGATGACCTCGACGGCGTTGCCGGAGGTGCAGCAGAGGTCGGATTCCGCCTTCACGGCCGCCGAGGTGTTGACGTAGGTCACGATCGGCACGCCGGGATAGCGGGCGCGCAAGCCCCGCACGTCCTCGGGGGTGATCGAGTCGGCGAGCGAGCAGCCGGCCCGGGTGTCGGGGATCAGCACCGTCTTGCCCGGGTTCAGGAGCTTGGCCGTCTCGGCCATGAAGTGCACGCCCGCCAGCACGATCACGTCGGCGTCGACCTTCACGGCCTCGCGGGCGAGCGCGAGGCTGTCGCCCACGATGTCGGCCACGGTGTGGAAGATCTCGGGGGCCTGGTAATTGTGGGCGAGGATGACGGCGTTGCGCTCGCGCTTGAGCCTAAGGATCGCCTCGATGTCGGGCGCCAGTGCCGGCCACTCGATCGCCGGGACGTGCCGGCTCACCCGCGCGTAGATGTCCGGCAGGGGCAGGCCTTCGGGCGAGGTCCCGGGCAGAAAGCGCTCACGTGCGAGCGGGAGACTGGTCGCCGCCATCGCGTCCTCCATTATGCTCAGTTTGAGCATTGTGCCGTCTAAATTAGGCGCGCCGGACGCTCCTGTCCAGATATGCTGAGACTGAGCATATCGATTTTGCGGTGCGAAGTTTTGGGTGCAACGCGGGAGCCGGTTGGCCACGGCATCACCGGACGGCGTCGACCTTCGGTCTTTCCCGCGGCCGCGGCCGGGGCGCGCCCCGCCTCACGCGCACGGGCGAGGTGGGCGGCCCTGCCGGCTTCCGACCGGGTTCGTTCGAGATCGGCCTCCTCGCCGAAATCTGGCGCTTGGTACCCACCAGGAATCCGCAACGGGTGGAAGCCGGACCTCGACACTTTGGCCCGAAGCGGATGTTTGCTACGCTATATTCTAGACGACAATATTAACTTCGAAACAGGGCAATTGGACGGACTCCGTCCCTCAATGGCTGATCGTGAGGAGCCTTGATGTCCTCAACTCCGCGTCATCCAAAACAGCTTGCGTGGCGCATCGAGCAAGACGACCTCGCGATCACCTGCGTCTGACAACCACATGTCCAGTTCCTGACGTGCGGCCGTGTAGCTCGTCGTCTTCTCGAACTGCGTGTGGGGCCAGTCGCTGCCCCAGACGAGATGATCGAGACCGAAGCTGTCGCGCAACAGCGGCATCGCAGCGGCGGGTAACCCAGCGCCGTTGCGGTAGGAGCCGGAGATCTTGACCCAGACACGGCCGGTGGCGCCCGACTTCAGCAGGTGCTGAAAGCCCGGATCATCGACGCCGAGCTTGGGGTCGGGCTTGCCAAAATGGTCTGCGACGATCGTCACGCCGCTCTTGAGCAGGAGGGGCAGCAACTCCGGCCAGCGGCGGGCCTCAGCCTGGACCTCGACCTGCCAGCCGAGTTCGGCCAAGCGCTTCAGGAGCGTCGGCCACGGCTCGGTGTCGAACGGCGGGTTCCGCGCGCCGATCAGGTTGAGGCGGATGCCGGCCACGCCGGCCGAAGCGAGCGCGCGCAGGGCGTCCGGCGCGATATCGGGCTGCACCACCGCGATGCCGCGGAAGCGGTCGGGATAGCGTTTCAGGGCGTCCAGCATGTAGCTGTTGTCGGTCCCGAGGAAGCTCGGCTGAACCAGCACGGCGTTCGAAATGCCGTTGGCCTCCAAGGTCTTGAGGTAATCCTCCGGCGTCGCGTCGTAGTCGGGCGCGTAGCGGATGCTGGCGGCCAGCGGCAGTCCGCGCCTGAAGACGTGGGCGTGGGAGTCGATCGCCGTCATGGCGGTGCCCTGCGCGCGCGCGCGATGCGTCGAGCCCCCTGCGGCTGCGAACCCCGCGATGGCGCCGTGGAACATGCGTCGCGTGATCATGGCCACCTCCCTGCCTCAGGTGTCTGCGTCGCCGCGCCGTCTCGTGCCGGGCCGAGTTCCGGGTCGGGGCATTCACCGGGGCAGGCTCGGCGAACCGCCTCGGCGTGGCCGGCGTGGTCCCTTCGTCGGCCAGGAACAATCATTCGGCGGCAGTCGTGGGCGCGGCAGCGCGTGCTCGTGTGCCGCGACCCAGGATCAGGGTCATGATCGCGCCCGAGCCGGTCAGGAACACGAGCGGCAGCAGGGCGAGGGGGAAGCTGCCGGTCTGGTCCTTGATCACACCGAGGAGCCACGAGGCAATCCCGGTGCCGAGATGTGAGAGCGTGTTGATCGCCGCAATCCCGGCTGCGGCCGTACCCGCCGAGAGCCAGTCGGTCGCCATCGCCCAGAACGGCCCCTTGATGGCGTAGTTGCCCATCAGGACGAGGCTCAGGAGGATCATTGTCACCGTGAGAGAACTGGTGAGGTTGGTGGCGAACAGGCAAAGGCAGGTTGCCGCCAGAGGCAGGGCAGTGCTCCACACCCGTTCACCCGTCCGGTCGGCGCGCAGGCCCCAGAGGATCATGAACACCGAGGCGATGCCGAACGGGATCATGTTCAGGAGGCCGGTTTCCAGGTTGGACAGGCCGAACGCCTTGAGGATCTGCGGCTGCCACAGGGACAGAGCATTGCTGGTGGCCGAGCTGCCCGAGTAGATCAGCGCTAGCGCCCAGACGTATTTGTTCGTCAGCACCTTGTGCAGCGGCAGGTGGTGCGCGACCGGAGAGGCGCCGGAGCGATCCGCCGCCAGTTGATCCTGCAGCCACGCCCGCTCCTCAGGCGCGAGCCACTTGGCCTCCGAAGGGTGGCCTGGCAGCATGAACAGGGCGGCGATCCCGAGCAGCACGGCCGGGACCGCCTCGACGATGAAGAGCCACTGCCAGCCGTGCAGCCCGGACGCGCCCTCAAGCTGCAGCAGGGATGCCGAGATCGGTGATCCGAGGAAGCTGGAAATCGGGATCGCGACCATGAACATGGCGACGATCCGGGCCCGATACGCCTTGGGGAACCAGTAGGTGAGATAGAGGATGACGCCGGGGAAGAACCCGGCCTCGGCCGCCCCCAGCAGGAACCGGCACAGGTAGAAGCTGTAGGGCCCGACGACGAAGGCCATCGCCACGCCGACGAGGCCCCAGGTGATCATGATGCGCGCGATCCACAGGCGCGCCCCGACCTTCTCCATCGCGATGTTGCTCGGCACCTCGAACAGCACATAGGCGACGAAGAACAGCCCGCCACCGATGCCGAACATCGCCTGCGAGAGGCCGAGATCCTTGTTCATCGTGAGGGCGGCGAAGCCGGCATTCACCCGGTCGACGTAGGCGATGAAGTAGCAGAGCACCAGGAACGGCACGATCCGCCATCCCGCCCGCCGCATGACCGCAGCCCCGTCAACAGGCTGGTGAGGCGAAGCTCGGGTGGCGTCCATATCGTGTTTCCCACCGGGACCGAAATTTCGTTAGTTCACCTCATATCGTCGAAGTGATCGGCCCTGGAACAGCAGGTTGAGCGTTCTTGGATCAATGATCCGGAATTGTATGAACTTATCCGTGGGAGCATCACGGTCCAATGAGGCATCGGACACCGATGTCTGCTGAACGCCTGCCATCATCAGGCCTCCAATGCGCTCGGGCGAAACATCCGAGGAGAGGCCGTCCCGTTGGTAATGGTCGTGTCCGTTTTGTGCAGGCCGCGCTCCGAAGCGGATAGGCAGCTTTCCACTCTTTACCAGTCGTACGGCTCTGCTTCACCAAGCGCCTAGGAGCGGACTTCCGCAGGGCCTGCTATGGGTCGATTGTGTTGAAAAACGCCGTTCGACCTTCTTCTGGGAGCATGAAGCTACAACATTTGGGGCTGCGACCAGCGGCAGCCACTAGCCATAGAGGCCCCAGTCCCCGCCGCGGGGTTTTTCAACACAATCGGTCGAAAGCCGCCCCTGGCGACGGGTGCCGAGCGCCAGATTCCGACCGCTAGGCGAACCTGTCCGGGTCCGGGCCGATGCGGCCGTCCGGGCGGTCGAGGCCGGCGATCCGCCGCATCTCGTCCGGGCCGAGCTCGAAGTCGAACACGGCGAGGTTCTCGGCGATGCGGGACGGGGTCGCGGTCTTGGGGATCGCCACGAGGCCGTTCTGGACGTGCCAGCGCAGGCTCACCTGGGCGGGGCTGCGGCCGTGCGCCCGCCCGATCTCGACGAGGACCGGGTCGGCGAGTTCTCTGCCCTGGCCGAGCGGGCTCCAGGATTCCGTGACGATGCCGTGGCGGGCATGGGCCTGGCGGAGCGCCGCCTGCTGGAAATGCGGGTGCAGCTCGATCTGGTTCACCGCAGGCACGATTCCCGTCTCGCTGACGAGCCGCTGCAGGTGGGCCGGGGTGAAGTTCGAGACGCCGATCGAGCCCGCGCGCCCGTCCTCGCGGAACCGGATCAGCTCCTTCCAAGTCTCGACGAACAGGCCCTTCTCCGGGCAGGGCCAGTGGATCAGGTAGAGGTCGACCCGGTCGAGGCCGAGCTTGCGCAGGCTCTCGTCGAAGGCGCGGCGGGTGGCGTCGAGACCCTGGTCGTCGTTCCAGAGCTTCGTGGTGACGAACATTTCGTCGCGCGCCACCCCGGCCTCGCGGATCGCCCGGCCGACGCCGGCCTCGTTGCCGTAGATCGCGGCGGTGTCGATCGAGCGGTAGCCGGCCCGGATCGCGCGGCCGACGATGTCGGGGGTGCGCGCCTCCTCGAGCTGATAGACGCCGAAGCCGAGCTGCGGCATCGAGCGGCCGTCGTTGAGGCGCGTGTTCGGGATGCGGACGGACATGGGTTCGGTCTCCGGTCGGAATGTGCCGGCGGCGCGGCGCGCAGGCGGGCGGGCGCGCGGGTGCCGGCAGGCACGGGAAGGCCCTCCGGGGCGAGGATGCCCTTCCCGGTTGGGGTGCCTCTGTCGGGGGTTGTCTCTCACCTGGGCCGGCCGCGCCCGCCGTCCAGTGCGCCCGCGCACGTCGGGCGGCGCGCCGCCTGGCCGCCCGATATCGTCTCGGGCGTAACCTATGTGGAGGCAGCCCCGGCGCGGCTTTGCGAGAACAGGAACCCTCAGCGGCACCCCTGCGCAGCCGCGCATCCCGCCTCAGCCGATCGGGGAACGATGTCTCAGCCAGAGAGTCACCGCGTCCGTCCGTCCGTCCCCGCATCGATACCGTCCCTGCCCGCGGACATCCGGGTGCATCTCGGCCTCAGCCTGAAGGCGGCCTACGCGAGCTTGCGCGAGGCCGCGCCGCCGGAGCGCTTCGCCGAGCTGATCGCCCGGCTCGCGGGCGCGCTCGCCGAGAGGGACGAGTGCGACGAGCGCGCCTTCCGCGACGGGCTGCTGCAGGCGGTGCCGAGCCTGCAGAGCTTCGCGGTCTCGCTCACCCGCAATCCCACCGCCGCGGACGACCTCGTGCAGGACACGCTGCTGCGGGCCTGGCGCAGCCGCGCGCGGTTCGAGCCCGGCACCAATCTCGGCGCCTGGCTCTTCACCATCATGCGCAACGCCCTCTACAGCGAGCACCGCCGCTTCAGCCGGGAGGTCGCTGACAGCGAGGGCGACCACGCCCGGCGCCTCGCGACCGTGCCGGCGCAGGGCGGCCACCTCGACCTGCAGGACGTCCAGGCGGCGCTGGCACGGCTGCCCGCCCCGATGCGCGAGGCGCTGATCCTCGTGACCATCGAGGACATGACCTACGAGGAGGCCGCCGCGGTGATGAATTGCTGCATCGGCACGGTGAAGAGCCGGGTCTGGCGCGCCCGCGACCAGCTCGCGCTGCTCCTCGGATACACCGCCTCCGAGATCGGGGCGGACCAATTCACCCTGTCGGCGATCGGTGCCGACCGCTCCGTGCTCGAGGCCTGACGCCCGGCCGCGGCGCGGTCAGGCCGGATCGCCGGCACCGTTGCCAGGGGGCCGGGCAGGCCGCTCGACGGGCGGCGGCCCGCAGGCGGCGATGCGCGGCGTCAGCGGCACCTCGATCCGGCAGGTCAGCCCCTCGGGCGCGAAGTCGAGCAGGCAGCGGCCCTTCAAGTCGTAGGCGAGCGTGCGCTCGAGAAGGTTCAGCCCGAAACCCTTGCTGGTCGGGGGGCGCGCCCGCCGGCCGCCCCGCTCGCACCAGGTGAAGGCGAGGCGGCCCGCCTCGGCCGTGCCCTCGACTCGCCACGTCACCGCGACGCGGCCCCGCTCCCCCGCGAGCGCGCCGTGCTCGACCGCGTTGGTGGCGAGCTCGTGGATCGCGAGGCCGATCGTCTCGGCCGCGCTCGGCGTCAGCCGCACGGGCGGGCCGCCGATGCGGGCGCGGCTGCCCTCGCGGATCTGGTAGGCGAGGAGCTCGTCGGCCACGAGTCCCTCGAGGTCGACCCCGCTGCCGGGGTCGCGGGTGACCGCGCCCTGGACCCGCGCGAAGGCGTTGAGGCGGCCGTCGAGATGCATGGCGTAATCCTCGACGCTGCGGCTCGTCTCCGCGGTGCGCCGGGCGATCGAGCGGATCACCGCGAGGCTGTTGCGGACGCGGTGATGCAGCTCGGACAGGATCGCCTCGAGACGGGCCTCGTTCCCGCGCGCCGCGTCCGGGCAGGCGATGAGGAGGAGCCCCGCCGCCGCGCCGTCGGCGCCGCGGACCGGGACCAGGACGTGCTCCGCCCCGTCACCCGCGCGCATCCGGCCCGGCGGAACGCCGCCGTCGAGGGCCTCCCGCAGGATCTCACCGGCCGAGAGCCACAGCTCCGGCAGGCCCTCGGCCGCCGGCGCGCCGAAGGCGGCCGGGTGCCGGGCGCCGACCGCCTCGGCGAAGGCGTCGTTGTAGAGGACGAGCCCGTCGCGGTCCCATAGCAGGGCCGCCGGCAGGGGCGCGCCGAGCACCATGTCGACCGCGACCCGGACGGGATCGGGCCAGTCCCGGCTGGGTCCGAGCGCGGAGCGGGACCAGTCGCGGTCGCGCAGCAGCGCGCCGGCCGCGCCGCCGCCGGCGGGCCAGGCCGGCGCGGCGGCCGCCTTGGCGGGTTTGGCTCGTCCCGTCGTCACGCGCCTCCATCGGCCTCCCGGTGTCGAGGGCCGCGTGCCTGCCCCACGGGCGGGCTCGACCCTCGGCGTGCCCACCCGTCGGTCGGCGCCGCGCACGAAGGGCTCGGGCGTCCGGACGAGCGGATCGTCCATCGTCCCCTCCCCGACTCCGACGACGCAGGCATAGCCCGTCCGGGCAGGGATCGGCTTGATCTATGTTAGGCGCGCGCCGCCGATCTCGCCGTCTGCCGGGACGCCTCCATTCCCGCCGCGCGGGCGGCGCAGGCCGAGGGGCGCGGGGCGGCGCCGGATCGAAGCCGGACGCGACGCGTTGAGCCACCTGCACTTCCCGCCGTGCGGACCCGAGGTGGCCGGGGCCGCAGGCGACGGGCGGATGCCCGGCGGCACAGGACAACAGGCATGACCGACACGACACAGCAACCGACGCGGCGCGCCGTCATGGAGGGCTGCGCCGCCGCGGCCGCGGCCTGCGCGGGCGGCTGGGGCTTCGGCTCCGCCGCCTTCGCGTCCCCGCCTCCGGCGCTGCCGGGCGATCCGCCGCCCCGGACCATGCCGGTGCGCCTCACGGTGAACGGGCAGGCGCGCGACCTCGTCCTCGACACCCGCACCACGCTCCTCGACGCGCTGCGCGAGCACCTCGACCTGACCGGTACCAAGAAGGGCTGCGACCACGGCCAGTGCGGCGCCTGCACGGTGCTGATCGAGGGACGGCGCAGCAATGCCTGCCTGACGCTCGCGGCCATGCACGAGGGCGACGCCGTCACGACGATCGAGGGCCTGGCCGAGGGCGACGCGCTCCACCCGCTCCAGGCCGCCTTCCTGCACCATGACGGCTTCCAGTGCGGCTACTGCACGCCGGGCCAGATCTGCTCGGCGGCCGGCATGCTCGGCGAGGTCAGGGCCGGCTGGCCGAGCCACGTCACCGAGGACCTCACCGCCGCGCCCGCCCTCACCGATGCCGAGATCCGCGAGCGCATGAGCGGCAACCTCTGCCGCTGCTCGGCCTACCCGAACATCGTGGCGGCGATCCGCGACGCCGCCGGCACCGATCTCTGAGGGGCTGATCCGATGAAAGCCTTCACCTACGAGCGCCCGGCGACCATCGCGCAGGCCGCGAGCCTCGCCTCCGAGCGGCCGAACGCCCGCTTCATCGCGGGCGGCACGAACCTGCTCGACCTGATGAAGCTGCAGGTCGAGACGCCCGCGACCCTGATCGACGTCAACCGCCTGCCGCTGGCGGGGATCGAGGACACGCCCGAGGGCGGCCTGCGCGTCGGCGCACTGGTGCGCAACGCGGATCTCGCGGCCCATCCCCGGGTGCGGCGGGACTACGCGGTGCTGGCCAAGGCGCTGCTGGCCGGCGCCTCGGGCCAGCTGCGCAACAAGGCGACCACCGCCGGCAACCTGCTGCAGCGCACCCGCTGCTTCTACTTCTACGACACGACGAAGCCCTGCAACAAGCGCGAGCCGGGCTCGGGCTGCGCGGCGATCGGGGGCTTCAACCGCATCCACGCGGTGCTCGGCGCGAGCGAGAGCTGCATCGCCACGAACCCGTCCGACATGAACGTCGCGCTGCGCGCGCTGGACGCCACCGTCGAGACGGTGGCCGCCGACGGCGCGACGCGCGCCATCCCGATCGCGGAGTTCCACCGGCTGCCCGGCGACACGCCCGAGGTCGAGACGAGCCTCCGGCCGGGCGAGCTGATCACGGCGGTCACCCTGCCGAGGCCCGTGCCCGGCACGCACATCTACCGGAAGGTGCGCGACCGGGCCTCCTACGCCTTCGCGCTGGTCTCGGTGGCCGCGGTGATCGGCCGGGACGGCGACCGGGTCGGCTCCGCCCGCCTCGCCTTCGGCGGGCTCGCCCACAAGCCGTGGCGGGTCGAGACGGCCGAGCAGGCCCTCGTCTCGACGGGCCGGGCCGAGGCCGCCGCCGAGGCGGTCCTCGCCGGCGCCAGGGGCCGGGGCGCCAACGACTTCAAGATTCCCCTCACGCGCCGGACGCTGCGGGCCGTCGTCGCCGACGCGACCCGGGCCTGAGAGACAGGACAGCCGCCATGGACATGAGCCAGCCGATCGGCCGCACGCCGCTCGACGACAAGCCGGACGGCCTCCTCGGGCGCGGCATCGACCGCATCGAGGGCCGCCTGAAGGTGACGGGGCGCGCGCCCTACGCCTACGAGACCCGCGAGCTGGCGAACCCGGCCTACGGCTTTCTCGTCGAGGCGGGAATCGCCAAGGGCCGGATCCGGTCGATCGACGTCGCCGCCGCTAGCGCCGCGCCGGGCGTCATCCACGTGATGACGCACGAGAACGTGCCGCCGCAGGGCGAGAAGAAGGAGCAGGTCGGCCCCGTCCTCAAGGGCACCGAGATCGTGCATTTCGGCCAGCCCGTCGCCTTCGTGGTCGCCGAGACCTTCGAGCAGGCGCGCGCGGCGGCGGCCCTTGTCCGCGTGGCCTATGACCGTGAGGCGGGCCGCTACGACCTGCGCGCCGCGCGCCCCGATTCCGTCGTGCCGAAGCAGGCGGCGAGCCCGCCCGATTCGAGCCTCGGCGATTTCGAGGGCGCCTTCGCAGCCGCGCCCGTACAGCTCGACGTCGAGTACACGACCCCCGTCCAGACCCACGCCATGATGGAGCCCCACGCCACCATCGCGGGCTGGGAGGACGACCGCGTCACGCTCTACACGTCGAACCAGATGCTGAACCGCGGCCAGATCTCGCTCGCCTCGGTGCTCGGCCTGCCGACCGAGAACGTGCGGCTCGTGAGCCGCTACATCGGCGGCGGCTTCGGCGCGAAGCTGCAGCCCCAGGCCGACGCAGTCTTCGCGGCGCTCGCCGCGCGGAGCATCGGCCGTCCCGTGAAGGTGGCGCTGACGCGCCAGCAGGAGTTCCACGGCTCGACCCGGCGCTCGGACACGATCCAGCGGGTCCGGCTCGGGGCCGGCGCCGACGGGCGCCTCACCGCGATCGGGCACGAATCCTGGTCCGACACGACGCCGGGCGACCAGTTCTACGAGACGGCCGCCAACGTCACCCGCTCGCTCTACGCGGCGCCGAACCGCATCACCCGGCACCGGCTGGCGAGCCTCAACCTGCCGCTCTCCTCGGCCATGCGGGCGCCGGGCGAGGCGGTCGGGATGCTGGCCCTCGAGTGCGCCATGGACGAGCTTGCCGAGCGGCTCGGCCTCGACCCGATCGAGCTCAGGGTGCGCAACGAGCCCGAGCAGGACCCCGAGAAGCACGTGCCGTTCTCGACGCGCCAGCTCGTGCCCTGCATGCGCGAGGGCGCGCGCCTATTCGGCTGGGACAGGCGCGGCCGGCCGGGCGAGACCCGGGACGGGCGCTGGCGCGTCGGCCTCGGCATGTCGGCGGCTGCCCGCCTCAACCCGCTCCAGCCCTCCGCCGCCCGGGTGCGGCTCGAGCCCGACGGCACGCTCACCGTCGGCATGGCAATGACCGATATCGGCACCGGCACCTACACGATCCTGGCGCAGATCGCGGGCGAGATGATGGGGCTGCCGGTCGAGGCGATCCGGATCGAGCTCGGCGACACGCGCCTCCCGAAGGCCGCCGGCTCCGGCGGCTCCTGGGGCGCCGGCAGCGCCGGCTCCGCGCTCTACGTCGCCTGCGACGCGCTGCGCCTGAAGCTCCTCGCCGGGGCCGGGATGGCGCCGGACGGCGCGCTCTTCGCCGAGGGCCGCGTCACCTCCGGCAACCGCTCCGAGACGCTCCGGGACCTCGCGGGCGCGGGCGTCGAGGCCGAGGGCGAGATCAAGCCGGGCGCGCTGACCAAGGCCTTCTCGCAATATTCCTACGGGGCGCATTTCGCGGAGGTCGGCGTCGACGCCGATACGGGCGAGGTGCGGCTTCGCCGGATGCTCGGCGTCTTCACGGGCGGGCGCATCCTCAACGCCAAGACCGCTCGCTCCCAGGCGATCGGGGGCATGACCTTCGGGGTCGGCGCCGCGCTGACCGAGGAGGTCGTGATCGACGGCCGCTACGGCTCCTTCGTCAACCGCGACCTCGCCGAGTACCACGTGCCCGTCCACGCGGACATTCCGGCGATCGACGCGATCTTCCTGCCCGAACTCGACGACAAGGCGAACCCGCTGAAGAGCAAGGGGCTCGGCGAGCTCGGCATCTGCGGCGCCGGTGCGGCCGTGGCGAACGCGATCCACAACGCCACGGGCGTGCGGCTCCGCGACTACCCGATGACGCTCGACAAGGTGCTGAAGGGCTTCGAGGAGCAGGAGACCCGGGCGCAGCGGCGCAGCTGAGGCCGCCCCGTGGCGCTTCCCGCTCGGGCGCGGGTCCCCTCTCCCGTGCGGGAGAGGGTCGGGTTGAGGGGTCAGGTCTTTCGGGAGAAGTCGCACCCCTCACCCGGTCCGCTGACGCGGACTCGACCTCTCCCGCACGGGAGAGGTGGGGCGGCGCGCTGTCTCCGCCGGTATTCACGAGGACGTCGGTGCAGGGCTCGGGGCGCGCTTCCCGCTCGGGCGCGGGTCCCCTCTCCCGTGCGGGAGAGGGACAGGGTGAGGGGTGCGACCTCTCCGGAGACGGCAAACCCCTCACCCGGTCGGCTTTCGCGGACTCGACCTCTCCCGCACGGGAGGGGCGGGGCGGCGCGGGCTCGCCGGTTGACGCGACCGGCCTCGGCGGGGGAGACCGGCCTCGCACCGCGATTCTGCCAAGGCTTCCCGTGTCCGACGACCGCCAGCCCCCTGCCCGCTTCAACGGCGCCCGCTACTGCCTCGCCGAGAACGCGCGCCTGCGCGCCGGCAAGACCGCCCTCGTCATGGTGGGCGGCGCGGGCGAGGCGGAGCGGCTGACCTTCGGCGAGGCGGACCGGGCCGTGCGGGCGATCGCGGCGGGGCTGCTGGGGCTCGGTCTCCGGCCCGGCGACCGCGTGATGATCCGCATGGGCAACGAGACCGACTACGTGCTCGTCTATTTCGGCTGCCTCGCGGCCGGGCTCGTGGCCCTGCCCTCCTCGCCGCTTCTGACGCCGGCCGAGGCGGCCTTCCTGATGGAGAATTCGGGCGCGGCCGCAATCGTCGCCGGCGCGGGCTGCCCGGTCGAGCGCGGCGCCCTCGGCGACCGGATCCTGCTGGCGCCGGCCGACATCGCCGCGATGAAGGCCGGGCCGCCGCTGCCCGACTACGCCGACACCGCCGCCGACGATCCGGCGACCCTGATCTACACCTCCGGCACGACGAGCCGGCCGAAGGGCGTGCTGCACGCCCACCGCGCCATCTTCGGACGCCGCCCGATGTACGCGCACTGGCTCGGGCTCACCGAGTCGGACGTGATGCTGCATGCCGGCACGATGAACTGGACCTACACGCTCGGCGTCGGCATCTCCGACCCCTGGGCGGTCGGTGCCGGCACGGTGCTCTACAACGGCCCGCGCGATCCGGCCGTGTGGCCGCGGCTGATCAGGGACTACCGGGCGACGCTGTTCGCCGCGGTGCCGAGCCTCTACCGGCAGATCCTCAAATATGCGGATCCGGGCGAGCTCGACCTGCCGAGCCTGCGCCACGGCTGCACGGCGGGCGAGGCGCTGCCCCTCGACCTGCTCGACGCCTGGACCCGGGCGACCGGCAAGCCGCTCTACGAGGCGCTCGGCATGAGCGAGATCTCGACCTACGTGTCGAGCGGCCCGACCGTGCCGGTGCGGCCGGGCTCGCCGGGCAAGCCGCAGCCCGGGCGCCCCGTGGCGATCCTGCCCGTCGAGGGCGCGCCGGAGCCCCTGCCCGCGGGCGAGACGGGATTGCTCGCCGTGCACCGCTCCGAGCCCGGCCTGATGCTCGGCTACTGGAACCGCCCCGACGAGGAGGCCGCCGTGATGCGGGGCGCGTGGTTCGCCGGCGGCGACCTCGCGAGCCTCGACGCCGACGGCTACCTCTGGTTCCACGGCCGCAACGACGACCTGATGAACGCGATGGGCTACCGCGTCTCGCCGAACGAGGTCGAGGGCGTGCTCGCCGAGCATCCGGACGTGGCGGAGGTGGGCGTCGCCGAGCTTGCCGTGCGGGCCGACGTGCGGGTGATCTGCGCCTTCGTGGTGCTGGCGCCCGGGGCCGGGGCCGACGCGCCGGCTCTCCTCGAATGGTGCCGCGGGCGGCTCGCCTCCTACAAGTGCCCGCGCGAGATCCGCTTCCTGCCGGCGCTGCCCCGCACGCCGAACGGCAAGGTCCAGCGCAAGCGCCTGGCGGAGGCATCGCTTGTACCGGGGCCCGGCGGCCGCTAGAGCGGCCCGGCCCCCGCGATCCCGGCCGCCCGATGCCCTCCCTGCCCCTCTCCGTCTTCATCATCGCCAAGAACGAGGCCGACCGGATCGGGGCCACGATCCGGGCGGTGCGCGACCTGACGGACGACCTCGTGGTCGTGGATTCGGGCTCGACCGACGGCACGCAGGCGCTGGCCGAATCGCTCGGCGCCCGGGTGATCCACAACGACTGGCCGGGCTACGGGCCGCAGAAGCGCTTCGCCGAGGAGCAGTGCCGGCACGCCTGGCTCCTCAACGTCGACGCCGACGAGGTGGTGCCGCCGGACCTGGCGGGGCGGATCCGGGCCCTGTTCGCGGCCGGCGAGCCGGAGAAGCCCGCCTGGCACGTCGGCATCGCCGAGATCTTCCCCGGCGAGCGCCGCCCGCACCCCTGGGCCTACACGCTGACGCCGGTGCGGCTCTATCGCCGGGACCGCGGGCGTTACTCCCCCTCCCCGGTCCACGACCGCGTCGAGCTGCAGCCGGGCGTCGAGGCCGGGCGGCTCCGGGGCGTGATCCACCACTTCTCGGTGCGCTCGCTCGGCGACCAGCTCGACAAGCTCAACCGCTATTCCGACCAGCAGGCCGACGACCTCGCGGCCCGCGGCGTCGCCATCCCCAGCTGGCGCGTCTTCGTCGAGCTGCCGGGCAATTTCCTCAAGGCGTATGTCGGCCGCCGCCACTTCGTGCGCGGCGTCTACGGCTTCCTCACGGCGATGAACTACGCCATCTCCCGCCACTTGCGCGTCGCCAAGCATTACGAGCGCCGCAAGGCCCTCCAGCCGGCCCGCGAAATCCCCCCGCCGGCCGAGGCGAAGCGGGTTGACCCGCCCAACGCGAAATTCTAGAGCCAGTGCCGTGGAGACGTGGCCGAGCGGCTGAAGGCACTCGTTTGCTAAATGAGCATACCCCGAAAGGGGTATCGAGGGTTCGAATCCCTCCGTCTCCGCCATATCGCAATCCGACACCGTCCAATGTCGTCCAGATTGCGGAATGATTTCAGCTAGATAGCTCGATTTTTTGTCCGATCCAGTCCGACTGGATGCGTTGACATCCAGCGACCCTGGGGGTAGCGGCGGGGGTACTAATGGCCTGATCGGGGGTACAATGGCCAGATCGCACTGGCAGCTACCCCATGGCCCGAGATCGACTCACCGACACGAAGGTTCGTCAGGCCAAGCCCGGACCTAAGCCGTACAAGCTGTCGGACGGCGCTGGGCTCTTCCTGCTCGTCAACCCGAACGGTGCCCGCTACTGGCGCCTGAAGTACCGGGTGGCGGGAAAGGAGAAGCTGTTCGCCGTCGGGGTTTACCCGGAAATCAGCCTCGCCGAGGCGCGCGACAAAGTGGCTCAGGCTCGGCGGCTGATTCGCGATGGTGGGGATCCGGTCGCCGACCGCAAGCGCCAGCGCAGCGAAGCTGCTGCAGCGGCTGACACCTTCCAGGTCATTGCCGAGGAGTGGCTCGCAGCCCGAGCGGGTGAGTGGTCGCCGAGCTATCGTGAGGCGGTTCATTCCGCCCTAGCGGCGAACCTGTACCCCCAGATCGGGGGGTGCTCAATTCGCAGCATCACCGTGCCGGTCTTGCGCGAGAGCCTGCTGCTGATGGAGCGGCGGGGTGCCCTGTCGGCTCTGCGTAAGGTGAGGATGTGGGCCTCTCAAGTTTTCCGTTACGCCGTGGCCACGGGCCGAGCGGACAGCGATCCGGCTGCTCCGCTGCGAGGTACGTTCAAGGCTCACAAGCCTCGGAACTTTGCCGCCGTGACGAGGGCGCAGGAGTTCGGGGAGCTGATCGCCCGCATCAAGACTTACGACGGTAGCCCCGTGACCCGGTCGGCGCTGATGCTGATGGCGTACACGTTCGTGCGGACCGGCGAGCTGCGCGAGGCCCAATGGTCCGAGTTCGACATAGATGGAGCTGTCTGGCGGATCCCGGCCGAGCGAATGAAGATGGGCGACGAGCACATCGTTCCGCTCTCTCGTCAGGCTCTGGCCCTGCTGTCGGACTTGCGCGCGCTGACCGGCCGCTCGCCTCTCGTGTTCCCGAACGAGCGCAAGCTCACCAAGCCCATGTCGGAAAACACAGTGCTCTACGCCCTGTACCGGCTAGGGTATCACGGCCGAGCTACGGGCCACGGCTTCCGCTCCTCGGCATCGACCCTGCTTAATGAGATGGGCTTCGACCCGGACGTGATTGAGCGGCAGCTCGCTCATCAGGAACGCAACAAGGTTCGTGCTGCCTATCACCGGGCCGAGTACCTCGATGATCGGCGGCAGATGATGCAGCGGTGGGCCGACTACGTAGACGAGCTGGCGGATCGGTTTGCATCCGGCGTGCTGAACGAGGGCATAAAAGCTTAGCGCAGAAAGCGGCACTATCGGCAGCTCAGCCATGAACGATGATGTCTTGGGGAAGATAGAGCACCTCGTCAGGCTGAAATTTCCTGGCGCGGACGAGGCTCTTAGAGTGTCAGGAGCGGATGACGACTACGAGGCGGTCCTCCGAGAGCTGCGGCTAGAAGTCGAAGCTTACCGGTCGAAGCTGGAACGCATGCCGGAAGACGACTTAGACCTGCTCATTGAAGCAGAGGAGGTTCGCGTCCAGCAGCAGGCGCAAATCAATCGTGAAGAGAACGAGGAGGCGCAGCGCTTCTTCAACCGTCCTGGTGCGCGGGCGGATTTTGCCGTCTGGGCGTTATTTCCGAGTTGGACGCTGGATCAGGCGACGGCCTTAATCCTCTGGAGAGATCCGGCAGTGGTCAAGTGGGAGCGGGTTGAGGAGCACCTGCAAGTGTCTAGCTTTGCTCGGCGTTACGCCCACACGAGAGAGCGCCTGAAGGTTGGAGACATCGTGTTCCCGGCGCCCCCGACCGCCTTTGTAAACTGGGCGGAGCAGTCCGGGCTGACAATCCCAGCAGAGTTGGCTGCCTGCGTTCGTGCGAATCCCAGCCCGGTCACAGCGGACACGGGGCTAAAGCCCGACTCAGAGCCCACCGTCACGATGACTGCCGGAGGGTCGTCGGTGCAAGCCGCGATGGAGGCCATGCGTGCGCTCTGGCGCGACGAGAAGCCCAACGGGGTCAAAGGCCACGGTTACATCAAGGTCAACGCCTGGCTGAAGGAGCGCAACAGGGACACCGTCAGCGAATCCACCTGCAAGCGTGCCTGGAACAAGCTGTACGGACCGAGCCGTAGGGGTCGGCCAAGGTCTGACCTAAAATGACCTGAAGCTGGCCGATAAAGACTTTTTATCTTTGAGATCATCCTCAGTAGAACCTCTTGGCCGGGACAGAACGGCTTTTAACAAGAGGATCTAAAAAGAAATTGAGTACATCTAACAATATCCCCCGGCTTCTGAGACTCACAGAAGTCCTATCGCTGGTTCCAGTTTCTCGCAGTACTTGGTGGGCTGGGGTACGCAGTAAAAGGTTTCCTCAGCCGATCAAGCTCGGCCCCAAGATCACGGCTTGGAAGTCTGACGAGATCTTGGCTGTCATTCAGGAGGGCGCGAAATGAGCCCCCTCCCTGCTTCGATCGTGGCGGCTGAGGCCGCCACCCGTCTGAACTTGAAGGCCGGCCGTGATGGTGTGCTGCGTGGGAACTGCCCGTGCTGCGCCTACGGGAAGCCAACCGTCGCGCTGTCAGTCCAGACCGATGGCATCGCAATCTCCTGCGTCGCTTGCGGCAATGCTGCTGGCATCGCAGCCATCGCGGGCATCCCGTCGGAGCTGCTGACGCTACCTAAGGCAGACCCATCGAAGGTCGCTAGGGCTCTGCAGCTCTGGGACAAAAGCGTTCCGGCCTCCGGGACGCTGGCCGAGATGTACCTGCGGGGTCGCGGCATCACTGAGCCCGTGCCGTCGTCGATCCGCTTTCTTCCCGGTCAGCGAAACCCGAGCGACGGCCAGCTCTATCCGGCAATGATCTCGCTGGTTCAGCGTGTGCCGGGTGGCGACGACCCTCGCGCAGCTCCGCTGCACGCCTCCGGTGTGCATCTGACCTTCCTCCACGCTTCGGATGCGGACGGCAGAGTGCGGAAGGCTGCGACCGAGACCAACAAGATCAGTCTCGGGCAGCTGAGGCATGGTGGTGTATGGCTCGCCCCGGTTCAGGAGATCGGGGCAGAACTCGCCGTTGCTGAAGGCATCGAGACCGCGCTGTCGGTTCGACAGTTGACCGGGCTTCCGACTGTCGCTGCACTTAGCGCTTCGGGGGTGCGGTCGTTCCGCTGGCCCCCTCAAGTGCGGCGTCTGTGGATTGCTGCCGACGACGACGAAGTCGGCCTACGGGCCGCGGAACGGCTGCTATCCCGGGCACTCGCTGCGGGCCTTCATGTACAAATCAAAGTTCCGGCCGGCGGCAAGAACGATTTCAACGACCTCATTCAGGAGTAAAGAACGTGGACAGCAATAGCTCGATTTCCTTTTCATCAAATTATGATGGCCTTCCTGAGGCCGGTGCGCTATTTGCAGATATGCCTGCGACCACTCATGGTGAGGATGACCTTTCAGGCCTGCGTGGGACTGATCTGAGTCCGCGGCCGGAGTCGTTCAGCGCCGACGAGAGCCAAACATTCGAAGAGCTGAACCCAGATGAGAGCGTGGGGAACGAAGCAGACGATGCTTCCGGTCCGGCCGAAGAGGTTGTGACTGAGCACCATCAGGCTCCAATCGGTGACCCATTTACCGGCTTTGCCGACGACTTCCGGACCGACGAAACGAGGCGGAAGGAGGAGCTTTTCGCGTGGGCTGATCAAGTCAGCAGCCTAGGTGAAGCGGAGCTTGAGTTGGAGCTGCTCGATGGAGCCAAGCGCTTTGGGCTGGCGCGATCCGTTTTGGTAAAGATAATTAAAGGGCGAAAGAGTGAGAAGGCTCGTCAGCAGCGCCCGAGCGGCGGTCCGGAGAGCGGGTTCCACTATTACGGAACCGACTTCAGGACTTCTGAGAAGGGCGTGTTCGTCCGACGGACAGGCTCGGACGGGACCCCAGCGTGGGATGTAATCTGCACAACTCAGATCAAGATTGAGGCGCTCACGAGGGATGCTCGCGGCGAAAACTGGGGTGCGTATGTCATCGTCACGAACCGCGACGGCCGGTCAAAGCCGCTCGCGATCCCGCATGCCCTGATCGCGGCCGAAAAGTCGAGCGAGATCGTCTCCACGCTCGCATCACTGGGCGTCGGCACCGTCCCGGGCAAAGACGCCCGTCAGGCGATCGTGCAGTTCCTGACAACGGAGGTTGATGCCCGCATCACGTCCGTTCCACAGATCGGGTGGCATCAGAGTGATGGTGCCTGGGTCTTCGTTCTGCCCGACGGAACGCTGGTTCCTACCGGCTTTGACGGCGCGCGCCCTGTCTTGCAGACCGCCAGCCTGCAGACACAGCACGGTCTCAGTGCCTCGGGAACCATCGCCGAGTGGATCGACCAGATCGCCCGCCCGCTGGGTGGAAACTCGAACGTGCACCTGTGCGTCGGCACCGCCTTTGCCGGCCCACTGCTCTACTGGGCCAACGAGCCACCCGGGTTTTTTCACGTCTGGGGTGCGAGCAAGATCGCCAAGTCGCTGGCGGCTGCCATCGGCCAAACGGTCTGGGGCAGGCCCAAGATCCCTGGCGAGGCGGACGCGTTCGGCGCGAGTTGGACTGCAACCGCGGTTGGCCTTGAGCTGTATGCCTTGTTGCGCTCCGACATCGGAGGCTCGTTCGACGAGATCGGCGAGGGCAATGCCAAGGTCATCCGGGCTGCTGTGTACCTGCTGGCCAATGGCAGCACGAAGCTGCGTGGCACACAAGACATCAGCTTGCGGCCGATGGAGAGCTTTCGTGTCGTCGGCATCTCGACGGGCGAGCCGACCATGCAGGCCTTCCTCTCCGCTGGCGGAGAGACCGTGCCTGCAGGGTTGTCTGTGCGCCTCGTCGACGTTCCGGCCGAGGTTCAGCCCGGGAGCGCTTTTGAGACCTGCCCGGTGGACCAGATCGAGGAGTTGGGCAAGCAGTTTTACCCTGCCACTACACGCTTCCATGGTGCTGTAGGCCGGGCGTGGCTTCAGCACCTCGTGGACCTCGGGTCGGAGGAGATCCAGAGGCGGATTGCGCTGCATCGAGAGGACTGGCTGGCTATTCCTGAGGTTGCCGCAGTGCGGGCTACCGGCACAGGGCAAGTCCGGTCCGTGATCAACCGCTTCGCTCTGATCGCCGCGGCGCTGCGGATGGCTCATGAGGCTGGTCTGCTTCCGTGGACCTCTGAGGACACGGACCTCGGCATCGCCGCTTGCATGGCCCGCTGGGCGGCTGGACGGAAAGGTCGGCTGGACCTTTCCGGTGAGACGGTGAACGCCGTGGAGCAGATCCGCGCCATTCTCGCAGCCAATCTCCATGGGCGGTTCATCCACCTGCGGATCAACGATGACAAGGAGCTCGCTTATACAAGCTCTGCCGACGAGAATAAGCGGGACACTCTTGGATACGTGAAGAATGACCGCATTCTGATTGAGACGACTGCCTGGCGATCGGAGGTCTGCGCCGGGTTTAACCCTGACGCAACAGCTCGGCATCTCCGAGATGAAGGCCTACTGCATTCCGATGAGGGCAAGCTTCAGAAGCAAGAGCGTGTTCTCCGAGGTGGCCTATCCACCAAAGCGCGGTTCTATGTCGTAGACATGCGCATCCTCGAAGAGGCGGCTGGCACAGGGCCGGCTGAGTCGCCGCAGTAGTATCGTCAATATTGTACATCATTCCGGTCCCGCTCATCACGAGGGTGGGACCGGGGTACAGGTGGTACTACAGAGTGCGGCCGGGCTCACCAGGGCGGTACAGGCGGGGGACCGGCAGTACTTGGTAGTGCGCGATCCCATCCCAGTCCCACCCTGTACCCCGCAAGACAGCTCGCCGTCGAGGGTGGTGCCCTCTGCAGTACCGCCCGTACCACCTGTAACCCTTCGCAGATCTCATCATGAAATTCGCCAATGGGAATTGCGCATGATGATGCGCATCTGAGGAGTTTGAAACCGTGGGAGTAATGACGTGGAAGTCTATTCGAGAACAGCTGCGTGCGATCGGGATCGCTGCGTCCGGTAGCAATGCATCTGCACCCGGCCTCGAGATAGAGCCTGTGGCTGACGTGGTCTCGGGCGCGATGCTTGCTGACCAAATGCCTTCGTACGATCCACCGCTATCGCTCGTCGCCCGCGAACCGGTGAGCGGCGCCCAGGGGTCGGCTACCATTGAGATCCTCTCAGTAGCGAAAGCCGCAGGCGTGACGTTCTCCGAACGTTTGGCGGACGGCGAACTAATCGCGCACGGCTCGGAAGATCTCTGCCTCGATCTCAGGGCAGCGCTGGAGGCCCAGCGCGGCAGCATCCGCTCCGTCCTTCTGCCTGCCGGGAGCACGGCCTCAGTCGCATTGCTGGAGCGGCTCGGCGTCGAGTTGATCTTCATCGACGACGAGCAGCAGGCTGCCCGCGAGGTCGGACGCCTGTGCGCAGTCGCTGACACTCTCGGCCTCGATGTCGAAACGGCGCCTCGGCCCGAATTCCTGCCTGTGCTCCGGCCGATCGCGATCACGAAGGACGGCCGCTCCGCCAAAACGCAACCAGCCCTGGACACATCAGCAGCTCTCGACCCGTTCCGGGCGGAGGTCCGCCTGCTCCAGGTCGCTGGAGAGATTGAGGGCCGAACAGTAGCTCTCGTCATTGACCTGCGCCGGGTGCCGCTGGGCAGTGATGCTCTTGCCCCGATCTGGAAATGCACGCTCGTCGGCCACAACCTGAGCTTTGACGCCAAGATGCTGATGGCGAATGGCATCGCGCTCGATAGCGCCAACCTACTCGACACGATCCTCATGTCCGGCCTCATTCTCCGTGGCGTTGCAGACAGGCGTCGCGAGGGCACCCGCCGGGCATCACTCAAGGCTGCGGTCGATGAGGCGCTCGGTATCGAGCTGCCGAAGGAATCGCAGGTCTCGCCCTGGTGGCGCGATCGCCTGACCGATGAGCAGGTGGCCTACGCTGCCCTGGACGCCGTGTTCGCGCTGAAGCTGGCTGACGCCCTGCTACCCCGGATTGGTCCGCTCGCCCGAGGACGAGAGTCGCTGTCCCGGCTGTGCGAGGCCGTTGTTCCGGTCGTCCGCATGGAACTGGCGGGCATCACCCTGGATCGGGACGAGCTGGCGAGGCAGGCCGACAGCTGGGAGGAGGAGCTGATTGGCCTGAAGGCGGAGATCGCTGGGATCGGGATCGCGAACCCATCTACGGCCTGTTAGCTCTTGAGCCAGTCCAGAGCGGCTGCGAGCGAGAGAACGCCCATGAAGCTTGAAGCTGTCTTCTCGTAGCGGGTTGCGATGGCACGCCATTCTTTCAAACGCGCCCAGAGCCGCTCGACGAAGTTGCGGTTGTTGTAGATCCAGTCCGGGCAGGCGACGGGGGCTTCGTTGCGCTTTGACGGGATCGCGGGCCGTGCACCCCGGCTCCAGATGTGCTCACGAAAGGCGTGACTGGCATAACCTCGGTCGGCCACCACCCAC